>NZ_NKFL01000007.1:300000-600000 GCF_002223055.1 Burkholderia sp. HI2500 | reverse complement strand
TGTGCGTGTGACCGCCGAGATAGTCGGCGGCCTCGAACAGCGTCACGCGGTGACGGCGGGCCAGCAAGTACGCGCTGGCCAGGCCCGCGATGCCGGCGCCGACGACGGCGATCCGCCGGCCGGGCCGCGACATTGAAAGTTCCGGGTGCATCGCGAAGGGTCTCCGTCAGTCACAAGAGCAGGTTCTGGAATCACCTGTGCTCATATACGACGCACCGCGCGCGGCGGATGCAGGTGCGGTGTTCATTCGCGATCGCCGGGCGACGCGAAGCCCGGCTTGCCGAGCTGGTCCGGTGTTTGCGGCACCCGCCTGAAGCGCGATGTGTCGTAACCCATCGCATCGAGCCGGGCGAGCAGCGAGCGATAGGTGGCCTCGTCCATCGTCGGCGCGCGCGAGAAGATCCAGCCGAGCGTCTTGCCCGGGTAGCCGAGGATCGTGTACCGGTAGTCGGGGTCGACGTAGAGCGTCAGTTGCGTGACATACACGGGCCAGAACAGCCGCACGCGCCATTCGCCACCGCCGCTGCCGGGCTTGACGGCGTCGACGAACCGATAGTGCTTCTCGGGCTGGTCGAAGCCGCCGTCGCGGCCGACGAATGCGTCGTCGATCCGGCCGTCGTCGCGCAGGCGCCACTCGGCGCGGCTGCCGACGAAGCCGCGTTCCGCGAAATACGGGATGTTCGCGATCACGTACCAGCGGCCCATGTAGCGCGGCAAGTCGACGGGTACGGTCGACAGCGGAACGGCGGCGCGCGGATTCGGGTTCGGCGGGCTGCCCGAGCACCCGGCGGCCCCGATCGCGAGCGCCGTCACGACCGTGGCGGCGACGCGGCGGAGAACCCGGCACGGGATCGCGGCCCTCACGCGAGACCCGGGCGCTTGTCGAACAGATAGTGGGCGACGCCCCATTCCTGCCCGTCGGCATAGCCGAACAGCTCGGCGACCGCCATGTAGAACATCCGCCAGCGCTGGAACCACAGGCGGGCGTCGGCGCCGTAGACCGTCTCGAAAATCGGCATGATCCGGTGGCGCGCCGCGTCGAGTGACGCGAGCCACTGATTGGCCGTGCGGGCGTAGTGCGTCCCGTCGAGCCACCATTGGCGGGCGATGCGCACGTCGTCCTGGAACCGCAGCAGCAGGTCGGCCGACGGCATCGTCCCGCCCGTGAAGAAATGGCGCGACATCCAGTCGGTGTCGTCGCGCACCGCGAAGTGATAGGCGAGCAGCTTGTGCGCGAAGATGTGCACGAAGAGCTTGCCGTCGTCGTGCATCCAGCGCGCGATTTTGGCGAGCAGTTGCCCGTAGTTCTTCATGTGCTCGAACATCTCGATCGAGAGTACGCGGTCGAAACCGGCATCCGCGGGATCGAAGTCGAACTCCACCACGTTGCCGGTCACGATTCGCAGATTCGTCAGCCCGCGCTGCGCCGCGCATTGCTCGATGAAGTGGCGTTGACCGTGTGAATTCGACAGGCCGACGATCTGCGCCGCCGGATACCGCTCGGCGAGCCATAGCGACAGCGAACCCCAGCCGCATCCGAGGTCGAGCATGCGCTGGCCGTCCGCCAGCCTGGCGCGCTGCGCGTACAACGCAAGCATGGCGTCCTCCGCCTGCGACAGCGTTTCGTCGCCACGCGGGTAATAGCCGCACGAGTATTTGAGCCGCGGGCCGAGATGGGCCTCGAAGAAGCTGCCGGGCACTTCGTAATGCTGCGTGTTCGCCGCGAGCGTCTCGATTGCGATCGGGCTTGCGCCCAGTTCACGCACCAGCGTGTCGTGGGCCGCCGCGCGCTGTTCGCCGTCATACGCGTGTTCGGCGCGCAGGCGTTGCCGCATGAGCGAGCGCATGCCGGCCCGGATCAGCCGGTCCGGCAGCCAGCCGCGCTCGCAGCAGCGAATCAGCCAGGTGTCGTTGGGTGCCGCCACCGATGCCGGCGACGGTGGCGAGGTGGTAGCGGTCATGATCGCGTGCTCCGGTCGTCAGGGTGATCGGATCGAGTGGGGGAAGGGCCGGGCGCCGGCCTCGGAGGCCACGGAACGATGGCGCTGGTCGTGCGCATGTACTCGCGGTAGCCCGGCCGGCTTTGCACCAGACGCGCTTCGAGCAGCGGCAAGCCGGAAACCTTGAGCAGCAGCCATGCCATCAGGACGGGCGGCAACAGCGTCAGCCAGCCCCACGGCATGCCGATCGCCAGGGCCGTGTAGGCGAGCCAGTGCACGCACTCGAAAAAATAGTTGGGGTGCCGCGAATAGCGCCACCAGCCGGCGCGACAGACCTGGCCGCCGTGGTCGGGATCCGCGAGAAACCGCTTGAGTTGCCGGTCGGAGGCCGTCTCTCCGGCGACGGCGGCAATCCAGATCGCGACTGCCGCGGCAATCGCGAACCGGGACGGGGCTGCCGCGCTGTAGGCGGGGATGAAGAACGCGATCGACAGCAGCATCGAGATCAGCGCTTGCAACTGGAACAGCCAGAACATGTTGCGCGGCGCGGCGTCGCCCCACTGCAGGCGGAACTGTCGATAGCGCGGGTCCTCCGGCTGCCCGCGATTGCGCCGCCACAGGTGCCGCGCGAGTCGCAGCCCCCAGATGCCGCCGCCGGCGGCGACGAGCGCACGATTCAATTCCGGGCCGGTCGCCAGCACGGCGACGAACACGGCTACGCCGCCCAGCGTCGCGGCCCAGACCGGATCGATCATCCCGGCGTTCCGGGATTGCAATTGGATAATCCACACCGCCGTGAAGGACAGGATCAGTCCGACGAAGGCGAGGAGGGCAACGACGACGGCGGGCATACGGGCTCCGAGGGCGCGATACCCTTTATACGGAGCCGGCGACCGATCGGATGCAGACGAATGCGACGAGATGCGTGATGTCGTCGAGAGAGACGGCAGCGGGCGGCACGCCGCCGCGCTTTACGTTTACAGGGCGAGCGCGCGTTGCGCGCGTCAAGTGGTGTGCATCGCGCCGGTGGCGAGCACCGGCCCGGTGGGTTGGCCGCTCGGCGAGCCGCCGTGAGGCTCGAGCGATACGGCGAGCACCGCGCGTGCATCGAGTCGCGCGACGATCGCTTGCGGCAGCGTCATCGACGCTGGTGCGTTCGACGCGAATACGCCGAGCGAGATCGGCTTCGCATTCGGCGGAATCAGCCAGAGCTCCGTCGAGCGGTCCGCGGCGACCGGCGGCGTGTTCGCGGGCACCACGACCATCCGGGCACGCCGCAAGTCGACCGTGGCGGTCCACCGTGCGACGCCATCCGCTTGTGCCAGCGTGGCCGCCATGTAGTGGCTGTCTTCGGCAGCGGGGCGCGGCGGCGCTTCGCCCACCCGGATCACGTTGACCGTGAGCAGCCCGAGCGCCGCCACGCTCGCGCCCATGCCGACCCAGCGCCACAGTTTCAGGTTGTTCCACCATCCGTCGGATGGCGCGGCGCTGCGCGGGCGCGACGGCGGGATGAAGCCCAGTTGGTGCTGGATCCTCGTCCAGGTTCGCGCGGGCGGGTCGACGGGCATGACGTCGTCCGCGAGCGGGGCGAGGTGGCGCTGCCAGCGCTCGAGCGTGGCTTGCAACGCCGGGTCGCGCGCGGCGGCCTGCTCCAGCTCGCGGCGCGCGTCTGCGTCGAGCACGCCGAGCGCGTATTCGGCGCAGCGCAATTCGGGATCGTGATCGGCCGGCGTATTCATTGCTCCAGACACACCTTCAGCTGCATCAGGCTGCGCCGGATCCAGCTCTTCATGGTTCCGAGCGGCACACGCAGTCGCGCTGCCAGCTCACTGTAGGTCGCGCCGCTGAAGAAGGCCTCGCGCACCGCGCGGCCCTGCTGCGGATCGAGTTGCGCGAGGCAGCGCTCGAGGCGCTGGCGCTCCTGCGAGGCCTCCGCCAGCGCGGCGGGCGTTGGATCATCGGCGGGAAGCTCAAGCGCCTGTTCGTCGTCGAGTTGCGCGTCGCGATGCTGCCGCAAGCGGTCGATCGTCTTGTTGCGTGCCAGCGTGATCAGCCACGTCATCGCGCCGCCGCGCGTCGGGTCGAACGTGTCGATGCGGCGCCATGCGGTCGTGTAGACCTCCTGGAGGATATCCTCGGCTTCGCCGTGATCGTGAAGCATGCGCACGATCGTCCCGAACACCCGCGACGCGGTCAGCTGATACAACTCCGCGAAAGCCGCCTGATCGCCGGCTGCTGCCTGAAGCATCACCCGATTCAGATGTTCGCGGCGCGCGGCATCCGCATCGGCATCGTGCGAAGGGGCTGACTGATCGAAGCCGCTGGCACCGCTTGGCGTGTCGCTCATGCGAAGTGGATGGCGCGGATCGCCATGATGTGAATGTCGAGCGAAATATAGCACTCCCGGATGCATGTGATCGAACGATCGGTGGCACGTCCGCTGCACGTTGTGCAGCGCAACGCCCGCTGTGATCTCTTCAACCAGATACGAGCGACGCGTCCGCGCGGATTCAGGCAGCCGCAACGTGCGGCGAATGCGGCCGACTACCGTCGGTTGCGTGCACAATGACCGGGTTTCGTGTCCGGAGAGTCATGCAATGAAGCGAAGTATCGTTGGCCGACCGCTGTGGGCGGCGGGAGCGATCGTGGCGGGCGCCGCCCTGGTGCTGGCGGGATGTGCAGGCCTCGCCGGCGGGCCCAGCGGGAATGCACACGTTCCGCAACCCGCGAAATCCGTCGATCTCGATCGCTACGTCGGCAGATGGTACGAGTTCGCGCGGTATGAAAACCGGTTCGAGCGCGGATGCGACGGCGTGACGGCCGACTATGCGAAGCGGGAAGACGGTCTCGTCGGCGTGCGCAATACCTGCCGCGAAGGCGGGCCGGACGGCCGCGCGCGAAGCGCCGACGGCCGCGCAAGGATCGTGGCGGACAGCGGCGGCGCAAAGCTGAAAGTGTCGTTCTTCGGGCCGTTCTTCTTCGGCGATTACTGGGTGCTCGATCGCGCCGACGACTACGCGTGGTCGATCGTCGGTGAACCGTCGGGGCGGTTCCTGTGGATCCTGACGCGCGATGCGAAGCCTTCCGCTGAACAGGTCGCGGCGCTCGTCGAACGGGTGCGGGCGCTCGGTTACGACACGACGATGTTGCGGCGCACCGCGCATTAGGGCGACCGCGTGCGGCATGCGTGTACGGCGCCGTCGGGCCTGGAGCAAAGCCGCCAGGTCCGTGCTCTCGATACCTGATGACCAGCCGTTCCACCTGGCGCACGTTCAGGTTCAGCCGTACGGCCGTACGGCCGCACGTCCCGAACGGACATTTGAACTTAGCTACTACAATTAATGTCATACCCGGATTCAGATGTCGTAGTGCCAGCTAAATACAGATGTCGCATGTTTCATCGGCCTTTCCGTCCTTCAGCGTTGAAGCGCCGAGCCTGAAGCAGCAGGGCGCTTACGCTCACCCGCGGGCCTTGGCAGACCGCCGCTCAGTTTCTGCTTTTGACGCAACTTCCAGAATCGCGGCTTCCATGTCAGTCACCGTGAACCGGCGAGGTTTCTTCGTGCCGGGTTGCGCTTCATTTGCCCGCACCGGCAGCCCCCGATGCGTTCGCGACGGCGCAGTGCCGATCCGCCGGCTGTCGCGCTGCGCCTGAAACGCTTGTGCCACCTGCAACGCATGGCTCAGGCGCTTGTGATCCACGATCGCGCCTTGATCCACCTCGGCCAGCCGATCGTAGGATTGTGCCGACAGTAGCTGGCCAGCCGCCCGAAGCTCGATGCGTCCGTCCGGGTACTCCCACACCTCGATGTCACGATGTATCCACGCCCGATTCCCCGGCGTATCGTCCAGCAGATAGAGCACCCGGTCGTACTGCACCGTCAGCGCCTTCGTGACCCGGCGTGTCTCGCGCCAGGTCAGCAGCAGATCCAGATCCTCGTCGGACCGCAGCGGTCGATGCGCATCAAAGCCGCTCTTCGGTGGCTTCGCGAAGCGCTCGTTATACATGGCCATGAAGGAGGGCGCGTAAGCGTTCGCGTCGGCCACCGTGCTGATGCCGCGCAGTCTCAACTCCTTGACGAACCGATCCTGCAGCGTCAAGTGCGCTCGCTCGACACGTCCCTTGGCCGAGCTGCTGTTCGCGCAGAACGTGTCAATGTTCAGCTCGTACATCGCCCGACCGAAGTGCGTCACGCTTTGGCCTGTCTTGCTGGCGCTCGTATTGCGGAACACGCTGTACTTGTCGCTGTAGAACGCCACCGGCTTGCCGTAGCGCTCCAGATACGCTCGCGTGGCCTCGAAGTAGCTGAACGTCGACTCGGTCTGCGTGAAGTGCAGCATCATCAGCCGGCTCGTCGCGTCGTCCACGTACACCAGCAGCGTGCAGGCCGGCGCCCGTTCCTCGAACCACCGATGATCGCAACCATCGATCTGGATCAGTTCACCCAGACACGCCCGGCGCGCTCGCGGCTGATAAACCTTCGGCGGACGCTGCCGACGTGGAATCCACAAGCCAGCGTCCGTCATCAGCTTCCTGACCGTTTCCTTGGCCAGCCGAATGCCATGGCATTCCCACAGCTTCTCGCAGGCCAACGTCGGCCCGAAATCGGCGTAACGCTCTCGAATAGTGGTCAAGGCGCGTAACGCTAGTCCTTCGTCGAGCTTGCGGTTGCCTGGCCGGCCACGACGGCCCGAAGCAACGCCGCTAGGTCCATGCTCTCGATATCGGATGACCAGCCTTTCCACCTGTCGCACGCTCAGTCCCAGCCGTTCGGCCGCACGTCCGGGCTTCAGGCCCGTGTCCACCACGGCCTGGATTACCTTGAGTCGATCAAGCTCTCGCATCGTCAGTGTCACCAATCCGGCTGGCTGCATGGTCGGCTCCGCGCTCGCTCAACGAGCCGTCCAGCATGCCAGCAGTCAAAAACCCGACATCTGTAAATAGCCAGAACACGACATTAGGATATGGCTGCTACAAACAAAAAATGCGATCATCATCATTATGTCAAATAAATGATATTTGTTGATTGCCGTGGATACAGGACCGGCCCACCTCGCTGGAGCATTCGGACGGCCCGTGTGGGTGTTGCTGTCGGCTGCATGCGATGAGCGTTGGTCCAACAGCCATCGCGATACGCCGTGGTACAGGTCCATGCAGCTGTATCGGCAAGCGACATTGGGTGACTGGAGCAGCCCGATATCGGAAATGGCGGCGGCATTGTCTGGCCAGAGCGCGGTATGGTAGTCGACATCAAGCAGGCACATCGGCAGCGAGCGTGCTGTTCGAGATAAGCGTTGATCAGCGAATAGCGCACTCAACGTGTAAGACCAACGTCGCTCCACTTGATGCTACCGGCTCGCCGTCAATACCGACCTCAAGGCGGCAGCGACACGCCCATTCCGAATCAAACTTCACTCCGCTTCAGTCAGCGGCTTACTGATTTTCCCAGTGAAATGTCGTGAATTTAATCAAAAAGACCGATCAGGAGCCTGTCGTATGATTCGATTTGTCTCGAATTTGTCGACAGAAATCCGCCGATAAATTCGCGCTGTCGATTTTTGTAGTCAACCCATTTCTCATCGTGCGAATCGATTGCCTGCCCGAGTTGCAGTGCACCCTCCTCCGCATCCTGTCCATTATAAAAATAACCAAGCTCACGGCAGAGGTATGCGTTATGGATCAATGCATACCCGTTCCAGCACACATCGAAATAGAAGTAATTCAGCGCAAGCCCTGATTGATGGGATATTACAATGTCGGTATGTTCCGAAAGAAATTGAGGGGTGTTGTAATAGCCGACAAAGCTTATCTTTGAGTCTCTCACCAGGTCGAGGTGGTGCGCGATGCCAACAAATTCGGGGCTGTTTTTTGCAAGATGCTCCGTGTTCGTCGCGTGCACGTAAGATATCTTTTCGCCAAACTTCCGATAGCCCAGTTCCGCAATCAAGAGCGGATAGAGGCAAAACTTCGTAACGTCGATATTCGGCTCCATGATGGAGAGGCGCTTCGACTGCCCGGTTGGACGATACTCCCCGCGATGCGGAAGCGCTGCCGACCGCTCTTCGACGCACATCGGGTCCCAAACGAACGGGACTTCACGAACCGGCTGGCGTCGTAATACGCTGAAGTAGCTCGCGCTGGTATCGACAACTTGCGGGATGATCCACACTTGATCGTAACGTTGGTTGATGAATACCGTTTCCGCATGCCGTCTGCCAAAAATCATGGCCTGCATCATGTGCACGTATTCAGGACCGCAGCAGTAGCTCACGACTTTTGTACCGCGTGCCTGCAGATACGCGGTTTGCTGCTGGTCAATTTGCCCCCCGAGTTCGATCAGGACATCGAGCGAGTCTTTCGCATCGTCGAACGAGCGTATCGGATACTGCGTGGTATCCCACGGAAGTTCCGACGTGATCCGGACGTTCGTGGTGTTGACGAGGGTGACCTGATGGCCAAGAGGCGAGTGTTGAAAGAGCTTCATCAGATACAAGGCGTTCTGCTTGATGCCGTTGACCCAGAGACTTTCTGCCGCGTGGTGAAGGCCAATTGTGATACCGACGCTGAGTGAGCGTGCCAAACTCATGGGAGGTTCTCCAGGATGCCCGTCCAATAAAGAGTTAGATCATAGCGCTGCACTAGTCTCCAGCTGTCAAGAACTGTCAAAATCTGACATACGTGCTCGGCACGGGTGACCCTGCACGGCATGCCATACAGCGGCGCGCAGGGTTTCGTATTCACGGAAGTACGGTTGTCGATTGAAATCGCGTCGGATCCAGTCGACGATGTCCGGGCGGCCCTGAGCGCGAAAATGCGCGCCTACCCGGCCCATTTGTTAAATAGCTTGAATACCCGCCAACGTGCGAATGATTTGCCGTACTATCCGCCCGTCATCGT
Organism: Burkholderia sp. HI2500; assembly: GCF_002223055.1. Taxonomy (NCBI): domain Bacteria; kingdom Pseudomonadati; phylum Pseudomonadota; class Betaproteobacteria; order Burkholderiales; family Burkholderiaceae; genus Burkholderia; species Burkholderia sp. HI2500. The sequence goes on along the minus strand of NZ_NKFL01000007.1, from coordinate 591,162 downwards.
GGCTAATGTCGAATGCGGTCGATCGACCTTGGGCAACGGCCATGGTTTTTTATCTTCGGGAGCTCGAGCCGGGCGCCGATTTCATCCGAACGCCAGGACCGATCATGTTCCAGTCCCCCGGAGATTCCTTCGTCAACGGTTCGTTGCTGGGCCTGTGCGTCGAGGTTCCGCTTGCCGCGATCGTTTCGCTGGCGATGCACGGCGTCGACTGGAACGGGCCGCGCATCGCGATGCTCATCGCCACGCCGGTGCTGATCGCGTGCATCACGCTGCTGACGCGCCCCGTCGCATTCAGCACGGTATGGAAGCACAAACGCTCGCCGTTCGTGCTCGACGACAATGTGCGCGCGTCGATTTACGGCCGGCTGTGCGGAATCGCGATCGGCGTCGTGTTCGGCATCATGGTCGCGACGACGTTCGCCTGACCCGGTCGAGAAAATCTCCCATCGGGGTCCGCGCAGGGCGTGAAGCCTCGCTCACGAAGGGAAAGCAGCGTTTCCCGAAAGCGCATGTGCCCTCAATCCCCCACTTACCCGGCCGCCTTCTCATTACCCCCGCTCACGTCGCCGCGACCAGCGCGTTGAACGACGTATCCCACAGCGGCGCGACATTGGCCGGCCCATCCAGCACACCGATCCGCGCGAACACATCCGCGACCTGCTGATGCTGCGCCACCACGTCGGGCGTCACCGGCAGCAGCGCGTAGTCTTCGCTGCGCTGGTCGAACATCGCGACGAGATCGGCAACCGGCACGCGCGTCTCGCGGTTCTGCACGAGCGCATAGTCGCCGAAATGCGTGTTCGCCCATGCATACGCGCGTCGAAACCGCAGCAGCAGATCGCCCGTCGCCGCGCGACGGCGCGCATCGTCGAGCGTGCGCGGGTTCGCATAGACCGGAAAGTTGCCCGACAGATAGCCCTTCCCCGTCTTCAGCACGCGCGCACCGTAGCGATTGCGCGCAAGCTGGCCGTTGTAGCCGTAGATCGCCCATGCGTCGATGTCGCCGCGATCGTAGGCGGACAAGCCATCGGCCGGCGACAGGTTGATCGGCTGGATATCGTCGAAGCTCAGGCCGGCCTCCGCGAGCTGGCGATACAGGAAGTAGTGCGACGTCGTCGCACGCACGTACCCGACACGCTTGCCCTTCAGGTCCGCGATGCTGCGGATCGTCGTGTCCTTGCGCGCGAGCGTGACCTGGTTGTTCAGGTCCTCGCGCACGCGGGTGATGAGCCGCACGTTGGCCTTCTGTCGCGCGGCGAACACGGCCGGAATTTCGCTGCCCGAACCGATGTCGAGCGCATCCGCGTTGAGCGCCTCGATGTGCAGCACGCCGTTGTTCAGCTCGCGCCAGTCGATCCGGTACGGTGTGTCGGCCAGCCCGGCCGCCTGCAGCAGCGCGCGCCAGCCGCCCTTGTAGGTTGCGACGCGCAACGTGGTGCCGGCGAGATCGGTGCTGACCGCGGGCGTGGCGAACGCGGCCTTCGCGGCCCATGGCGCCGCCGCCACCGCGGCACCGGCAAGCAGCAAACGGCGACGTGCCGCCGAAATTGACGACATCGGATGCTCCTGTCGGTCGATCAAACGGGAAGTGAAAAGCGCTGCGTCAATGCAGCACCGGAAATCCGTGGCGCTCGGCCAGCAGTTCGAGGATGCGGCGCGCGTCGGTGACGAAGCGCACGTCGCCGAGCGTCTGCGCGTCGTCCGGCGCCGGCTGGTCGCGGCCGAGCACGAGGACCGGCAGCCCCTGGTGCGCATCGTCGAGCGCGTCGACCACCGCGTGCCGAGGCCGCTCGAAGCCGACACGTTTCACGTCGATTCGACTCGCGCGATCGGGCGCGCTCGCGAGCAGCCCCTCGATCGACAGTCCATGCGGGCAGACGAAGCGCTGGCCCGGATGCTTCGGATCGGCAAAGCCCGGTTCCAGCAGAAACAGCACATCGCGACTCATGACAGACGGCTCCCGTGTTCGTGGTTCAGCCGGGACGAATGCGCTTGGGCGCCCTTCCGTTCCCGGAGCATGCCGGCCCGAGGCCGGATGCCCGACTCTACCGTCATGCATCGCACGGCCCTACCAACGTTTTGCGGAATCGATATGCGGCCGCACGTAGCGCATCAGGCGCTCGCCGCACAGCGGGCGTTGCGTAAAAACATCGCACGCCGGGCCGCCGGTAGTGCGGACATCGAACGATTTCATCGATCGATATGACGACGCCCGCGTGTATCCGGTGCTCGACGTTCGCCGTTCGCGCGATACGTTCGCCGCAGCATGGGTGCCGGACGCGATCGCGGCGCACATGAAGGGCTTGCGGCAACTCATATTGCAAATCGGCCGCGCAGCGATTTGCAAACCACGGATCGACCGTTCGCCGGCACCGCCGTCATCAATAGGATCGTGATCCTCGCAGATGTACCCATAAAAACAGAGGATAGTCATGATCAAAAAAACGGTAGTCCTGGGTTTGGTTTCGATCGGTTCGGTCAGCGCGCATGCGCAGAGTTCGGTCACGTTGTACGGCGTCGTCGATGCCGGGTTCGCTTATACGAACAATCAGGGTGGCGCGAGCAACATCCAGCAGACGAGCGGCAAGCTGAGCGGCAGCCGCTGGGGGCTGAAAGGCGTGGAAGATCTCGGTGGCGGCGTGCAGGCGGTCTTCACGCTCGAAAGCGGGTTCCGGCCGAGCGACGGCGGGCTCGGCCAGGGCGGCCGCCTGTTCGGCCGCTCCGCATACGTGGGCCTCGCCAGCAAGGGGCTCGGCACGCTGACCTTCGGCCGCCAGTACGAGCCGATCACCGACCTCGTTGCGCAGTACTCGGGGTCCGGCTTCTGGTCGCCGGCCACGCACGTGGGCGACAACGACAACATGAACCAGAGCTTCCGGCTGAACAACGCGGTGAAGTTCCGCAGCGACACGATCGCCGGCTTCACGGCCGACCTGCTCTATGCGTTCAGTAACCAGGCCAACGGTGGCGCGGGCACCGGATTCTCGAACAACAACGCGTGGGGCGCGTCGGCAAACTACGTGAACGGCCCGTTGTCGGTGGGCGCCGGCTATGTCCGCATCAATCATCCGAATTCGACGTCGAATACGAGCGGCGCGGTGGGCGGTGCGACCTCCACCACCGGCAACGACTACAGCGGCGGATTCTTCTACGGGCTGAACGGCGGCGTGCTCAAGCAGCAGATCGGCGTGGTCGGCGCGAACTACGCGCTCGGCCCTGCGACGCTGGGCTTTGCGTGGAGCCACACACAGCTCAACTATCTCGACGGCTCGTCGCGCAAGTTCAACAACTACGACGTGAACGCGCGTTACCAGCTCACGCCGGCGGCCACGCTGATCGGTGTCTATACGTTCACCGACGGGCGCGCGAGCGGCCTGCCGGGCACCGGCGGCCAGACGCTGAAACCGCGCTGGCACCAGTTCACGCTCGGGTTCGACTACGCGCTGTCGAAACGCACCGATATCTACCTGTCCGGCATCTACCAGCTCGCGGCCGGCGACGCGAGCACGGCAACGTCGGGCGGCTATCGCAAGATCGCGGCGATCTCGAATATCGGCAGCGCGTCGTCGACGAACCGCCAGGTCGCGTTCGTCACTGGGCTGCGCGTGAAGTTCTGACGGCGAGCGTATCGGGCGCGGTGCAGCGTGGTGCAGCGTGATGCGATAAGCAAAGCGGGAATCGTTGTTTGTCGCACCGGGTTCGGTTGCCGAGAATGGGCGTTTCCCCGCGTGCTGCCCCGGCACACGATACGCGTTCGACCATGACCGACTCCCGTTTCCCGCCCCACCCACCGCGCAGCGGCCGGCGCGCAGCACTGCGCCGGCTCGCCGGCGGATGGGCGGCAGCGATGCTGCCTGCCAGCGGCGCGCTGGCAAGTCAGCCGCTCGCCCCGCTCTCTCCGCGCTCCCCGCTCGACGTGCCGCCATGGACACGCGAACCGGGTGCGCCGCTACTGTCGCCGCCCTACGGCGTGCCGGGGCCGCACGAACGCGACGTGATCCGCCGCAGCGCCCGCACGCCGGCATTGCCCGGCTCCGGCTCGTCGATGACGCCGCTCGCCGACCTGTTCGGCGACATCACGCCGAACGGCCTCGTCTACGAGCGTCATCATGCGGGCGTGCCGGAGATCGATGCGCAGCGTCATCGCGTCGTCGTGCACGGCCTCGTGCGCGAGCCGCGCGTGTTCACGATCGACGACCTGCTGCGCTTTCCGTCCGAGTCGCGGATCCACTTCCTCGAATGCTCGGGCAACACCGGCAGCGAATGGAACGGCCCGAGCGGGCTGCCCGTTCAGTTCACGCACGGGCTGCTGTCGTGCTGCGAATGGACAGGCGTTCGGCTGTCGACGCTGCTCGACGAAACCGGCATCGATCCGGACGCACGCTGGCTGCTCGCCGAAGGCGCCGACGGCGCGGCAATGACGCGCAGCCTGCCGCTCGACCGGATCCTCGAGCGCGCGCTCGTCGTCTATGCGCAGAACGGCGAGCGGCTGCGCCCCGAGAACGGTTATCCGGTACGGCTGATCGTGCCGGGTTTCGAAGGCAACACGAACATCAAGTGGCTGCGGCGGCTGAAACTGGTGCGCGCGCCGGAGATGACGCGCGAGGAAACGTCGAAATACACGAACCTGCTGCCCGGCGGCTGCGCGCGCCAGTTCGTGTTCGAGATGGATGCGAAGTCGGTCATCACGCGGCCGTCGGCCGGCCATCGGCTCGCCGCGCACGGCTATTACCCGATCGGCGGCTACGCGTGGTCGGGGCGTGGCCGGATTCGCGCGGTCGACGTCTCGACCGACGGCGGCCGCACCTGGCGGCCCGCTCGACTCGCGGGCGACGTGCGCGATCGCGCGCTGACGCGCTTCGAAGCCGACTGGATCTGGAACGGCGAGCCGGCCGACCTGCAAAGCCGCGCCACCGACGACACAGGCTATGTGCAGCCGACCCGCGAGGCGCTCGTCGCCGCTCGCGGCGTCAACTCGCAGTACCACTACAACGGCATCCAGAACTGGCGCATCGGCACGGACGGCGAGGTGCGCAATGCGTAAGCCGCTTGCCTGCCTGCTCGTCGCATCCCTGAGCGTCCCGAGCGCATTCGGCGCGGGCTACGGTCTCGGCCAGCCGGTCGACCGCGCGGCGCTCGCGGCGTGGGACATCGACGTCGCGCCCGACGGCAGCGGCCTGCCGCCCGGCTCGGGCACGGTCGCGCGCGGCGCTCACGTGTTCGCGGACAAATGCGCGATGTGCCACGGTGCCGGCGGCGAAGGCGGCGTCGGCGATCCGCTCGTCGGCGGACTGGGCTCGCTCGCGAGCGCCAAGCCGAAAAAGACGGTCGGCAGCTACTGGCCGTACGCGACGACGCTGTTCGACTACATCCGCCGCGCGATGCCGTACAACGCGCCGCAATCGCTGAGCGCGGACGAAGTCTATGCGGTCACCGCTTATGTGCTCCATCTGAACGGCATCGTGCCCGCCGATGCACGGCTCGACGCGCGCACGCTGCCACGCGTGCGGATGCCGAACCGCGACGGGTTCGTGTCCGATCCGAGGCCCGGCACGCTATGACGCGGCTCGAACCGCGCGCACGCACATCGTGCATGACACCCGGGCGATTCGCCGCCGCACGTGCCGCGCGTTGTCGTCCGCTACATGTCCAACCCGCAAGGAAGCCTTCATGAGCGACACGTCCCTCGCCGCTCCGGTCGCGCCGTCACCGTTCGTCGACGTGCGCTCACCGGCGGATTTCCCCGACAGCCCCGTCTCGCGTGTCCTCGCGCAGCCGCTGATGCTCGGGCTGTTCCTGCCGATCCAGGCCGGCGGCTGGAGCGCGTCGACGCTGCCGCGCACGACCGACTGGACCTTCGACTACAACGCCGACCTGGTCGCGCGCGCGGAGGCACTCGGCTTCGATCTCGTGTTCGCGCTGTCGCAGTGGCTGCCGAAAGGCGGTTACGGCGGTGTGTTCGACGGCCAGGCGCTCGACTCGTTCATGACGCTGGCCGCGCTGACCGCGCGCACCGAACGGATCATCCTCGTCGCGACGAGCCACGTGCTGTACGGGCCCTGGCATCCGCTGCATTTCGCGAAGTTCACCGCGACGCTCGATCACATCTCGCGCGGGCGCTGGGGGATCAACGTCGTGACCGGCCACCGCGCGATCGAGCACGAGATGTTCGGCTGGAACCGGATCGAACACGACCGGCGCTACGAAATGGCCGCCGAATTTCTCGACGCGGTCCAGCAGTTGTGGGCGCAACCGGACAATTTCAGCTACACGCCGGCGCTGTCGAGCTGGCGGCTGGGCGGCGCATTCGTGACGCCGAAGCCGCGCTACGGTCGCCCGCTGCTGATCAACGCGACGGGCTCCGATGCGGGCATCGATTTCGCCGCACGCTACTCGGACATCGTGTTCGTCACGAGCCCGGCCGGCACGGATGCCGAACGCGCGATCGCTGCGCTGCCCGCGCATACCGCACGGGTGAAGGCAGCCGCCGCGGCGCGCGGCCGAACGATCCGCACGTTGCTCAACCCGCTCGTGATCTGCCGCGAGACGGCGGCGGAAGCGCGTGCGTACCGCGACGCGATCGTCGCGCATGCGGACGAAGGCAGCTTCCACCGTTTCGACAGTGACGCGCATGCGTGGCGAGGCGGCTTCGAACAGCGCTCGCAGGCTGCCTCGCGCGCGATCGGCGGCAATATCTCGATCACCGGCTCGCCGGAAGAAGTCGCCGATACCATCGTGCGCCTGCACCGTGCAGGCATCGACGGCATCCAGTTGAGCTTCTACGACTTCAAGCCCGATCTCGACTTCTTTGGTGAGCGCGTGCTGCCGCTACTGCGCGATGCTGGTCTGCGGCGCTGACGTCAGGCAGCCGTTTCGGTACGGGCGGCGGTGGCGCGGCGCACGGGCCGGCGCAGCCCCAGATGCTCGCGCAGCGTATGGCCCGCATAGTCGTCGCGAAACAGCCCTCGGCGGCGCAACTCGGGCAGCACCAGCGCGATGAAATCGTCGAGGCCACCGGGCAACGTCGGCGCCATCACGTTGTAGCCGTCCGCGCCGTAACGCACGAAGCGCTCTTCGAGTTGGTCGACGATCTGCTCCGGCGTGCCGACGAGCTGCCAGTGGCCGCGCGCGCCTGCGACACGCAAATAGAGTTCGCGGATCGTCAGGTTTTCGCGGCGCGCGAGCTCGATCGTCAGTGCCTGCCGGCTCTTGCTGGCGTTCGTCTCCGGCAGCGGCGGAATCGGGCCGTCGAGCGGATACGCGGACAAGTCGAACCCGCCGGTGAGGCCCGAGACGAGCGCGAGCCCGACCGTCGGGTCGATCAACGACTGCAACGCGTCGAATTTCTCCTTCGCTTCGCTTTCGGTACGGCCGACCACCGGAAACACGCCGGGCATGATCTTCAGCGTATCGGGATCGCGGCCGAACGCCGCGAGCTGGCCCTTCACGTCCGCATAAAACGCGACCGCGTCGTCGAGCGTCTGCTGCGCGGTGAAGATCACTTCGGCCGTGCGCGCGGCCAGCCGCGTACCGGCCGGCGACGAACCGGCCTGCACGACGACCGGGTGTCCCTGCGGCGGCCGCGCGACATTCAAGGGCCCGCGCACCTGGAAGAAGCGGCCGCGATGGTCGAGTACGTGGCGCTTGTGCGGATCGAAGAAACGGCCCGATGCGCGATCGCGCACGAATGCATCGTCGTCCCAGCTATCCCACAGGCCACGCACGACATCCGCGAACTCCTCCGCGCGCGCGTAGCGTTCGGCATGATCGAAATGCGCATCGCGATTGAAGTTGCGCGCCTCGTGCGCACTCGACGACGTGACGAGGTTCCAGCCTGCGCGACCGCCGCTGATGTGGTCGAGCGATGCGAACTTGCGCGCGATGTGGAACGGCTCGTTGAAACTCGTCGACGCGGTGCCGACGAGGCCGATGCGCTCGGTAACGGCCGCGAGCGCCGACAGCAGCGTCAGCGGCTCGAACTGCGCGACGTAGCTGTGCGCGGTGCGGCTCAGGAACTCGACGTCGTCGCCGCGCGTGCCCACGCCGTCGGCAAGAAACACGAGATCGAACTTCGCGGCCTCGGCTGCCTGGGCAAGCCGCACGTAGTGGCGAAAATCGACGCCCGCGTCGGCCTGCGAACCGGGATGGCGCCACGCGGCGATGTGATGGCCGGTCGGGTACAGGAATGCGCCGAGATGCAGGTGTCCGGTGCGGGTCGTCATCGGGAAGGGTTTCCGGAAAAGAGGGCCGCGCGCGCGGCCAGGTCAGAACACGCGGCCTTCGGTCAGGTGTGTCGTCACGCCGTTCAGCTCGTAGTCGCCGATCACGCGCGCCTTGTGCAGCAACGGGTTGTGGCTGAAGATCGTGCGCAGGTTGCGCCAGTGCCGGTCGAGGTTGTGTTCGCGCGCCGTCGCCGACGCGCCGCCGACCTCGAACAGCCGCTCCGCCGCATGCAGCGCCAGCTTGCTGACGATGAGCTGCGTGCGTGCCGTCGCGAGCGCGCTGTCGAGCACCAGCGCATGTGCATCGGCATCGCCGGCTGCGATCGCGTCGGCGGAACGGTCGAGCGCCCGCGCGTTTTCGCGCACGAGCCCGTCGATCGCATGACTGTGCGCGGACAGCTCGCCGACGACCTGCTGGATGAAATGATCGTCGCGTGCGGTCGGCGCCGGGCTGTGCAGCACCGGGCGGCCGTGCCCGAGCACGTAGCGGCGCGCATCGGCAACCACGTTGCGCACGATGCCCGCCCCCGTCGCGACGAGATGCACCTGCCGCAGCGCGCCGCAATGGCGGCCGACGAGCGTCGAGCCGTCGCGCGCGGCCACCTCATCCGCGAACACCTGCACGTCGTTCAGCAGCAGGCTGCCGCTCGCGGTCATGCGCTGGCCCATGCCGTCCCAGTCGTCGAGCACCTGCACGCCGTCCCGCGCGACGGGAATGATCACGGCGACCGCGTCACCCTGCTCGTTCTCCACGTTGATGCGCGCGAAATCGGCAAACGCGGTGCCGGTCGAATAGTATTTGCGGCCCGTCACGCGATAGTGATCGCCGTCCCGACGCAACACCGTGGTGTTCTCGCCGGGCCGCGACGTGCCGCGCTCGGTCGACGCACCGCCGAAGATCGCGCCGGCCAGCGCCCGCTCGAGTTGTACGTCGTTGAACGGTGTGCGCGGCGACAGCCGCAGCGTCTCGATCTGGTCGTAGTGGATCCGCAGCGCGTGCGCGAGATTCGAATCGGCGGCGGCCAGCGTCGCGATCGTATCGAACAGGTCGACCAGCGTGCCGCCGAGGCCGCCGCGCTCCACCGGAATCCGCAGCACGCCCAGCGCCGAGCGACGGAAGATCGCGAACCCCTCGAACGGCAGTTCGCGACGCGCCTCGCGTTGCGCGGCATCCTGCCCGATCGCGCTTGCGAGATCGGGTAGCGCGGCAAGCGCGTCGCGCAACGCGTCGCGCGGATCGACGGCATCACGGGCAGTCATTCGGCAAGTCCTTGTTCGGGAAGATCGGGCGCTGCGCAGCGCGATCGCGACATGCGCGAACCGCCGCATGCGCAGCATCGCAAAGTATAGGGACGCACCCGGCGCGCGTGAAAAGCCGATTTCAGCTTACGTTATGCATGCGCCGGGAATTGCCGCGTGCGGTGACATCAGTGCTGGATGCCCCAGCGCCGCACGGTCACGCGTTCGAGCGTGTCGAACACGAGGTTCTCGACGAGCAGGCCGATCACGATGACGGCCGCGAGGCCGGCGAACACGCGATCCGTATACAGCTCGTTGCGGTTCTGAAAGATGTACCAGCCGAGCCCGCCCTGGCCCGCGCTCGCGCCGAACACCAGCTCGGCCGCGATCAGCGTTCGCCACGCAAATGCCCAGCCGACGCGCAGGCCCGACAGGATCGACGGCAGTGCGGCCGGCACGAGGATCAGCGCGATCTGGCGCAGACCCGTGAGGCCGTAGTTTCGCCCCGCCATCTTCAGCGTGGCCGGCACGCCCGCGAAGCCCGTATACATGCTGAGCGCAAGCGGCCACAGCACCGCGTGCACGAGCACGAACAGCAGGCTGCCGGTGCCGAGCCCGAACCACAGCAGCGCGATCGGCAGCAACGCGATCGACGGCAGCGGATTGAACATCGACGTCAGCATCGCCAGCAGGTCGCGGCCGATGCGCGTCGATACCGCGAGCGATGTCAGCGCAAATGCGAAGAACACGCCCAGCGCGTAACCGCGCAGCAACACCGACAGCGAGATGCCCGTCTTCACCAGCAGTTCGCCGGACTCGATGCCCTGCACGAACGCGGCCAGCGTCGCGCCGAAGGTCGGCACGAGCAGATCGTTCGCGACGATGCGCGCGACGATCTCCCACGCGGCAATCAGCACGAGTGCGATGACGCTGCGCCGAAACCATCCCGCACCGGCGACGCGACGCCACAGCGGAGCCGGCACGGCACGTTCGGCGTCGGGCAGCGTGTCGAGCGTGCGTTCGTATTCGGCGCGCACGGGCGGTAGCGGCGGCAGGGCCGGATCGATCGTGCTCATGATGCAGATGCCTCCGTCGTCGGGACGCGGGTCGTGTCGGTATCGAACAGCAGGCGATGGATCCGCGCGACGTTGTCGCGGAAGTCGCCGGTGTCGACGTTGTCGAGCGAATGCTCGTGGCTGTTGAGTTCCGCACGCACGCGGCCCGGATGCGGCGACAGCAGCAGGATCCGGTTGCCGACGACGAGCGCTTCCTCGATCGAATGCGTGACGAACAGCAGCGTGAAACGGAACTCGTCCCACAGGCGCAGCAGTTCCTCCTGCATCTTGCGGCGCGTCAACGCGTCGAGCGCGGCGAACGGCTCGTCCATCAGCAGCACGCGCGGCTGCATCGCCAGTGCGCGCGCGATCGCGACGCGCTGCTTCATGCCGCCCGACAGCGTGTGCGGATAGGCGTCGGCGAACCCGCTCAACCCGACCTTGTCGAGATAATGCAGCGCGCGCTCCCGTGCTTCGGCGCGCGACAACCTGGCGGCGGCACGCAACGGAAACGCGACGTTTTCGACGACCGTCTTCCACGGCGGCAACTGGTCGAACTCCTGGAACACCACGACGCGGTCAGGGCCCGGCCCGCGCACCGGCCGACCGTCGAGCGCGATCGAACCAGATACAGGCTCGATGAAGCCGGCAATCGCCTTCAGCAGCGTCGACTTTCCGCACCCCGACGGGCCGAGCAGCACGAAGCGGTCGCTGCCATACACGTCGAAGCTGACCTGGTGGGTCGCGCGCACGATCCGCGCACCGCTGCGGTATTCGAGGTTCACCCGGTCGATGGCGAGCAGGCGTTCACTGTGCGCGCCAGCCTGCGCGGCATCCGGCGCGGGCCGGCCGGCGACCTGCGCGTCGGGCACGGGGTGGACGGCAGGCGCCGCGCCGCCGCGTGCCACATACGGCGGCAGCCAGGTTCGGGGAGAAGTGGCGTTCACGATCGAATCTCTTGCGGGTAAAGCATCAGCATGCGGCCAGACCTTTCGCGGACCAACCATCGATTGCCCATATCGAAACCGCACCGACGCATAAGCGTCGATCGCGGCGTCGAAGCGGCTCCGCTCAGCTGCCGCCGGCCGTCGCCGGATCGTCGAAGAAGTAATCGCGCCACGACTTCGGTTCGGTGCGGATCGCACCGGTGCGGTGCATGAACTGCGCGAGCGCGAGCGTGTTCTGCGGCGCGGTCTTGAACTGCACCTGCGGATTGCGCAGGATTTTCAGCAGCAGCGCGCGATCGATCTTCGATGCGTTCACGCGGATATAGGTATCGGCCGCGCGCTCGGGATCGGCCGCGATCTGGCGCGCGGCATCGGCCAGCGCGGCGACGAATGCACGATAGGTCTTCGGGTTGTCGTCGCGGAATTTCTCGGTGGCATACAGCACCGTCGCGGAGCTCGGGCCGCCGAGCACGTCATAGGAATTCAGCACGATGTGCGCATTCGGGTTGCCGGCGAGTTCCTGCTCCTGAAACGGCGGATTGCCGAAGTGGCCGGTAATCACACTGCTGTTCGCCAGAATGGCAGCCGTCGCGTCCGGATGCGGAATCGCCTGCGTGAGCGCGTCGAGCTTGTCGAACTGCTTGTCGCCCCACTGCTTCGCGGCTGCGTACTGCAGCACGCGCGACTGCACCGACACGCCGACCGCCGGCACCGCGATGCGGTCCTTCGTGCTCAGGTCGGCGATCGTCTTCACGTTCGGGTTGCTGCTGACGAGGTAGTACGGGAAATTGCCGAGCGACGCGACGCCCTTCACGTTCTGCCGGCCGCGCGTGCGGTCCCACACGGTCAGCAGCGGCCCGACGCCCGCGCCCGCGATGTCGACCGCGCCGGACAACAGCGCGTCGTTCACGGCCGCGCCGCCCGACAGCCGGACCCAGTCGACCTTGATGTCGAGGCCGGCCTTGCGCCCTTCCTTTTCGATCAACTGCTGGTCGCGCGCGACGTTCAACATCAGGTAGACGACGCCGAACTGCTCGGCGATGCGGATGCGGCCTTCCGCGTGCGCGGCTTGCGGGGCGAGTGCGCCGGCGAACGCAAGCGTTGCGGTCAGTGCTGCCGCCAGCGCGCGGCGCGCCGGCAAAAACGAAAACGGCATCGGAACTCCAGTCAGGATGGGGCGGAAGATTGACGCGGCACGTGGCTCAGAAAGGCGCGTCGCCTTCAATCGTGGTGCGGTACAGCTTGCGGGGCAGGTGGTCGGGCGTGCCGGCGGCGAGATGCATCAGCGAACGGTTGTCCCAGAACACGAGATCGTGCTCGCGCCATGGGTGCCGGTACACATGCTCGGCACGCACGCTGTGTGCGAACAGCTCGTCGAGCAGCGCGCGGCTTTCGTCGTCGGGCAGCCCGACGATGCGCGTCGTGAAATGCTCGCTGACGAACAGCGCCTTGCGGCCCGTTTCCGGATGCGTGCGCACGACCGGATGCACGACCGCGGCAACCTGCGCGATCTGCTCGGGCGACAGGTTCGGCCGCCACGGATTGCGCGCCTGCAGCTCCGCATAGCGTGCGAGATACGTATGCTCGGCGCGCCGCCCTTCTACCGCGCGGCGCAGATGGGCCGGCAGCGTGTCCCACGCGAGATGCATGTTCGCGAACAGCGTGTCGCCGCCTTCGGCCGGCAGTTCCTGCGCATGCAGCAGCGAGCCGAGGCTCGGCTTCTCCTTGTACGACAGGTCGGAGTGCCAGAAATGGCCCGCGTCGCCGAGCCCGATCGGCTTGCCGTTCTCGACGACGTTCGACACGATCAGCACCTCCGGATGGCCGGCGAGCGCGAACTGGTGCAGCACGTGGATCTGCAGCGGGCCGAAGCGGCGGCTGAACGCGATGTGCTCGTCCGGCGTGATGCGCTGGTCGCGAAACACCAGCACGTGATGGTCGAGATGCGCGCGATGAATGCGCGCGAAGTCGGCGGCGTCGAGCGGTTGCGACAGGTCGAGGCCGACCACTTCGGCACCGAGCGGCGCATCGAACGGCACGATGTCGAAATGCTGCGCCGCAACGCGCGGCCGCGACGCGGGCGGATGCCCGGCGCAAAGCGATACGTCGTCGCGGATGGCGGTAGTCGTCATGGCACGGCCCCTGATTCGGTCAAAACGCGAATCTACGAGTGCGTGCCGGACGGCGTCAACGAAGCGATTCCGATACGTTTATCTGCTGCGCTGATAAAGATCGCTGCTCCCGCATACGGCGCGGCGGCGGACGGCGGGCTCACGTGCGAAAACGGCCGATCGCGGCGGCCGTCACGATTCCGTCGCCGGGTCGGGTACGTGCACGGCCCCTTCAGGACATTCGCGTGCTGGGCTCGGATACGACTCGGATGGCGCGTTCGGACATGCATTCAAGCGCATCGTGGGCTGCTCGCCCCGCGCGTATCGCCATGACTTTGCGAGTGAGTCGGGCGGAGTCGGGCGGATAACAGGCCGTTGAAATACCGCTCGATCGGATGCGGGTCCGATCCCGCATTTCGCGACGATCACTGCACGGCTTTCGATTTCAGTTCGATTGCCGCATTCCGGCGCGTATTAATGGGGTTGGGCGCCTGAGGGCGTCCGTTTCAATGCATGACGGGCCCGGCGGACGCATTCCGGCAAACGAGCTCAATCGACGCGCCGTGAAAACGCGCTTCAACGCATCAGTCGGAAATTTTGCGGATCGTTTGCCGCTGCAGATTTTGTGAAGGGTGGTGACAATATCAGATCGAGAATCGATCGATATTGAGAGCGCGTGCAGACCGTTGGTCAACGGTCTGCACTGAACGGATGTGCCGTCTATTGGAATATTGGGTGGCCCTCGGAACAAGGTGTGTATTGAAACAAAATCCCGCGCCGCTGATAACTGACAACATTGACAGGGATTGTTCCAGTTTGAGTGGCTACCGAGACGACGACAGCACCGCCCGTTTGAAAATGAGCGGATGATCCTTTACGCGTGACGCCATTTTGCCAATGTAGGCAGTTCGTGCTCGGTGGCCGGATCATCCAGCCGGATCCAGCTATAAAACGTGCCGTGCCATCCCGGAACGGGAAGCGGGGCCGCACGGTGAATGTCCGCGAGGCCCGGCCGATAGGCCTGAAATGGCCAGAATAGCGGCATGATGCGGCGCGCTTCCATGCCTTGGCGCAATTCGGCCGGTCCGCCCGCGTCGGACACGATATCGCAGTGGAACGCCCAGTCCTCTTCGCTCCAGGCGAGAAATACACTGGGCGCGCCGGCGGCATCGAACATCAGCACCGCGTCCTGATTGGGGCGCCAGTAGTATTCGACGATGCCTTCCCGCGCGGCCACCTCATCGATCAGCTTGACGATCCGTGGATCCCGGTAGGTCGCTCCCGCTTCATGCAGGCTGATGTGCCCGCGGGCCGCGCAGCACTTGCGTTTCGCGTCGTCCAGCGCGCTCGCCAGCTTGCGCGCCATCTCGACGTCGGTTTTCTTCAGATAGCAATCGATCAGTCCCGCGTTGAACGCGGCCACCGCCTCGCGCTCGTCGGCGATGCCGGTGAGCAGGATTTTCATGCAGTTCGCGTTGCGGATGGAGGTCAGGAACTGGATGCCGTCGACCTCCGGCATCGAATAGTCGACGACCACCGCGCCCACCGCCTCGAATCGGGCAGGATCGGCGAGCGCATCCTCGCCGATCGCATTCCCGCCGGTTTTCTCCGCACCGAAATAGTCCGCAGCCGTGGGGGGTATCTCCGCGTCACGCGACGACACGAAGTCGAGCGCCGCCCGGGGGTGCGTAAAAAAGTGGTTCAGGCGTTCGTCCGGAAATGCGCCCCGCAGCGCCTGCAGGAAATCCGGATTGTCGTCGACAAATACCACGGACACGGGGTAAAGCACCGGCTGCCTGACGAAGGGTTGCATAAGGGTCTCGATAAATCAGCAAAAGATAATGCGGCAACGGAGACGCTTTGCCGCGAATGATTATCGCGGCAATTATCCGGCGAAAGTGCGACGCACATCAACTGCTCTTCATTCGCTAATTCGGCACGTTTCGACTGCACCGCTCCGCGGAATTGCACGGGGAGAATCGGGCCATTCCTTCTCGTTGAAGGAATGCGCCGCTACCGCCAGTAGCGATTCAAGGAGTTATCCATGTTGACGCGAGACGCGATTCTTCACGTCCTTTCCAACGAAACGGCCCATATTTCCGAGAAAACCTTCCACCATGTGGTGGACATTTACCTCAAGGATTCCAATGCCTTCATGAATACCTATTTCGCACGCTATTTCGAATGGCAGGGCGTGTGCCGTGAACGCTGGTTTCACGAATGCATCCACAACAACCTGATGGGGGCCGGCGGGGCATTCGTGACGAAGCGCGCGCATCAGGAATACGTCCATGAGACGTTTCCGTTCCAGCGCGTCGATTGCTTTCTCAATACGTTCGAGGTTCGGCAATGTTCGGCCTACCTGCTGTTTCGCTTCTACGTGGACGGGCGGCAGGTGTCGCTGGGGTATCAGCAAATCGTGTTTGCCGGTTCCGACAAGCGGATCCGCCGGTTTCCGCCGGGCATCATCGAGCGGGTCAAGGCGTATGAGCTGATCCTGCCGTCCGCCGCGAACTGAATGTGAGACCGCCCTACCCGATGCGATAGCGCGGGGGGAGCGCCGGCGGACCGTTCAGTGTCGGGTCCGCCGGCGCCCCGGGCTCCGGCAGCCGGATCGTGAACGTGGTGCGGATGCCGGGAACGGATTCACACGTGATGGTGCCACCGAGCGCTTCACATGCGCGGCGGCAAAAACTCAGGCCCATGCCGGCGCCGCGACCGTGCGACTTGGTCGAGAAAAAGGCGTCGAAAATTTGAGGGAGCACATCAGGGGCGATGCCCGGCCCCGTATCGCTGAAACGCACCACGCAGTAACCGTTGCTGCGATGCGCGTCGATCTCGATCTGCCCACGGCCGTTGGCGTGGATCGCGTACAGGGCATTTTTCAGCAGATTGAAGATCACGAAGATCACGAGCGAGTCGGAGCCGAAAAACCGGATGTCCGTATCGATCGCGTCGACCGATACGCGGTCCCGCTCACCCGGACGGAACGGAAAGCGATCCACGGCGGCGTCGACACAGCCCCGTATCGGATAGGCCGCGAAGCTGTGGCGATCGAGTCGGTCCAGCGTAAAGGACGCCAGGGACATCTCGACCACCGTGCTGGTGGTGTCGACCTGGCGCCGGATCGACGACGCAAGCGTCGGCAGCCGCTCCAGCTGTCCGGGATACAAACTGTCGGCGCACAACCGGTGCTGCACCGCCAGCCGATACCCGCGCAGCAGCTCCGGCAGGACAGCGCGCAGCTCGTCCGCGTGCAGGCCGATCGCCGCCAGCGGCGTGGCCACTTCGTGCGCGACCGTCGCGGCCAGCAGATAGGGACCCATCAGCCCATAGCGGACGATCGACGTCGCGAGTATCCCGAGACTGATCGCGATAAACAGCACCCCCACCGGATAGAAGTCGACGCCGTAGTTCACCGCGTAGTCGGTCGCCGCGAGCGAGTAGAGGCCCAGGCTGACGAGGCATTGCGTGAGCAACTGCCGGACGTCTCGCGCCCGCCCCTGACGTCTTGCCTCGATCAGGAGCCAACCGCTGCGGCAGACCAGGAGTACCGTCTGCACGACGTGCAACGGATGCAGCGGGCCCGCCTTGGGATACGGGCCAAAGAAATGCGGGCGGAATCCATCGACGACCGCATTGCTCGTGACCAGCAGCACGGCCAGCAGGACGCTGAGTCCGTAGGACGCGAATATGATCGGCCGCTCGTCCCGACGCGACACGATCTCCGTCACGAAATGATAGAAGGTCGTCGGCAGAAAAAGGATGAACAGATAGCCGGCCTTGACCAGCACGTTGGCGACGTCCGCGTCGGTGGTCTGGAACAGGAAGGCCCACGTTCCCTGCCAGACGAAGGTCGTCGCGCACATCAGGGCGAACGGGACGGATACCCGCGTGAGCCCCTTGGTGGCCAGCACGTAGAGGCCGAACCCGAGAAACAACGCAGATACGAACGCAGGCAAGATCGAGTACATATGCGTGAATCCACCATGTTGACGGGTCGCGCACCACTGAACTGTCCTGGCCGGTGCCGTTCGCGAGAGTAGCACGCCGCGCTCGGCGAGCGAGCGCGGCGGCTTTGTCCATGGGGCCTCTGCGCATCACAACTGTTGCACGCGCGGTGCCGTGTGCCGGGTAGCGTTGACCAGAATGAAATTGTCGCGGTTTGCGAAGCAAGGTTGTCACCTGGCCGTTCAACGTTGGCCGGAAGGTGCGAAGGTCTCGTGAATTCATGAGGCTGCACGTCGCGAATTCAGGTTTGTCACTGGCCGTGGTCTCGCGAAGACCCGTGTCAACGCCCCTGCGCTGCCGTTGCAGCGTGGGCAGTCTCTGTCGCGCGTCGTGCGAAACCTGATTTTGGATCACACAACCCCATCATCACGATAAGTTTTCTTATCACAATAGATCGATGAGAGAGCCAAACTCGCATTTGCGCAAACGCCCCGCATGCAACGGGGCGTTCGCCTTTCAGCGCCCGATCGGCAACCCGGTCGGCTCGATCCAGCCCAGCTTGTAAGCGATCAGCAGCGACAGGAACAGCGTGACCGACAGCCCGACGCGTGCCGCGAGCGACCATGCCATCCGCTTGGACTTGCCGCGATCGTGATTCATGAAATACAGCGCGAAGATCAGGCTCGCGATGATCATCGCGAATGCCACGGAAACCAGCAGAGTTTTCATTGGTGATGCCCTTGAAGATCGGAATCGGCCTGAAGCAGTTCGGCCAGTTTGTGCCGCTCGTCGGCGAGCGCGCCGACGCCCGACGCCGGCCAGTCCAGCGCGACGCCATTGCCCAGCGAATCGCGCACGAGCGCCTGGTAGCGCCGGTCGTTGATCCGGCCGTGGTCCATCGTTTCCGAGATCTCGCGCCGGAACGGCAGCGGGAAACTCGCGTACGCGCGCGACAGCGCCGCATATTGTCTCGCATCGATCTCTTTCGACGATGGTATGACAGTCCAGATCACCACAGCCACGATGGCCGTGAACGGGATCGCCGTATAGCGAAGAATGAACTTGATCGGGGTCATGAAGCGGTGGGCAGAAGTGATCGCGAAGGCGGGCGGCGCGGCCGTGCGGCAGCGAAGCCGCAGTCGGGCCGCTGTCAGGCCGCGCCGGATGACATTGTACTGAAAGCCCTATTCGACTAACAGAGTATGATAATGGCATTATCATGTTCGTCACATGATTCGAGAGACCCGGCACCTGTGGGCAGGCGGCGTGCCCGCCCTGCCGTCCGGTGCCGGTCGTCACGTCCGTGCCCGCGATTCGCGGCGATTGAGCGAAGCCCCTGAGCCCCTATGCCAGCGCAGTACTTTCGAAACCTGACGGGAAAACACCGCAGCGCGACCGCGAACCGTCAGCTCGGGTTTTCGCTGGCGTTCGTCGCCGGCGCGGCCAATGCCGGCGGCTTCCTCGCGGTCAAGCAATACACGTCGCACATGAGCGGCATCGTGTCGGCGATCGCCGACCAGACGGCGCTCGGCGACGTGCGGCTCGCGCTGGCCGGCATCAGCTCGCTGGGGTCGTTCCTGATCGGCGCCAGCTGCTCGGCGATCCTCGTCAACTGGGGCCGCCGTCGCGGCCTGCACAGCCAGTTCATGCTGCCGCTGCTGGTCGAGGCCGCGCTGCTGCTCCTGTTCGGGCTGCTCGGCAGCCACCTCGCGCTGTGGGAAACCTTCTTCGTGCCGGTGACCGTGACGCTGCTGTGCTTCATCATGGGGCTGCAGAACGCGACGATCACGAAGCTGTCGGGCGCGGAGATCCGCACGACGCACATGACGGGCATCGTGACCGACCTCGGCATCGAGCTCGGGAAGCTGTTCTACTGGAACCGGTCGGCGGTCGACGTCGACGCGCAGGCGGTCGTCGCCAACCGCTCGAAACTGCGGATTCACGCGACGATGCTCGCGTCGTTCTTCATCGGCGGCCTGGCCGGCGCGATCGGCTTCAAGCATGTCGGCTACGTGTCGACCGTGCCGCTTGCCGCGGTGCTCGTCACGCTCGCGATCGTGCCGGTGATCGACGACCTGCTCGCGTTGCTCCGCAGCAGGCGCTGATCGCGCACCGGGAGCGCGCTTTCGGCGGTGGCGCCGAAGGCGGATCGATTATAATTTGATTAACATACCGACCACCCTCGCCCCGCAATGGAAACGAAAACCGCCCGCCTGACCGTCCTGATCGATCCCGCGAAAAAGGAAGCCTTCGAGATGCTCTGCGCGGAGCAGGATCTCACGCCGTCGCAAGTCGTGCGGCAACTGATCCGCGAGTATCTCGACCGCCACGGCGTAACGTACAAGACCAAGAGCGCGCTCGGCAAGCGCGTGAAGTAAAGACGGCCGTACAGGCCGCGCCTACCTGCAGGCTACGCGCCGATTTCCCATCGCCCGTGCGGCTGCGCACGCATCACCAGCCGCTGCGGGTCGACGCTCTCCCCGGCCTTCATCCGCCTCGCCGTGGCCGCCAGCTTGAGCTCGCCGGCCCGCGCACACGCCAGTGCGCGTTCGAGCAGGATCCGCAGCGACGGCAGCCGGCTGCCACCCTTCCATGCGAACGCGATGAAGTTGTTGTCGTCGCCGCACGGCGCCAGCGTATACGACATGCCGAATACGGATCGCAACTGCTCGAGATGCTCCGGCAGCGCGGGATCGTCGTCCATGAAGTTGATTGCCAGCACGCCGTTTTCGCTCAGGCGCGCGTGACATGCGGCGAGGAATGCGGCGCCCGTACAGCGGCCCCGCATGCCGTCGGCGACGAACGCGTCGTGCAGGATCACGTCCGTCCGGACATCCGCCCTGTCCAGATGATCCGCGCCGTCGGCGCACACCACCGTGAACCGGCCGTCATCAACGGGAATCCTGAAAACGTCACGCAGCGCGATCACGTCCGGATTGATCTCGACCGCGTCGATCGTCGCGCCGGGCAAGTGCCGGTAGCAGTACTTCGCCAGCGAACCACCGCCGAGCCCGAGCATGCAGATGTGCGCGGGCTCGGGCTGCAGCAGCAGAAAGCCCATCATCACGCGCGTATAGCCGAGCTCGAGCCGGCCCGGATCCCGGAGCGACATGAAGCTCTGCGTGCCGAAATGGTCGAAGTGCAGCGAAAGCGCGTGCTGCGTCTCCAGCACGAACGGCCGGCCGTCGTTCAGCGGCGTCGCCAGGAACCTGACGAACGCGTCGTAGGAAATTCGATCCTCGGCCATGAACGGGCAGTCAGTTACTGACGGTCGATTGGAGCGTGCGCGCTCAGACTTTCTTCAGGTAGCAGGCCTTCAGCATGAAGCCCCCCATGTCGGTCTTGCAGTCGACCTCGTGATCGCCGCCGACGAGCCGGATGCTCTTGACCTTGGTGCCCATCTTAAGCGTGATCGACGAGCCCTTCACGCGCAAATCCTTGATCAGTACGACCGAGTCGCCATCCGACAGCACGTTGCCGTTGGCGTCCTTGACGACGTCGCCCGCCGGTTCGTCGCCCGTTTCGGCGCCGGCGCCGGCCGACCATTCATGGCCGCAGTCCGCGCATACGGTCAGCGTGCCGTCCGGGTAAGTGTTTTCCATCGCGCATTGCGGGCAGGCGGGGGCGGCGTTCATTGCGGCTTCCATTCAGGGGGAGTTGAGTCGTCGATAAAAAGGCCGGGCGCGCTGGCAGCGTCGCCCGGCCCGCCTGAAGGCACGTGCCGATGGGTCGGCGAGCCGCCTTCGGCGCACACGGCATTATAATGCAATACACATATCTTGGCTGCTGTATTATAATGGGCGTTTTCGCGCCGTTCGCCGGACTTGCGGCCCGTTTCACCGAGAATGCCGGCACATCCACGCAGGATGCGCATGCCCCGGCAGCGCTGCCGGCGTTCCGGAGTCATGCGGAGCAGCGCGTTTCTCGCCTGTCTGGCGCACCGCCGGCCCGGCGCCGCACACCGATCCCGACGTTCCGTCCAGAGGCTCTCCGACATCGTGGCAACCGTTGTGTTCGTTGAAATCGGCCCCGCGTGGAACCGCAACCGCGGCCACGCCGCACGAGCAGCCGCCGCCGACGCGGCGCGCGGCTTCGAAAGCGACATCCTGCTGATCGCGAACGGGATCAGCAGCGATGCGAAGGACAGCGCCGCCGTCGCGGCGCTGCAGGTGCACGGCGGCACGTCCGCACAGGTGCTGGCCACCGGCCCCGACGAGGAGGCAGCCCTGCAGGCGCTGCTGCCCGTGCTGCAAGCGCGCTGACCGGCGCGCCACTCGATGTCACGGCATCCCGCCCACCCCGAATCCCCTTTTCACGAGGAAGCGATGAGCGACAACTTCACGTCCAACACCCCGAACCTGTCGGCCTCCGCCATCTGGGCGCTCGAACGCCTCGCCGATGTCCGCTACGGGCGCGACGCACCGGCGCTCGGCTGGTCGATCGCGAGCGAACTCGTCAGCGCGGGCTTCGTCAGCCATCCCGCACACGGCCGCTCGGGCGCCTCGATCACGGCCGAAGGCCGGACCTTCCTGAAGAACCGGAAGTAGACCGCCTGCGGCCGCGAATCGGATTGATCCCGCCGAGCATCATGTCGAGTGACGGCGGCACATCGGAAGGGCGGCGCGCCACATGAAAGTCCGACTATCGCGCGGGAAGCCGATGGAATTGCGCCCGCTTCCCGTGCGACGTCGTCGATGCGGTGGCATCATCTCCGGCCGCCCGCACCGCAGCCTGTTCGTGCAACGGTTTTGCTATCATTCCGGCTCCCTGTCTTGCCGAATTGGACATGCCCGCTCGCAGCGGGCCGCCGTCGCCTGCCGTCAATCGCACGTCGTCGCTCGCCGAGGAACATCGCCGGCCGATCTGCCTGCCGGTGCGCGAACGGAACCCAACCAGCGCGGCATCGACATGCTGACGGCCTGACCGTCCCATGCCCCTCCTCTCCGGAAGCCACGATGCCGCCTGTCTCCTCCCCGCCCGTTCTCGATACGCCGCGTCTCATCCTCGAAGGCCATCCGCTCGGCGACTTCGAGGCGCTCGCCACGATGTGGGCCGAGCCGAAGGTCGTCGAGCACATCTTCAGCGGCAAGCCGTCCGCGCCGCGCGACTCGTGGATGCGCATGCTCGCGTATCGCGGGCTGTGGCCGCTGCTCGGCTATGGGTACTGGGCGATTCGCGAGAAGGCGTCGGGCCGCTATGTCGGCGATCTGGGCTTCGCCGATTTCCACCGGCTCATCGAGCCGTCGATTCGCGGCGTGCCGGAAGCCGGCTGGGCCCTTGCGACGTGGGCGCACGGCAAGGGTTACGCGACCGAGGCGCTCTCGGCCGCGCTGGCATGGCTCGACGGGCAACACCGGTTCGAGCGCAGCGTGTGCCTGATCGCGCCGACCAACGTCGCGTCGATCCGCGTGGCGGAAAAGGCGGGTTATGGGGAGCCGGTGCAGATCCGGTTCAACGATACCGACTCATTGCTGTTTTCGCGCGCGCGCCGATAGGCTGCCGGCGTACGGGTGACGAAGGCGTACCGTATGGACGGCACCCGCGCGCCCTCGCCGCTCACTCCACGACCGGTTCATACAGGCTCGTAAAGAGCCCGTTGTCCATCGGCCAGCAGTTGCCGCAATCATCGCGCACGATCCAGTCACCCGACTTCACCGAACGCCAGCCTTCCGGTGTGGCGATCGCGCGTCCGCCTTCACGGGTTTCCACCCGATCGTGGTCGCCATCCGCGAACCACCGTGTTGCATCGACATAACTGATACGTTTTCGAAATCGCATACCGCCACCGAAATGTTGAGACCTGACCGGCATGTTCAAGGACCTGTCCGTGTCAATGCGTGTACGGCGCGAAGCGCCGTGAAATGGCTGAGCGCCACGAAGGGGATCGGGCGGCCATGGCATCCGCCCCGGGCGACGGCGGCCGGGTTTCGTACAACGCCTTCCGGCTCTCCGCGACGCGTGCCTCCAGCGCTTCCCGTGCGGTGATCGAGATCCGGATATCGATCTCCCGCATTCTCCGGATCGCCGCGTGAACCTCGTCGGGTTGATCGGGTGATAGCGCCGTCAAGAACGCCGAACGTGTTTCCGCTGCCCGGACGGCCTCGCTCCAGTCGGCGTGGGCGACCGCGACTTCGATCGCGTTCGTGAGTGAATCGAGACTCCGGATGATTTGAAGCGGCGTCATTTCGCATTCCTATCAGAGCATCGTGCCGGTCAGACGTTTGCCGCCTGGAAGGCGGGGTGACGTCGACATTGTTTCGCGCGCGTCGAGGCACCGACAGTGCCGCACCGAACGGACGCACCACGCGAGCAATGGCACGCTGTCAGTCACCGCCATCGCATTGGCATTCACTTCGGCGGCCGGCCGGAAGCCGGCGTGCGTCATGCTGGCCACCGAGTCGCCACGATTGTAAGGACCTGTCCGTTGCCCGTTTCGTAATATTTTGTAATGATATGTCGAGCAATCTTTACCGGCTTGCGGCGCGGGCGGGCGTGCTTTTCACGCGCCATTTTTCCGCAAACGTTTTCGTGCGAACGACATCGCGCCAGCGATCCTTGCCGGCCTTTAACCGGATTCCACGCCCGACCTTATCGCCCAACCGTCGCCCCGTTCCGCGACGACACGATTCCCCCCCTTCGCCCATTTGCCTGGCTGCCTGGGCCGGGTGATTCGCGTGCGGACCGGGCGGTCGAGCGATGCAGATTTCGCCACATTCCACCGGATTGTTTGGACGTATCATGCGCGTCTCTTCAGCCACCCCATGGTCGGACTGGGCTTGAACGCTCGCCACTTTCCCGTTTCACCCCCTCGTTTAGCGATGCCCATCCGAATCCTGCTCGTCGAAGACGACGTCCCATTGTCCGCACTGATCGCAGACTATCTGCGCACGCATCAGTACGAGGTGGACCGCCTGTTCGACGGCGCCGACGCCGTCGCCACGATCGTCGCACGTCACCCCGACCTGGTGCTGCTCGACATCAACCTGCCGGGCAAGGACGGCTTCGAGATTTGTCGCGACGCACGCACGCAGTACGACGGCATCGTCATCATGATGACGGCTCGCGACGAACAGTTCGACGAGTTGCTCGGCCTGGAATTCGGCGCGGACGACTTTCTCCACAAGCCGATCGAGCCGCGCATCCTGCTCGCGCGGATCAAGGCCCACCTGCGACGGGTGCGCATGCGCCCGGACGATGTCGAGCCGGCATCGCCTCATCGTTTCGAGTTCGGCAAGTTTTCGATCGACCGGGCCGATCGCAAGGTGCGTCTTCCCGACGGCAGCGCACCCCGCCTGACGTCGACCGAGTTCGACCTGCTGTGGGCGCTCGTCTGCCGCGCCGGCGAGGTGGTCAGCCGAAAAGACCTGACGCTGCTGCTGCGCGGCATCGAGTTCGACGGCTTCGACCGCTCGATCGACGGCCGCATTTCGAAGCTGCGCCGCAAGCTGCGTGACGACCTGATGGAACCGAAGCGAATCAAGACGATTCGCGGCAAGGGCTATCAGTTCAGCAAGCACGCGTGGGACTGACGCGCTGCGCTCAGGTGCCCGTCGTCTTCTCGCCGGGCGCTGTAACGGGCGTCTCCGGGGCGCGCGCCAGCCCTTGCGCGAACACCTTCAACCCTTCCAGCAACGGCGTCAGCGCGTCCCACAGTGCTTCGTCGTGCAGCAGCCGGTAGACGCCGCGCACGCCCGGTGCGACATGCTCGTGCTGCGCCGGCTGCCACGCGCCGACGTGATGCAGCGCGTCGGCGGCCGCGAACACGGCCTTGCCGAACTGCTCGGGCGGAATGCGCGACAGCGCCATCAACAGCACCGCGAGATTCTGCATGCCGCTCTGCATGCCCGGCTTGTCGAGCGCATCGACGAACGTGTCGGCCAGCCGCGCGTTCGCGCTGACGACCTCGGTCGCCAAATGCAGGAATCCATGCCGGTGCAGGCTGCCGAGCAAATGTTCGAGCGCATCGTGCGCGCTGGGCTCCGGGTGCGGAGGCGTCGTTTCGGGGGACTGACGTTCGGTCATCGGCTTTCTCCGTTTGGGACGCCACGTGGCCGCCGCGACGGCGGCCACGCGCGCCGGTTGCGTATGCGGGTTTCATCGGCGAGCCAGGCGGCCCGCGTGTCGGGCGGCCGTGCCGGTGCGCGCTGACCGGCCGCCGCCCTACCGCATGTTTCCCGTATGGCCCAGCGAATAGCGGCCCGGCTGCGGCCACACCGTCAGGCCGTGCGGCTCCATGCCGACGGGAATCGACCGGACCGCGCCGCTCGCGGTGTCGATCGCGTAGACGACGTCATCGAAACGGCCCGACAGCCACAGCGTGGTGCCGTCCGCGCTGACGTTGCCCATGTCGGGGCTGCCGCCGCCGGGAATCGGCCAGGTCGCGACCACCTGGCGGGTCGCGAAATCGAGCACCGAGACGCTGCCCTTGCCGTGACGCGGCCCATGGACGCGATTGGAGCCGCGATTCGCGATATAGAGCTTCGTGCCGTCGCGGCTCGGGTACAGGCCGTGCGTCCCGACGCCGGTCGGGATGAAGCCGAGCTTCGTGAAGGCGTCGCCATCGATGACGTACACCCCGTCCGCCATCATGTCGGCGACATAGAACACCTTGCCGTCGGGCGACACGCGAATGTCCTGCGGCATTCCTTTCCGGTCGAGCTCGAGATAGCCGACCACCTTGCGGTTCACGAAATCGATCTTGGCCAGCTTGCCGCCGAACTCGCACGTGAAGAGCGCATACCGGCCGTCGATCGAGAAGTCGGCATGGTTGATGCCCTTGCAGTGCGGCACATCGAGGCTCGATTTCAGCGCCATCGTTTTCGGGTCGCGGAAGTCGAGCCGCGCATGCGCTTCGGCCACCACGATCGCGTCCTGGCCGTCGGGCGTGAAATACATGTTGTACGGATCGTCGACGCTCACCGGCTGGCCGGGCTTGCCCGTCTTCGGATCGATCGGCGTCAGGCTGCCGTCGGTTCGCCCTTCCGCATTGTTCGCGACCCACAGCGTCTGCAGGTCCCATGCCGGCACGACGTGCTGCGGACTGCGGCCAACGGCGAACCGGTCGACGACCTGATACGTGGCCGGGTCGATCACGTAGACGTCGTTCGATCTCAGGTTCGGCACATAGATGCGCGGCAACGCGCCCGCTACCGCCGCGCTCATGCGGCCGGCCTGCGCCTCGCTGTACAGGTTGTCGGGATGAAGGACGGGCGGCATGCCGGGTACGGTCGCGACGGCAGCCGCCGCGACCGCCCCGCGGGCACCGACAGCCAGCGCCGCCACGATGACGATCGCGGGACGGGAGAAGCGAAGATGACGGAGAAAGCGCGGTTGCATGACGATGTCCCGGTTCGATTGAAGGGAACGACGACAAAGGTAGCGCGATGGCGCGGCTGCGTCAGCGGCCGGCGATGTCCTTTCTGATCGCATCGACGGTGCGCGACACGATGGCGTCGGTGCCCAGCCGGCCGAGTTCGACACTCGCATGACGCGGATCGCCGCCGTAGACGCCGTCGACGGCGCCCGGCTTCGCGGCGTTGCGCAGCTGGTCGACCCTGACCATGCGCGGCTCGACCGCCAGCAGCAGCGCCGTGTCGGCCAGCCCCGCATGCGTGCCGATCTCCGCGCCCGGCACGCCGTGCTCGCGCAGGATCTGGTCATAACCGTCGGAACTGGTGCCGTAGTACGCGGCCGGCACGAACGCGCGCGCCCCCGTGCCGGCCCACGACTTGTTCAGCCGGGCCACGGATTGCTTGATGTCGTTCTGGTAGCCGCCGTGGTCGCCGAGGAACACGATGTTGGTGAAGCCATGGACGCGGAAGCTGTTGGCCGCGGATTCGAGGGTCTTTTCGAAGACGTCGTCGGGCACGGTGATCGTGCCCGGGAAGCGCATGTGCGACGTCGGCGGCGCATAGCCACCCTCGGGCACATAGGCGATGACGGGCGCGACGATCGCGTTGCCGAGCCCTTCCGCGATCCGCTCGGACAGCACCCTGACCCGCGCGTTGTGCTTGCCGAGCGCGACGTACGGCCCGCTTTGCTCGGTCCCGCCGATCGGAATCAGGATCGTGGTCTTGCCGGCCCGGATGCTGTCGCGCAGTTCAGTCCAGGTCATGTCTTCGAGTTGCACCGTGCCCGGCGCCTGGGCGAGCACGGCTTGCGCGACGGTGACAGCGAGGGCGGCGAGGATGGCGCGTGGCAGGCATTTCATCGCGGATTCCCGGCGTAAGGAAAGAAACGACGCGGCGTTCCCTCGCACCATAAACGAACTCGCGCGACTTGTCGCTGACCGACGCATGACGCTTCACGCCGCGGGTCGAGAGAAAGGATTTCGTCAGGATGCCGTCTTGCGTCGCGAAGCCTGTCGCTCCCGGTCAGCACGCGACGAGCCGATTCGAGGCGCGGACGCCGGCACTTCGCACCCGCTCCTCATCAGCGCCCATCACGCCGGCAACACGGCCACCGCCTTGATCTCGACGATATAGCCGGGCGCGCCGCCCAGCATGTGCGCACCGACCGCCGTCCACGCCGGCTTCGGGTGCGCCGCGAGGTAGCGGTCGCGCACCTGCATGAACAACGGCAGGTCGCGCATGTCGGTATGGAAGGTCGTCAGGTCGACCACGTCGTTGAACGATGCGCCTGCCGCCTCCAGCACAAGCTTCAGATTCTCGAACGCCTGCACGATCTGCGCTTCACGGCCGTCGACGAGCTGCATCGCCGCATCGCGGCCGATCTGGCCGGATACGTACAGCGTATCGCCGACCTTCAGGCCCGGTGCATAGCCGATTTTCTCGTACACCGCTTCCATTCCCGCCGGAACGATGGCTTTGCGATCACGCATGAGGGTCTCCGTGGCCGGCGTCTTGGCGCCGACCGGTGGGTTGTCGATGAACACAGGTTGAACACGTGCAGGTGGCGCCACGACACATCGCTCAACCCGTATCGCCGCCCGCGACCGGCAGGACCGTGCCGGTGATGTAGCTCGCCTCGTCGGACGCGAGGAACAGGATCGGCGCGATCTGCTCGTCGA
Source organism: Burkholderia sp. HI2500 (assembly GCF_002223055.1). Taxonomy (NCBI): domain Bacteria; kingdom Pseudomonadati; phylum Pseudomonadota; class Betaproteobacteria; order Burkholderiales; family Burkholderiaceae; genus Burkholderia; species Burkholderia sp. HI2500. The sequence continues at coordinate 562,608 of NZ_NKFL01000007.1, read as the reverse complement.
GGCTGCCGTAGCGCTTGAAGAACGTCGACTCGGTGACCTGGCGCACCGCCTCGCCCATCCATGCCTGTTCCTGCTCGCTGTCACCGGCCGCATTGCGCGGCACGCGGCGCGGCGGCGCGCTGGTGCCGCCCGGCGCGGTCGCCACGACCCGGATGTTGTGCTCCGCGTATTCCATCGCGAGCGCTGCCGTCAGCGCATTGACGCCGCCCTTCGCCGCCGAGTACGGCACGCGGCGGATGCCGCGCGTCGCGTTCGACGAGATGTTGACGATCGTGCCGCCGCCGCGCGCGAGCAGGTGCGGCAGCACCGCGTGGCACGTATAGAGCGTCGGCATCAGCGAACGGCGGATTTCCGCATCGATCTGCGCGGGCTCGAATTCGGCGAACGGGCGCATGCGAATCGCGCCGCCGACGCCGTTGATCAGGATGTCGACGCCGCCGAACGTCTGCGCGGCGTACGCGATCGCCGCATGCGCACCGTCGTAGGTTTCGAGATCGGCGACGAAGCCGGCCGTCTCGCCACCGGTCGCTTCGGCCGCGACGTCGGCGACGAAATCCGCGCGATCGACGAACAGCACCCTGCCGCCTTCGGCCGCCGCGCGCAGCGCGACGCCACGGCCGATGCCCTGCGCGGCGCCCGTGACGACGATGACCTTGCCAGAGAATCGTTGCATGATCACGCCGCCTTTGCCGTGACGTTGGGGGTGAACTTCTCGTAGTGGAAGCTGTTCGGCTTCACGCCTTCGTCGTCGAAATACTGGCGCACCGCGTCGACCATCGGCGGCGGCCCGCACAGATACACGTCGACGTCCCCGTCGTTCAGCGCCTCGGCCGGGATGTGCTGCGTGACCCAGCCCTTGCGCGGATGGCTCGACGCCGCATCCGCGACGACCGTCGCGAAGCTGAAGTTCGGAAGTTTCGCCGCGTAGGCTTCGATCGCGTCGACCAGCACGAGGTCGAGCTCGCGCGTCACGCCGTAGATCAGGTGCATCTTCTGCTGCGACCCGGCGCGCGCGAGCACCTCGAGCATCGACAGGAACGGCGCCAGCCCCGTGCCGCCCGCGAGGAACAGCAGCGGCCGCTGCACGTCGCGCAGGTAGAAGCTGCCGAGCGGCCCGTGCAGTTCCAGCGTGTCGCCGGGCTGCGCCGATTCGAGCCACGTGCTCATCACGCCGCCGGGGATCTTCTTGATCAGGAAGCTGACCTTCGCATCGGCCGGCGCCGACGAGAACGAGTAGGACCGGTGCTGCCCGCTCGCGGGCACGTCGATGTTCACGTACTGGCCCGGCAGGAAAACGGGCGCGGCCGCGCCGACGTCCAGTTCGAGCACGACGGCCGCGTCGTTGTGCTGCTCGACCTTCGTCACCGTGGCGGCGAAGCTGCTCTGGCCGGTCTTGCACGCGACCGACGACGTCGGCACCGCGATCACGCAATCGCTTTGCGGCACCATCTGGCAGGTCAGCACGAGGCCGCCGTCCTTTTCGTCTTCGGTGAGCGCGTCGTCGATGTAATCGTCGCCGAGGTCGTAGCTGCCGCTTTCGGCGCGGCACTTGCAGGTGCCGCACACGCCGTCGGAGCAATCCATCGGCAGGTTGATCTTCGCGCGGAAGGCCGCGTCGAGCACCTTCTCGCCGGCCTTGCAGTCGATGAAGCGGGTTACCCCGTCCTCGAAATTCAGTGCAATCTTGTAGCTGGACATGGCGTCGCCTCCACTTCCTTGTCTTTGATGACGAAACAACGGGCGTCAGACGTGATAGACGTCGAGCACCTGCCGGATGTAGTCGTTCTTCAGCACGATCTTCTTGTACGAGATCAGCAGTTCGTCGCCCACCTGGCGCAACGTGACGAACATCGTGCCGAAGAAGTGATCGGTCACGCGGTAGCGGTGGTTCAGCGTGTGAAAGTTGTAGCGCACGTCCACCTCGTCGTCGCGTTCGGCCAGCACCTCGACGTTCGTCACGTTGTGGCTGGTGCGCGGCTCGGGCGTCGACGCGCCGCTGCGCTCGGTCTTGATCCGGAACACGCGATCCTCGAGGCCGCCGCGGTCCGGGTAGTACATCAGCGAGATCTGGCTCTGATGATCGTCGGTCGGCCGATCGTCGTCGTCCCATGCGGGCATCCAGTACGTGACGTCCTCCGTGTAGCAGGTCAGCCACGCGTCCCACTGACGATCGTCGAGCAGGCGCGCTTCGCGATACAGCGCCGCGCAAATGATCCGGTAATCGAAGCTCATGCTGCCACCTCCCCACGTTCCTTCTTCAGCGCATCGCGCATCACGTGCACCCAGTGTTCGTGCTGGCACACGAACAGCCCTTCGTCCTCGCTGCGCTCGCCGGAAATGCGCGGGTTCAGCCCCATCTTCCTCGCGTTCTCGTCGGGCCCGTCGATCCACAACGGCGCACCGCGCGACAGGTCGTTCCACATCGCCGTGATGCCCGCGTAACCGGCCTGGCATGCGCGGAATTCCTCGAGATCGTCGGCGGTGCCCATGCCCGTCACGTTGAAGAAATCCTCGTACTGGCGGATCCGGATCGTGCGGTCGGCCTCGCTCTCGCCCTTCGGCGCGAAGCAGAAGATCGTGACTTCGGTCTTGTCGACGCCGAGCGGCCGCACCACGCGGATCTGTGTGCTGAACTGGTCCATCAGGAACACGTTCGGGTACACGCACAGGTTGCGGGTCTGGTTGACGATGAAGTCCGCCTGCACATCGCCGACGCGCGCCTTGATCTCGTCACGGTGCTGGTACACCGGCCGCACTTCCGGGTTCATCGTCTGCGTCCACAGCAGGATGTGGCCGTTGTCGAAGCCGTACACGCCCGCGACCGACTTGCTCCAGCTGTTCGCGTCGACGGCCTTGGTGCCGTCTTCCTTGCGGCGGCCCATCGTCGCCGCGTAGTTCCAGTGCACGGTGCTGACGTGGTAGCCGTCGCAACCATTCTCCATCTGCATCTTCCAGTTGCCTTCGTAGATGTAGGACGAGTTGCCGCGCAGCACCTCGAGCCCGTTCGGCGCCTGGTCGACGATCTGGTCGATGATCACGCGCGCTTCGCCGAGGTAGTCCTCGAGCGGCAGCACGTCGGCGCTGAGGCTGCCGAACAGGAAGCCGCGATAGTTCGCGAAGCGTGCGACCTTCTTCAGGTCGTGCGAGCCGTGCGTGTTGAACTGCACCGGATACTCGGTCGTCTTCTCGTCCTTCACCTTCAGCAGCTTGCCGGTGTTCGAGAAGGTCCAGCCGTGGAACGGACACGTGAAGCTGCCCTTGTTGCCGTGCTTGCGGCGGCACAGCATCGCGCCCTTGTGGGCACAGGCGTTGATCACTGCGTGCAGCTCGCCGGTCTTGTCGCGCGTGATCACGATCGGCTGGCGGCCGATCCACGTCGTGTAGTAGTCGTTGTTGGCCGGGATCTGGCTTTCGTGCGCCAGATACACCCAGTTGCCTTCGAAGATGTGCTTCATCTCGAGCTCGTACAGCTCGGCGTTCGTGAAGATGTCGCGGCGGCAGCGGAATACGCCGGCTTCCTTGTCGTCCTGCACGGCGGTGGCGAGCAGGTGATCCAGGTCGGTGGCTTGGTCGATCGTGGCGGACATGTTGGCTCCTCCCATGCGCGTGCCGCGTCCTGCAAGCACGCTCGCATCGGTAATCGGTTGAATCTCGCGGGAACCCGGCCGGCGGCGGCGTATTCGCGCCGTGCCGGCGGGTGGTTACGCCGTCGCGGCTGCGCGCGGGCGGTGGACGATCTGGTTGTCCTTGCCCTGCACCCGCGGCGTCAGCACGAAGTTGAACTCGATGTCCTGGTACGCATCGGCCTTCATGCCGAGCGCCGTGCCGCCGGTCTTCGCGACCACGGGCGGGATCAGCTCCTCGCGCGTCGCATACGCGAAGTCATCCCAGATCAGCGGATCGCCGTCGATGTTGAACTGCGTCGTCAGCTTGCGGTGGTCGGGGCTGTCGACGAAGAAGTGCACGTGCGCCGGGCGGTTGCCGTGGCGGCCGAGGCCGTTCAGCAGCTGCTGCGTCGCGCCCTGCGGCGGGCAGCCGTAGCCGACCGGCATCAGCGTGCGGAATTCGTACGTGCCGTCGGCGCCCGTTCTTACCGCGCCGCGCAGGTTGAACTCGCTCTGCTTGCCGGTCGGGTCGAAGTGCGAATAGAAGCCGTGCGAGTTCGCGTGCCAGCATTCGACCAGCGCGCCCGCGACCGGCTTGCCGTCGAGGCCGGTGACCGTGCCGTGGATCACGAGCGGGCCCGCGCCGTCGTCTTCGTCGAGGTCGATCTTCGACACGCCGTCGCGCACCGGTGCGCCGGCCACATAGAGCGGCCCTTCGATCGTGCGCGGCGTGCCGCCGTCGAGGCCGGCCGCCTTGTCCGCGGCATCCATCCGGATGTCGAGATATTTCTCGAGGCCGAGGCCGGCCGCGAGCAGCGCCGCTTCACCGTCCTGGCCGAGCTTGTTCAGGTAGTTGACGCCGGCCCACACTTCGTCGGGCGTGATGTCGAGATCGTCGATCGCCTTGAACAGGTCGCCGAGCAGCCGCAGCACGACCTGCTGCGTGCGTGCGTTGCCGCCCGTCGTGCCGTTCGCGCCCGCGTTCGACGCGGCCTTCAGCAGATCCTGCACTTCCCGGGACTCGAAAACTTTGACGCTCATGATGGTGTCTCCACGTGTATTGGGGGAATGACGGCCGTTGCCTGGCTCGGGTTATCTATCGCGCGACTTTCGTCAGCCCGTCGCGGGTGAAACGCCTGACCTTGTCCTCGTCGAGTTCGATGCCGAGGCCCGGGCCGTCCGGCACGGTCAGTTCGAAGTCGCTGTAATCGAGCGGCTGCGTCAGGATCTCTTCGGTGATCAGCAGCGGCCCGAACAGTTCGGTGCCCCACTGCAGGTTCGCGACACTCGCGAACAGGTGCGCGGACGCCACCGTGCTGAACGCGCCTTCGAGCATCGTGCCGCCGTACAGCTCGATGCCGGCCGCATCCGCGATCGCGGCGACGCGCTGCGCGGCGAACAGGCCGCCGCTTTGCTCGATCTTGATCGCGAACACGTCGGCGCCGTGGTGCTTCGCGATCTCGAAGGCGCTGTCGGGGCCCTGCAGGATTTCATCGGCCATCAGCGCGACCGGGAAGCGGCGCATCAGGCGCGCCAGCGCCGCGGCCGAAGCCACCGGCTGCTCGACCAGTTCGCAACCGGCATCGGCCAGCGCCGGAATCGCGCGCGCGGCCTGCGTTTCGCTCCACGCCATGTTCACGTCGACACGCACCGCCGCGCGATCGCCGACGGCCCGCTTGATCTCGGCCACGTGGCGGATATCCGTTTCCGGCGACTTCGCGCCGATCTTCAGCTTGAACACGTTGTGGCGGCGCAGGTCGAGCATCCGCTCGGCTTCGGCGATGTCGGTGGCCGTGTCGCCCGATGCGAGCGTCCAGGCGACCGGCAGGCGATCGCGGCGGCGGCCGCCGAGCAGCTCGCTCACCGGCACGCCGAGCCGCTTGCCGTGCGCGTCGAGCAGCGCGGTTTCGAGTGCGCTCTTCGCGAAGTGGTTGACCTTCGCGAGCTTGCCGAGGAAGGCCATCAGCGTCTGGATGCGCGTCGCGTCCTTGCCGATGATCGCCGGCGCGAGATACGTGTCGATCGCCAGCTTCATCGCCTCGGGGCTTTCCGGGCCGTACGCCATGCCGGCGATCGTCGTGCCTTCGCCGAGACCCGTCACGCCGTCGCTGCAGCACACCTTGACGAGCATCAGCGTCTGGCCATGCATCGTGGCCACCGACAGCTTGTGCGGGCGGATCGTCGGCAGGTCGACGAGGCGGGTTTCGATGCGTTCGATGGTGACGGAGGACATGGGGCACGCCGTGTGGGTGATGTTCTTGAGGCGATTTATACGTCTCGGCCAGATCGAGCGTCCAATACTTTTAGGCGGTCATTTCAATACCTGACAGGTATTGAAATTCGCGGATATTCGGTTGATTTAGCTTGCCACCATACCCTCAATGACAGGCAATATGGCCGGGGAGCCGCGCTGGATCGAGAGGAGCGGTCAACCGGGATGCGGACGGCCGGAGACGCGAAAGGCATCGGCCGCCATGGGCGCGGCGACGCAAAAAAGCGGCCTCGGCGGCCCGCTGTCAGGGTTTTCCTGATGCCTCGCCCGGAGCTCGTGGGCGAGTTTCTCGGTATATGCGGTTGGCGGCCGGCTTCGCGTGCGTTGGTTCGAGCGGTTGTCGGGTCAAGACGCTGCGGCGCCGGCGGGATTCACGTCAGCGATGCTTGCGCATCGGGTTGGGTGCGCGAAGGGCCCGGCGTCACCGCAGGTCACCTCATGCGTATGCCGGCCGGCTTCGTGGCGAGCGTCACCGGCTCCGGCAATTCAACCGCCGCACCGCCCCCGGGGCGCGGCGGCACCGCATCACGACTCCCCATCGACACCCGCGTACCCACCCAACCTGCCCTCCACCCCGAATCCATCATTCGGCTCCGGCAGCCGCCCGAGCACCCGCTCGACCTCCAGCGCGACCGCGATGAGTTCGCGATCGGTGCCGGCCGCCCCATCCAGTGCGAGGCCGACCGGCAGCCCGGCCGCCGTCAGGCCGGCCGGGACGGTCATGCCCGGTACGCCGGCATTGCTGCCCGGCTCGGTATTCCGGATGTAGGTCGAGAACACCGACGCAGGCTCGCCGTTGAGCATCATCACGTCGCCCGCCGGGATCGGGCACGCGGTGGCGATCGTGGTCGGAAACACCAGCGCGTCGGCGCCGCTGTCGGCGAGGCACTGCCGATACGCGGCACGCGACCGCGTACGCCGGTCGAGCGCGGTGCGGTACGCCGCTTCGCCGATCCCGTCGGGGCCGGTGATATGGCGGGCGATCTTCGCGACGTCCGGGCTCCCCACGTTCGCGACGATGTCGTCGACCGACAGGTCGTAGCCGTTCTCGACCAGATACGCGTGCATCGATGACCGGAATTCGTACATCGCGATGATGGCCGGCTCATCGTCGAAGAACCCCGGATAGTCGTTCAGGTCGATATCGACACACTCGAATCCCGCCTGAGCCAGTTTCGCCACCGCGGCATTCGCCACCCTTTCGACATCTTGAGCGAGGCCGCGCCAGAACGTCGTGCGCGGGACCGCCAGGCGCACGGAGCGTGTCGTGCCACGGGTCGGCAGCGACATCGGCGCGTGGGCGCCGGTGCCGGACAGAATCGCGTCGAGCAGCGCGATGTCCTCGACCGACCGCGCGATCGGGCCGACGGTGTCGCGCGTGCGCGAAATCGGCGCCACGCCGCCCGACGGGTAGCGCCCCACCGTCGGGCGAAGGCCGACGGCACCGCACAGCGCAGCCGGAATCCGGACCGAGCCGCCGGTGTCCGTCCCGAGCGCGGCGGGCACCACGCCCGCGCCGACCAGCGCGCCCGAGCCGCTGCTGCTGCCGCCCGGAATCCGGTTGAAATCGTACGGGTTGCGTACCGCGCCCGTCACACGGTTGTTGCCCGACACGCCGAACGCCAGCTCGTGCAGGTTGGCCTTGCCCGCGATCAGCGCCCCTTGCGCGAGCAGCCGCGCGACGACCGGCGCATGCTGCGGCGGCACGCGGTTGTGCAGCGCCAGCGTGCCGTTGCCGGTCGGCAGGCACGCGGTGTCGATGTTGTCCTTGATCGCGATCGGCAGGCCCAGCAGCGCGTGCGGGGTGGACGACGTCGCGAGGTCGCGGTCGCAGCGGGCCGCTTCGGCGAGCAGCCGCGCATCGTCGACGCACGTAAAGCCGTTCAGGTAGCGCCAGCGTGCGTGCCGCTCGATCATGGCGTAAGCGTATTCGACGCAGGAAAACTCACGGCGCAGGATCGCGTGCCGGGCTTCGGTGAGCGTCAGGGTTCCCAGGGTGGGCATCGTCGTCGTTCCTCGTCACGGGGGATCGTCACAAGGTAGGGCGCGCCGATTTTGACGCCCATCATCACAATGGATGACCCCGGCCGACGGCCATGCAACCCGCCGTTACGCCAGCGCGGCCGCCACGCTCGCGCGGTTGGCGACGCCCTTCTTCGCCATCACGCGCCGCAGGTGCGTGCGGACCGTCGGCACCCCGATGCCGAGCGTGCGCGCGACGTCCTTGTCGGTATAACCGGCGGCAACCAGCCGCGCGACGTCGCTCTCGCGCTCGGTCAGCCCCGCGCACGCATGGCGCCGCCGCAGCAGCGCGCGCCGGAAAAACGGCTCGATGCCGTTCAGCAGCAGCTTGTCGCGTTCGGTGAAATCGGGCCGCCCTTGCGCCCGCCAGATGCGCAGGTCGCCGACGTGGGTCGCGCCGTCGAACGCATAGACGTTGATGCCGTGGTGCATGCCGTCGCGACACAGGAAATCGGTGTAGAACTCGGTCTGCTCCAGCTCGCGCCGGCTCACCACCTCGTCGACGCAGGTCGCCACGCGGCGCGCGCGCAGTGGCGGCGTGACCGGATCGATATGCTGGAACCACGCTTCGTACCGCGCGATCTGCAACGGATCGAGGTTGTACGAGAAGCCGTTGCGCCACAGGCCGGTGTGTTCGTCGCAATCGAACGACGCGGCGAAATCGGCGCGGAGCAGCTGCGTGATCGCGGGCAGCACGACCGTCCTCACGTCGACGACCGGCCCCAGTTCTTCCAGGCGGGCGACGGTGTCGCCGAACAGCCGGAGTTCCTCCGGTGTGATATCGGACGCGGAAAGGTTCATGACGGACGGTTCCTCGGCAAGCCGGTGGAGAACACCTGCATCGAGCGCTTCGACGGGGGTGTCGCGGCGAAGGCCCGCACGGGCATGGGTGCGTCGCGATGCGCCATGTTACTCGGGGGATCGGTGCAATGCGGATCGCGTATCGACTGCGGCGCCGAGCGGGCTCATGGTTCGCGCGGCGCTCCGACACCTGAGCGGTTCGCCAGGGCGCACGAGGCAAAACGGCCGTTTTCCCGAGGGAACAACGGCCGGGCCACTGCGTCATGGCGCCAACGCGAAGGCCCGGTCAAAGGCCGGCAGCCCCCACCGACGCCTGCCATTGCGCGGCCACGCCGGCGTAATCCCGGACCTTGAACGCGGAGCCATCCTTGACGTGCACCCAGCCGAGCGTGCGCTCGGCGAGCGGCTTGTCGTGGTCGTCCGTCGCGATCTTGACGATCGCCTGCGCACGCACATGGACGAGACCGTCCGGATAGTCGGACGACGGGTTCGCCAGCGTTACCGTCACGAACGGCCCGAGATCCTGCAGCAGTCGCGCGGCGGGCGGATTGTCGGCCATCAGCAACGAACCGCCCTTCACGCGGTCGTCCACGCGAATGGCCGTGCCGCCCGGGCGCCGCTGCGCAGCGGTCGGCTGCGACATCCACAGCACGTGATCCGGGTTGAGATAGACCACATCGGGGTCGCCCATCGCGTCGCGGGTTTCAATCCGGGGTATCGGCATGCACAGTCTCCTGTCGAATATCGGGCACCGGGTGCCGGTGCGTCGGCTCCATGATGATGCCGCAATATGTCGGCTTGCCTCATGCATGGCGGTGAACGGCGAATGGCGCGACCACGCCGGGCCGGATGGCCGCGCGCGATGCACGTTACTCGCACGTTACCGTTTCGCCGGTGCGCCGACGTCGTCGAGTGGTGGTTGACACCGCTTCACGCCAACGCGATCCGTAGCCCGGCCGCACTGCCTACCCTCGCCATGTCGCGTCCGCGAGCTTCGCCACCAGTTCGTCGTACACGACCCGGATGCGCCGGGGCATCGGCCCGCGCCGCGGCCGATAGACGTGCAGCTTCCACGGCTCGGGTTCGAGGCCGGGCAGCAGCCGCACGAGGCGCCCGTTGTCGACGTACGGCCGGACGAGGTATTCCGAGCACTGCCCCAGCCCCACCCCCGCACAGATGGCCTCGATCTCCACCTCGGTATCGTCGGTCAGATACGCCGGCGACGACGGGACGAACTGGTGCTCCCCCCGAAACATCCACGGCCACGCGCGGCCGCTCGCGCGATCGATCAGGCACGTGACCGGCATCGATTCGAGTTCCTTGCGGTTCCTGGGCTCACCCAGCCGCCTGATCAGCGACGGCGCGCCGACGATCCACATCGGCAACGGCCCGACCATGCGCGCGACGAAGCGGTTATCGCCGATCGCCCCGACGCGCACGCCGATGTCGATCTGCTCGTCGACCACCGGCGAAGGCACGTCCGACAGCCGCAAGTCGGGCACGAGCCCCGGATACCGCTGCATGAGATCGCTCAGGATCGGCTGCACGTAACGACGCCCCATGCCCGACGGCGCCGTGATCCGCACGACGCCCACCGGCTCGTCGGCCTGGCCGGTCGCGGGGCCGAACAGCCCGTCGACGGCCGCCAGCGCCGTCTGCGCGTCGCGGGCGAACGACTGGCCGAACGCGGTGATCCGGATGCTCCGCGTCGTCCGGTGAAACAGCGTTTCGCCGAGCATCTCCTCCAGTTCGCGCACCGCGCGCGTCACGACTTGCGGCGACACGCCGAGGCGCGCCGCCGCCTCGCGGAACGTGGGCGCCGCGGCGGCCGCGGAAAAGATCTTCAGGATGTCGAGTCGGTTGAGCATGGAGAACCCTCGTGGCACGCGCATGCGGCAGCGCTTTTCATTCCCGAAACGGGAATTCTGAATGCGCCATTGTTCCATTTTTTTACGATCGGCGAGCGACCACAATGCCCATCAAGCGTGCATCTCAACCGATTCAACTCAGCCCCATGCGCCGCTTTCATCCCTCACTCTGGAGAATCTCATCATGAACGCAAGCACGAAACCGACCCAACTCGACAGCCGCATCGCCCTGGTGACGGGCGCCAGCTCCGGCATCGGCCGCGCGTCCGCGATCGAACTCGCGCGGCGCGGCGCCAAGGTCGTCGTCTCCGCGCGGCGCAAACCCGAGCTCGATCGACTGGTCGACGAAATCGTGACCGCCGGCGGCGAAGCGAAGACCTTCGTCGCGGATGTCGCGAACGAAGACGATCTGCGCAAGCTGTTCAATTTCGCAGTAGAAACCTACGGACGCCTCGACATCGCGTTCAACAACGCCGGCACGGAAGGCGTGTTCGCGCCGCTGCTCGAGCAGGATGCCGAGCGGTTCGACAGGGTGTTCGAACCGAACGTGCGCGGCGTGTTCAACTCGATGAAGTACGCCGCTGAAATCATGCTGCGGCAGGGGTCGGGCAGCATCATCAACAACGCGTCGATGGGCGGGCTGATCGGCTTCGAGAATGCATCGGTCTATATCGCGAGCAAGCACGCGGTGATCGGGATGACGAAGACCGCGTCGATCGAATGGTTCAAACGCGGCGTGCGCGTGAACGCACTGTGCCCGGGGCTGATCGAAACGCCGTTCCATCATCGCGGCATCTGGCCGTCGGAAGAGGCGCAACAGGCATTCGCCGCATCGACACCGGCAGGACGCTGGGGCTCCGCCGAGGAGATGGCGACGATCGTCGCGTTCCTCGCGTCGGACGATTCCAGCTACGTGTCAGGGCATGCGCTCGTGGCCGACGGCGGCTACTCGGTGGCATGACGGGCAACGCGCGAGCCACGTCCGCAAGCCCGTTATTAGCGTGAACAGGCCCTAGGCCACCGCCTGCCTCGCGTGCAGCCGCAGCGCCAGCCACGCGATCCCGACCGCCACAGCGCCGACCACGCCGCCGAACGTGCCGACCCACGGCAGCCCGAAGTCGCCGGCGATATGGTTGCCGATCAGCGCGCCCGCGCCAATGCCGACGTTGTACAGCCCGGAGAAGATCGACACCGCGAGGTCGGTTCCCTCCGGCGCCAGCTTCAGCACCCATGCCTGCATCGCCAGCCCGAAGCAGACGATCGCCCCGCCCCAGACCAGCGTATGCACGGACAGCGTGACGATGTTCAGCGCGCACGGGAACAGGATCAGCAGGCATCCCGCCAGCGCGACGATCGACCCGAGCAGGAAGTCGTCCGGCCGGTGCGGATAGAGGCGGTTGAAGCAGATCGCGGCCGGTATGCCGGCGACGCCGAACAGGATCAGCACATAGGTGATCCGGCTGCTGCTCGCGTGGTTCACGCTTTGGACGAAAGGCTCGATGTACGTGTACGACGTGAAATGCGCGGACACGACGAGCACGGTGATCGCGTACAGCGCCACCAGCGCGGGCTTGCGCAGGAACACGCCGATGCTGCTGAGCGACCCGGCGCCCTCGCTCGGCAAGACCGGCAACGTCGCGCGCAGCAGCAGCAACGCGACGCCCGCCGCGCCGGCGATGATCAGGAACGTGACGCGCCAGCCGAACGTCTCGCCGACCACGCGCCCGAGCGGAATGCCGGCCACCATCGCGATCGCCGTGCCCATCGCCAGCAGGCTGAGCGCGCGGCTTTTCCGGTCGCTCGGCGCGAGCCGCACGGCCAGCGGCACGGAAATCGACCAGAACACCGCATGCGCGCACGCGATGCCCAGCCGGCCAACCATCAGCACCGCGAAATTCCACGCGACGCCGGTCACGACGTGGCTAGCGATGAACCCCAGCAACGCCCACGTGAGCAGCTTGCGACGCTCGACGTGGCGCGTGGCGAGCGTCAGCGGCAGCGACACGACGGCCACGGCCCACGCGTAGATCGTCAGCATCAGGCCGACGTCGGTCGGCTGCATGTGCAGGCTGTCGCCGATCGCGCTGAGCAGCGCGACGGGCACGAATTCGGTGGTATTGAAGATGAAGGCGGTGAGTGCCAGGGTCAGGACACCCCACCACGAGTGCTTGGAACTGACGGCGTCCGGTGTAGCCATACCTGGAATCGGCGAGACGAGGGTTGGGGGCGCGCGGCGCGGAGAACCCGGCCCGGCGATCGCCGCGATTGTACCAGCGGCACATGACACGGCGCGGCGCGGGGGGGCGTCGGTGGGCCGCGGGACATGGTCATGACACGGCCGTGCGCCGATAATGTGCCCACACGCTTCTCACGACCCGTTCGCTCGACCCCTTTCGAGTCAGGAGGTACACATGCGCATTGAAACGTCTTTTCTGTTCGATCTCGACGGCACGCTCGTCGACAGCGTCTACCAGCACGTGCTCGCGTGGAAGGAAGCGCTCGATACCGAAGGCATCGAACTGTCGGTGTGGCGCATCCACCGCAAGATCGGCATGAGCGGCGGCCTGTTCCTGAATCAGCTGCTACGCGAGACGTCGGGCGACCTCGACGCCGAGCGCGTCGAGCGGTTGGCGCGCCTCCATGCGGCCGCGTACCAGCGGCTGCGCGCGCAGGTCCGGCCGCTGCCGGGTGCGCGCGAACTGCTGGCCGCGCTGTCGTCGGCGGGCATTCGCTGGGCGATCGCGACCAGCGGGCGGATGGAGACGGCCGCCATCAATCTGGAGGCGCTCGGCGTCGATCCGGCGAAGCAGGTGGTGGTGACGCGCGACCAGGTCAAGTACGCGAAGCCCGACCCCGACCTGTTCCTGACGGCTGCCGCGCAACTGAACGTGCCGATCGAACACACGGTCGTGGTCGGCGACAGCATCTGGGACATGCTCGCCGCCGCCCGCTGCCGCTCGCTCGGCGTCGGGTTGCTGTCGGGTGGCTACGGCAGCGACGAACTCGAACGCGCGGGCGCGCTGCGCGTGTACGACGATCCGGCGGATCTGCTGTGGCATCTCGACGAGATTGCCGCGCGACCCTGAGACGCCTGCTTCGCCGACGGCACCTTCGCCGGATCGTCGTCGGTTTCGTCAGGTCGCGCACGACCACCGGCCGCACCCCCGCCGTATCGGCACGTGGCCGCCGCGCGGCTCAATCGTCGTCCACGCGCTTGTCGATCAGATATCGCCCCCGCTCGACACCCGCGAGCAGCGCTTCGTTCTCGGTCATCCAGTCGGTGCCATCGGCCGCCGGCACGACCAGCTCGATGCGCTTGCCGCCCACATACACCTGCACCTCGTCGCGCCACGCGCCGCTGTCGTTGCGCCGCGCCCACACGTGTATCTCGTGCCCGCGATACGGATCCCGAATCTGTGCGTCCTGTTGATTTTGCACGGTGGCCTCCTTGTACCTATCTGCGATGGCGATGCAAAAAATACGCGCCGCATGATCGCCGCGCGCCCCCTCGGCCCCGTACGCACGCGCCGTGCCTGATACCGGCCCGCTGGCACGCGGCTTGCGCGCCGCTCGCGCACCGAACCGCCACGGGCACGGGCCCGAGCCCGCGAAGCGGTTCCCCCTGCAACCGGACGACGATCCGCGCACCGACGCCTTCCCCGGCTCCGCTCCCGCGACCCGGCTCGCGGATCACCCGTCCCGACCCTTCGCCAAGGAGCCTCGTTGTGAATCAAACGACCGATCTGCTCTCCTATCTCGTGACGAGCCAGCTGGCCGCGCGCATGCGGTCCGGCGCATGGCTCACGACCGGTCAGCTCGTCGACGTGCAGCGGATGTGGCTCGCGTGCCATCACGCCGAATGCGGATGGCTTGCGCGGGCCAGGATCGCGGACGCGTCCGCGACGATCGCGCAAGGGATCTACGACATCGCGATCGCGAACCGCGATCCCGACAGCGGCGAACGGGTGCGGCTCGACGCCGATTCACCGGAACTGAACGCGCTGCGCGAACGTTGCGACGTGCTGCTGCAGCGAATCGACAGCAACCGGGACATCGACGCATGGTGATCGTGCCGGACGCGCGCGACGCCCCGCAGCGGGCACGTCGCTTGCGCGGTGAGCCCGTTTTGATCGGACGGAGCCGGCCCATGCGAACCGACACACTCGACGGAAACGATCTCGACTACTGGTGTGCACGCGCGCTGTGCGCCGACGACGACGACACGCTGCGTTTCACCGCCGTCGCACCGCACCTGGTCGTGACGGCTGCATGCGACGCACTCAGGCGGCTCGACACGTGTTTCGTGCCGTCGACGTCGTGGTCCGATGCGGGCGCGGTGCTCGACCGTGTCGACGATCTTCGAATCGCACGGCACGGCGACGACGTCGAATGCGACGCGACCTTCGTCGACGGCCCGTGCACCTGCGGCGCGCACGGGCGCGATGCGCGTGTGGCCCTGCTGCGGGCGTTCGTGCGCGCACGCTTTGGCGACGAAATCGATGCACCGCCGCCGTTCCCGCACCGGATCGAACACGGTACGGTGGTGCGCTGCGACCCCGGCGTGCCGCTTCCCGAAGCCGATGACGATCGTGCCACGGGCGACAGCACGGATATCCGCTCGGTGCCGCGCATGTAAGTGCATGCAGTACCCAGCGGTCATGTAAAAACGACAGTCCCCGCCGCCGCGGATCTCCCACCCGCCCTTGCCCCACGGGAAACCACCCGGCAGGCACGCGCGTTGCGGCGAACCGGCGTCATTGACTGCCGCCCGTACGCCCGCGCCATGGACTCCACGCCGCCCTTTTCTCCGCACCTCTACTTCTGCGACGCCCGCCTCGTCGGACCGCTCGACGCATGGCCGCAGACGTTCGCGCATGTCGCCGGCATGGGCTTCGATCATGTGCTCGTCGGCGCGTTCTGGGCCGCGAGCGTCGCCGGCTTTCCGCGCCACGTGGCCGATTTCCGGCGGCCGTCCCAAGCGTTCGCGACCCGCGCGAGCGCGCTCGAAACCTTCTCGCGGCTCGCCCAGCTCGCACACGGCCACGGGCTGCGCCTGCTGCTCGAAGTCGTGCCGGATCGGGTCGCGCGCGAAAACCCGCTGCGTGCCGAGCATCCGGACTGGTACGTCGAGCACACGCACGACGACGCGCTGATCGATCCACGCGGCACCGCGCACGCGCTGGATGTCGCCCACGCGAACCTCGGCGATGAAGCCGCGCGCGACGCGCTGTCCGCGTGGTGGTGCCAGCACCTCGCCGCGTTCGCCGATGCGGGCGCGGCCGGCTTCCTGATCGACGCGCCGCATCATTTGCCGGCCGACTGGTGGCCCGGCTGGCGCGCGGCGCTGCGCCGTACGCGCCCGGACGCCGCGGTGCTCGCCGGCGTGCCCGGCCATGCGCGCGACGCGCTGGCGCAGCTCGAAGGCGCCGGGTTCGACGCGGTGTTTTCATCGGTGCGCTGGTGGGATCTGCGCGCGCCGTGGTTCGTCGACGAACACCGGCTGCTGCGGCGCATCGGCGCGCCGATCGCGTTTCCCGACGCGTTCGACGGCACACGCCTCGCCGACGACTGGCCCGGCGCGCCGGATGAGCTCGTCGTGCGCGCCTATCGCCGCGCATTGTGGACCGCTGCCGCCGTCGGCACCGGCTGGCTCGTGCCGATGGGCTTCGAGCGCGGCGTCACGGTGCCGCTGATGGCGCGCGACGCCGATGCGGCGCGCTACCGCGCCGCGTTCGAGCGCGCGCGCTTCGACCTGTCGGGCACGATCGCCGACGCGAACGCGTGGCGCCGCGCCACGCCTGTGGCGGCCGCACGCGGCGAAATCGTGCAGTTGAGCGCACCCGGCGCACCGGCGACCGCGTTGCTGCGCGGCACCGGGCCGTCGCTCGAACACGACGAAGCGGCGCTGCTGATCGCGTTGAATCCCGAGCTCGACGCAGCGGTGACGGTCGACCCCGCGACGATCCTGCCCGGCGTGCCGGGCGGATTCACGCATGTCGCCACGCACGGCGGCACGCAAACCCACCCGCCGGCCGCGCTCGAACCGTTCACGCTCGACCCCGGCGCGTACGCGCTGCTGCATGCGTGGCGGGCGCCGCCCGTCACGACCCGCCACGACGCCGCACACGAGCGCGGTGCGCTGTCCGCGGCGCTCGCGGCCGAACGGATCGCGATCGAGCGCGTCGAGCCGTCGGTCGACGGCGGCCGCTTCGCGGTCAAGCGCGTGATCGGCGAGACGCTCGTCGTCCACGCATCGATCTTCACCGACGGGCACGCGCATCTCGCGGCCGCGCTGCAGTGGCGCGCCGCCGGCGACGACGACTGGCGCGAAATCCCGTTCGAAGCCGAACCGAACGACGGCTGGCACGCCCGCGTCGCGCTCGACAGGCTCGGCCGCCATGAATTTCGCGTGATTGCCTGGCGCGACGACTGGGCCTCGCTCGTCCACGATGTCGCGAAGAAACACGCGGCCGGCCAGGACGTGACGCTCGAACTGCGCGAAGCGCAGCTGCTGCTCGCGACCGCGCTCAAGCTCGCCGATCCGCGCGATACGCGCGCGCTCACGCAGATGAAACGACTCGTCGCCGAATTCAACGATGCGCCGTTCGACGCGCGGCTCGCGCAGCTCGGCGCGGCGCCGCTCGCCGACGCGTTCGCGGCGCTGCGCTACCGCCCGTTCGTCACGCACGACACGACGACCTTCCCGGTCGACGTCGAGCGCCGCGCGGCGCGCTTCTCCAGCTGGTACGAGATGTTTCCGCGCTCGGCGAGCGACGATCCGCACCGGCACGGCACGTTCGACGACGTGATCGCGCACCTGCCGCGCATCCGCGACATGGGTTTCGACGTGCTGTATTTCCCGCCGATCCACCCGATCGGCACGACCGCGCGCAAGGGCCGCAACAACAGCCTGAAGGCCGGCCCCGACGACGTCGGCAGCCCTTACGCGATCGGCTCGCCGGACGGCGGCCACACGGCCGTGCATCCGCAGCTCGGCACGCTCGACTCGTTCCGCGCGCTGGTCGATGCCGCGCGCGGCCACGGGCTCGAGATCGCGCTCGATTTCGCGATCCAGTGCTCGCCCGACCATCCGTGGCTCGCCGCGCATCCGGGCTGGTTCGCGTGGCGGCCCGACGGCTCGCTGCGCTTCGCGGAGAATCCGCCGAAGCGCTACCAGGACATCGTCAACCCCGATTTCTACGCGCCGGACGCGCTGCCCGACCTGTGGCTCGCGCTGCGCGACGCGGTACTGTTCTGGGTCGACGCGGGCGTGCGGATCTTCCGCGTCGACAACCCGCACACGAAGCCGCTGCCGTTCTGGGCGTGGATGATCGACGACGTGCGCGGCCGGCATCCGGACGTGGTGTTCCTGTCCGAAGCGTTCACGCGGCCGGCCATGATGTATCGGCTCGCGAAAGTCGGCTTCTCGCAGTCGTACACGTACTTCACGTGGCGCGAGTCGAAGCGCGAATTCATCGACTACCTGACCGAGCTGACGACCGGCCCGGCGCGCGAGTTCTTCCGGCCGAACTTCTTCGTCAACACGCCCGACATCAACCCGCGCCACCTGCAGAACGCGCCGCGCACGCAGTTCGTGATCCGCGCGGCGCTCGCGGCGACGCTGGCCGGCTCGTGGGGCCTGTACTCGGGCTTCGAGCTCGGCGAATCGGCGCCGCTGCCCGACAGCGAGGAATACGCGGACGCGGAGAAGTACGAGCTGCGTGCGCGCGACTGGAGCAAGGCCGCGCATATCGGCGCCGAGGTCGCGCGGCTGAACCGCGCGCGGCGCGCGCACCCGGCGCTGCAGACCCATCTCGGCCTCACGTTCGCCGACGCGGACAACGACGCGGTGCTCGTGTTCGTGAAGGCGACGCCGGCGTTCGACAGCGTGGTGGTCGTCGCGATCAGCACCGATCCGTGGCATCCGCAGGTCACGAACTTCACGCTCGATGCGTCGCTGTGGCGCGGCCTGGGGCTCGTCGACGGCGAACCGCTCGACGCGCTCGAACAGGACGCCACGCATGCGGAAACCTGGCGCGGGCATCGCCAGTACGTCTCGCTCGATCCGCATGTGCGCCCGTATGCGATCTGGCGGCTCACGCCGTCTCCAGGCGCCGCGCGGGCGGCGGCGCGCGAACCGGGCGACGCCCGGCCCTCCTCGGGAGCCCACGGATGATGAAACGCGAAGATTCCCTCGACGACGTACGCCGCGCGCAATTCCCGTCGCTGGCGCCGGCCGGCACCCCGCGCCGGCGCCGCGCACGCCGCCGCGCGCCGGCGCTCTGCGCGGACGATCCGCTGTGGTACAAGGACGCGATCATCTACCAGGTGCACGTGAAGTCGTTCTACGACTCGAACAACGACGGCATCGGCGATTTCCCCGGCCTGATCGCGAAGCTCGACTACATCGCCGAACTCGGCGTCGACACGATCTGGCTGCTGCCGTTCTACCCGTCGCCGCGCCGCGACGACGGCTACGACATCGCCGACTATCGCGACGTGCATCCCGACTACGGCACGCTGGCCGACGTGCGGCGCTTCATCCGCGAAGCGCATGCACGCGGCATTCGCGTGATCACCGAGCTGGTGATCAACCACACGTCGGACCAGCATCCGTGGTTCCAGCGCGCGCGCCGCGCGAAGCCCGGCTCCACGCATCGCGACTACTACGTGTGGTCCGACACCGACACGAAATACGCGGGCACGCGGATCATCTTCCTCGATACGGAAACGTCGAACTGGGCGCACGACCCGATCGCCGGCCAGTACTACTGGCACCGCTTCTATTCGCACCAGCCGGACCTGAACTTCGACAACCCGGCCGTCGTGCGCGAGGTGATGCAGGTGATGCGCTTCTGGCTCGACCTCGGCATCGACGGGCTGCGGCTCGACGCGGTGCCGTATCTCGTCGCGCGGGAAGGCACCAGCAACGAGAACCTGCCCGAGACGCACGCGATCCTGAAGCGGATCCGCGCGACGATCGACGCCGAGTATCCGAACCGGATGCTGCTCGCGGAGGCGAACCAGTGGCCGGAAGACGTGCAGGAATATTTCGGCAACGAGGACGAATGCCACATGGCGTTCCATTTCCCGCTGATGCCGCGCATCTACATGTCGATCGCGAGCGAGGACCGCTTCCCGATCGTCGACATCATGCGGCAGACGCCGGAACTCGCGCCGAGCAACCAGTGGGCCGTGTTCCTGCGCAACCACGACGAGCTGACGCTCGAGATGGTCACCGACTCCGAGCGCGACCTGCTGTGGCAGACCTATGCGAGCGACCGGCGCGCGCGGCTGAACCTCGGCATCCGGCGCCGGCTCGCGCCGCTGATGGAACGCGACCGGCGCCGCATCGAGCTGATCAACTCGCTGCTGCTGTCGATGCCCGGCACGCCGGTGATCTACTACGGCGACGAGCTCGGGATGGGCGACAACATCCACCTCGGCGACCGCGACGGCGTGCGCACGCCGATGCAGTGGTCGTCGGACCGCAACGGCGGCTTCTCGCGCGCCGACCCCGAACAGCTCGTGCTGCCGCCGGTGATGGGCGCGCTGTACGGCTATGACGCGGTCAACGTCGAGGCGCAGACGCGCGACCCGCATTCGCTGCTGAACTGGACGCGCCGCATCCTGTCGACGCGCCGCGCGTCGCAGGCGTTCGGACGCGGCACGATCCGCTTCCTGCGCCCGGAGAACCGCAAGGTGCTCGCGTACCTGCGCGAGCTGGACGGCCATGATCCGGTGCTGTGCGTCGCGAACCTGTCGCGGGCGTCGCAGGCCGTCGAGCTCGACCTGTCCGAATTCGCGGGCCGCGTGCCGATCGAGATGACGTCGGATTCGCCGTTTCCGCCGATCGGGCAGCTCACGTACCTGCTGACCTTTCCGCCTTACGGATTCCTGTGGTTCGTGCTCGCCGAGCACGGCCGCGAGCCGTCGTGGCGGCAGCCGCACGCGGAGCCGCTGCCCGAATACGTGACGCTCGTGATGCGACGCGGCGATACACGGCCGAACGTCGAACAGCTGCACGTGCTCGCGCACGATGCCCTGCCCTCGTGGCTCGCGCGGCGGCGCTGGTTCGCGTCGAAGGACCGCGCGATCGGCACGGCCCGGCTGAACGTCGTCACGCCGGTGCCGGGCGAACCGTTCCAGTATGCGGAGGCCTGGGTCGAATCCGGTGCGACGGGCGACGTCGAACGCTACGTCGTGCCGCTCGCGGCCGCGTGGGGCGGTGAAACCTCGCAGCCGCTGTTCACGCAGCTGGCGCTGGCGCGCGTGCGGCGCGGCCACTCGGTCGGCTACCTGACCGACGCGTTCGCGCTGCCGGCGTTCGCGCACGGGATGCTGCGCAAGCTACGCGACGGCGCGACGGTGCCGACCACCGACGGCGGCCGGCTCGCGTTCCTGCCGGAAGACGCGCTCGCCGCACTCGATCCCGGCGACGACGCCGAAGTGCGCTGGCTCGCGGCCGAGCAGAGCAACAGCTCGCTCGTGATCGGCGACGCGATCGTGCTGAAGCTGGTGCGCAAGGTCGCGCACGGCGTACATCCGGAAGCGGAAATGAGCCGGTACCTGACGCGGATCGGCTACCCGAACACCGCGACGCTCGCGGGCGAAGTCGTGCACGTCGATCCTGACGGCACGCCGCACACGGTCGCGATCCTGCAGCGCTACGTCGACAACCAGGGCGACGCGTGGACGCGCTCGTTCGACTTCCTGCGGCGCGCGGTGGACGAGCTCGCGCTGCCGGCGGCTGACGAAGAGCACACCGACGACGCCAACGAGGAACCCGACGCGCTGCTCGGCTATGCGGCGTTCGCGGGGATCATCGGCACGCGGCTCGGCCAGCTGCACGTCGCGCTCGCGCAGCCGTCCGACGATCCCGCGTTCGCGCCGGAGCATGCAACGCCCGAACACGTCGACGGCTGGTGCGCGGACGCGATCGCGTCGTTCGAGCACGCGCTCGACGTGCTGCACACGCGGCTCGATGCGCTCGACCCGGCCATGCGCGCGGCGGCCGACACGCTGCTCGCGTCGCGCGACGCGGCCGTGCGCGCGCTCGGCGAGCTCGTGCCGCGCACGCTCGATGCGCAATGCATGCGGATCCACGGCGATTTCCATCTGGGCCAGGTGCTCGACGTGCAGGGCGACGCGCTGCTGATCGACTTCGAAGGCGAGCCGGCGCGCCCGCTCGAACACCGCCGCGCGAAATCGCATCCGCTGCGCGACGTGGCCGGCCTGCTGCGTTCGCTGTCGTACGTGAGCGCGACCGCGCAGTTCGCGATTGAGAAGGCGCCGCCGCAGGCGGCCGGCCGCAAGCGTGCACTGTTCGACCGCTTCGGGCAGGCCGCCGCCGACCGCTTCGTCGACTGCTATCGCACGGCCACCGAGCAGGCCCCCGCGCGTTTCGTCGACCCGCGCTACGCCGATCGCCTGCTCGCGCTGTTCCTGATCGACAAGGCGTCGTACGAGCTGTGCTACGAAGCCGCGAACCGGCCCGACTGGCTGAGCGTGCCGGTCGGCGGGCTCGCCGCGCTGGTCGAACGGCTGCTCGGTGACGGCGGTGCATCCGCCGAAGGAGGGACGCAATGACCGGAACGCTGTTCGAACGATCCGACATCGATGCGCTGCTCGCCGGCCGTCATCCCGATCCGTTCGCCTGCCTCGGCCCGCACGGGCAGGCCGGCGAGGTCGTCGTGCGCGCACTGTTGCCCGGCGCGAAAAGCGTGCATGCGCTGTCGCCGGAAGGCGCCGACCTCGGCGCGCTCGCGTGCGTCGATCGCGCCGGCTGCTTCGCGGGGACGATCCCGCGCGACGGCGGCGCGCCCCACTATCTGCTCGCGATCGACTGGCCCGACGCGCGACAGGTGATCGACGACGCGTATGCGTTCGGCACGCTGCTCGACGACGCCGTGCTCGCCCGCTTCTCGGCCGGCGACCCGGCCGCGGTGCTCGACTGCCTCGGCGCGGCGCCCGCGCGCATCGACGACACCGACGGCGTGCGCTTCGCCGTCTGGGCGCCGAACGCGCAGCGCGTGTCGGTGGTCGGCGATTTCAACGGCTGGGACGGCCGCCGGCATCCGATGCGGCTGCGGCGGCCGTCGGGCGTGTGGGAGCTGTTCGTGCCGGGCATCGGCGCGGGCGAGTGCTACAAATACGAGGTGCGCGCGGCCGACGGGCGCGTGCTGCCGCACAAGGCCGATCCCTGCGCGCGCGCGACCGAGGCGCCGCCGCGCACGGCGTCGGTCGTCGCCGACGTCGCGGCGCTCGACGCGTTCGCGTGGCACGACGACGGCTGGATGCACGCGCGGCCGCACACCGACCGCTACCGCGTGCCGTGGTCGATCTACGAGGTGCATGCGGAATCGTGGCAACGCGTGCCCGAGGAAATGAACCGCAGCGCGACCTGGGACGAACTCGCCGAGCGGCTGATTCCGTACGTGAAGGGGATGGGCTTCACGCACGTCGAGTTCATGCCGATCGCCGAATACCCGTTCGGCGGCTCGTGGGGCTACCAGCCGCTCGCGCAGTTCGCGCCGTCCGCGCGCTTCGGGCCGGTTGACGGCTTCGCGCGCTTCGTCGACCGCGCGCACGCGGCCGGCATCGGCGTGCTCGTCGACTGGGTGCCCGCGCACTTCCCCGACGATCCGCACGGCCTCGCGCAGTTCGACGGCACCGCGCTGTACGAGCACGCCGACCCGCGCGAAGGGCTGCATCCCGACTGGCACACCTGCGTGTTCAACGTCGGGCGCACGGAAGTCGGCGCGTTCCTCGCCGCCTCGGCGCTCGCGTGGGCGCGCCGGTATCACGTCGACGGCATCCGCGTCGACGCGGTCGCGTCGATGCTGTACCGCGACTATTCGCGCGCGGAAGGCGAATGGGTGCCGAACGTGCACGGCGGCCGCGAGAACCTCGAATCGGTCGCGTTCCTGCGCATGCTGAACGACACGCTGCACGGGGCGGCCGCGCCGGCCGGCGTCGTCACCGTCGCGGAGGAATCGACCGCGTGGCCGGGCGTCACCGCGCCGACCGGCGACGGCGGGCTCGGCTTCGACTTCAAGTGGAACATGGGCTGGATGCACGACACGCTCGCGTATCTGCGCGAGGACCCGGTGCATCGCCGCTATCACCACGACCGGATGACGTTCGGGCTCGTGTACGCGTTCTCCGAGCGCTTCGTGCTGCCGCTGTCGCACGACGAGGTCGTGCACGGCAAGGGCTCGCTCGTCGCGAAGATGCCGGGCGACGCGTGGCAGCGGCTTGCGACGCTGCGCGCGTACTTCGGCTTCATGTGGGCGCACCCCGGCAAGAAGCTGCTGTTCATGGGCAGCGAATTCGCGCAATGGGCCGAGTTCGCGCACGACGCGACGCCGCACTGGGACCTGCTCGATGCGCCCGCGCATCGCGGCGTGCAGCGGCTCGTGCGCGACCTGAACCGCACGTACGCGGCCGAGCCGGCGCTGCATGCGCTCGACTGCCAAGCGGCCGGCTTCTCCTGGCTGATCGGCGACGACCGCGACAACAGCGTGTTCGCGTTCGCGCGGCGCGACGACGCCGGGCATCGGGTGGTCGCCGTCTGCAACTTCACGCCGGTGCCGCGCGCGAGCTATCGCGTCGGCCTGCCCGCGCCCGGACAGTGGCGCGAACTGATGAACACCGATGCCGCGCCGTACGGCGGCACCAACGCCGGCAACGACGGCGCCGTGTGGGCCGAAGCCGTGCCCGCGCACGGCGAGGCGTGGTCGGCCACCCTGCGCCTGCCGCCGCTCGCGACGCTATGGCTGCGCCCTGCCTGATTTCCCGCACCCTGGACACGGAGATCCGCCCCATGCCGACCGCCCTGCCCGCCCGTCTCGAATCCGGCCGCAGCTATCCGCTCGGCGCGACCTGGGACGGCCTCGGGACCAACTTCGCGGTGTTTTCCGCGCACGCGCACCGCATCCAGCTGTGCGTGTTCGATCCGACCGGCCGCAAGGAGCTGGCGCGCCTCGACCTGCCCGAATGCACCGACGAGATCTGGCACGGCTACCTGCCCAACGCGCATCCGGGCACCGTGTACGGGTTTCGCGCGGATGGCCCGTACCAGCCGCAGCACGGCCATCGCTTCAACCCGACCAAGCTGCTGCTCGACCCGTACGCGCGCAAGCTGGTCGGCCAGTTCCGCTGGTCGGACGCGCTGTTCGGCTATCGCCTGCATTCGAACCGCGCGGACCTGTCGATGGACCGGCGCGACTCGGCGCCCGCGATGCCGAAGTGCGTAGTGGTCGACGAGGCGTTCGACTGGAGCACCGACCGGCGCCCGCGCGTGTCGTGGCGCAACACGGTGATCTACGAGACCCACGTGCGCGGCGCGTCGATGCGGCGTGCCGGGTTGCGCCCGCCCGAGCGCGGCACGTTCGCGGCGTTCGCGCATCCGGCGTTCATCGATCACCTGCTGTCGATCGGCGTGACGACGGTCGAGCTGCTGCCCGTCCATGCGTTCCTGCAGCAGCGCGCGCTCGTGAACCGCGGGCTGCGCAACTACTGGGGCTACGACACGGCCGCGTTCTTCGCGCCGGAGCCCGCGTATCTCGCGACGCGGCGGCTCGACGAGATGCGCATCGCGATCCGCCAGCTGCATGCGGCCGGCATCGAGGTCGTGCTCGACGTCGTCTACAACCATACCTGCGAGGGCAACGAGCTCGGCCCGACGCTGTCGTGGCGCGGCCTCGACAACGCGAGCTACTACCGGCTGAGGCCGGACGACCGCCGCTTTCATGTCGACGAGACCGGCTGCGGCAACACGCTGAACCTGTCGCATCCGCGCGTCGTGCAGATGGTGATGGATTCGCTGCGCTACTGGGCCACCGCGTTCAACATCGACGGCTTCCGTTTCGACCTCGGCGTGACGCTCGGTCGCGAGGAACACGGCTTCGATCCGGGCGCGGGGTTCTTCGACGCGCTGCGGCAGGACCCGGTGCTCGCGCAGCGCAAGCTGATCACCGAGCCATGGGATCTCGGCCCCGGCGGCTACCAGTTGGGCCGCCACCCGCCCGGTTTCGCCGAATGGAACGACCGCTTTCGCGACACGGTGCGGCGCTTCTGGCGCGGCGACCCGGGCCAGCGGCCGGAACTCGCCGCGCGGCTCGCGGGGTCGGCCGACCTGTTCAACCACCAGCGGCGCCATACGTGGGCGTCGGTCAACTTCGTCACCGCGCACGACGGCTTCACGCTCGCCGATCTCGTGTCGTATTCGACGAAACACAACGACGCGAACGGTGAGGACAACCGCGACGGCCGCGACGACAACTGCACCGCGAACTGGGGCGTCGAGGGGCCGACCGACGACCCGGCGATCCGCGCGGTACGTGCGCGGGTCGCGCGCTCGATGCTCGCGACGCTGTTTACCGCGCTCGGCACGCCGATGCTGGTGGCCGGAGACGAGTTCGGCCGCACGCAGCACGGCAACAACAACGCGTACTGCCAGGACAACGAGCTGTCGTGGCTCGACTGGGAGCTGGCGCGCGGCGACGAAGCCGTGACGCTGATGCGCTTCGTATCGCGGCTTGCCGCGCTGCGGCGCATGTATCCGGTGATGTCCGCGCCGCGCTATCCGTCGGGCGACCGCGAAGCGGCGCCGGGCATGGCCGAGATCGGCTGGTTCGACGAGCACGGCGACGCGATGACCGTGCCCGCGTGGCAGGACCGCGAGCGCCGCGCGCTGACGATGCGCCGCGTCGGCACGGGCCGCACCGGGCGCACCGAGGCGCTGCTCGTGATGCTGAACGCGTCGTCCGAGACGGTCGTGTTCGCGCCGCCCGCGCCGGCGCTCGACTATCGCGTGCTGGTCGACACGGCCACGCCGGACGCCGGCCCGCGCTCGTGGCCGGCCGACGGCCTCGACGTCGCCGCGCACGCGGCCGCGATCGCGGTGGCCGCCGTGCCGACCGACCTGTCTCCGGGAGACCCGACATGAGATCACGCCCCGCCCGTCCATCGGGTTCGCACGCGTTCGACACGTCGTTCGGCGCGACCTGCGTCGAGGCCGACCGCACGCGCTTCCGGCTGTGGGCGCCCGCGAGCCGCACGGCCGCCGTCGAGATCGAAGGCGAAAACCGGCCCTCCGTCCCGATGACCGCGGTGGGCGAAGGCTGGTTCGAGGCCGTCGTGCCGTGCGGCCCCGGTACGCTGTATCGCTACCGGCTCGACGGCGATCTCGCGGTGCCCGATCCCGCGTCGCGCTTCCAGCCCGGCGGCGTGGATGGCCCGAGCCAGGTCGTCGATCCCGCTGCGTACCGCTGGCGCCACGACGCGTGGCGCGGCCGCCCGTGGCACGAAACGGTGCTGTACGAACTGCACATCGGCGCATTCGGCGGCCACGCGAGCGTCGAGCGGCGGCTGCCGGACATCGCCGCGCTCGGCGTGACCGCCATCGAGCTGATGCCCGTCAACACGTTTCCCGGCGCGCGCAACTGGGGTTACGACGGCGTGCTGCCGTTCGCGCCCGATCCGTCGTACGGACGGCCCGAGGAACTGAAGGCGCTGGTCGATGCCGCGCACGGGCTCGGGCTGCAGGTGTTTCTCGACGTCGTCTACAACCACTTCGGCCCGCAAGGCAACCTGCTGCCGCGCTACGCGCCCGCGTTCTTCCGCGCGGACCGTCAGACCGCGTGGGGGCCGGCGATCGACTTTTCGCGGGAGCAGACGAGCGCGTTCTTCATCGAGAACGCGCTGTACTGGCTCCACGAATTCCGTTTCGACGGGCTGCGCATCGATGCCGCGCACGCGATCGACGACGACACGTGGCTGCGCGAACTCGCGCGCCGCGTGCGCGCGTACGCGGGCGACACGCGCCATGTGCACCTCGTGCTCGAGAACGAGCGCAATGCGGCGAGCCTGCTCGGGCCCGGCGGTTTCGACGCGCAATGGAACGACGACTTCCACAACAGCGCGCACGTGCTGCTGACCGGCGAGCGCGACGGCTACTACCGCGCGTACGCCGACGCGCCGCTGCGCCATCTCGCGCGCACGCTCGGCGAAGGCTTCGCATACCAGGGCGAACCATCGCCGCTGCACGACGGCGCCCCGCGCGGCGAACCGAGCGCGCACCTGCCGCCGACCGCGTTCGTCGCGTTCCTGCAGAACCACGACCAGGTCGGCAACCGCGCATTCGGCGAACGGCTGCGCACGCTCGCGAACGAAGACGCGGTGCGCGCGGCGACCGCGCTGCTGCTGCTCGCGCCGTCGATCCCGCTGCTGTTCATGGGCGAGGAAGACGGCAGCACGCAGCCGTTCCAGTTCTTCACCGACTATCGTGGCGCGCTCGCCGACGCGGTGCGCGAGGGCCGGCGCCGCGAATTCGCGGCCTTTCCGGCGTTCGCCGACGCCGCGCATCGCGACGCGATTCCCGATCCGAACGACGTCGCGACGTTCGTGCGTTCGACGCTGCACGGCAGCAGCGACGAAACCACGCCCGACACCGACGCCTGGCGGCGCTTCTACCGCAGCGCACTGACCGTGCGTGCGGCGCTCGTGACGCCGAACCTGCCCGGCGCCAGCGCACTCGGCGTCGACCTGCTCGCGGGCGACGGCGACCCGCAGGCGCTTGCGGCGCGCTGGCGCCTCGGCGACGGCAGCACGCTGACGATCGCGTTGAACCTCGGCTCGCACGACGCGGTGCTGCCCGCGCTGCCGGTCGGCAAGATCGTGTTCGAGACGCCGCCGCGCGCACGCGACCGGTTGCGCGACCTGCGGCTGCCGCCCCGCGCGTGCATCGCGTGGCGCGACGGCGAGGTCAACCAAGATGCGCGGCAGCACCGCATGAACGGGCAGGGCCGATCATGACGGCCGACGTGTCGATCACCGAACTCGCGCGCACGGCCGGCCTGGAAACCGACTGGACCGATGCGGGCGGCATCGCGCGGCGGGTGGACGATGACGCCCTCGTCACGCTCGTCGACGCGCTCGGCTGGCCGTGCGGCACGGCGGCCCAGCGGGTGGAAAGCGCCGCCGCGCTCGCCGACGAGAACGCGTCGGCCCCGCGCATCGTCACCGGCGACGCGGGCCTGCCGCCGACCCTGCCGGCCGCGATCGCGCCGCCCGGCGCGCGCTTCCGGATCACGCTCGAAGCGGGCGGGCATGTCGACGGGCGCGTCGGCGGCGAAGGCGAACACGGCACGCTGCCGCCGCTCGCGATCCCCGGCTATCACGCGCTCGACGTCGGCGACCAGCGCATCGGGCTCACGATCGCGCCGCCGCGCCCGCAACCGGTCGACCCGCGCGCGGCGGATGCGGGCGGCCGCTGGGGCATCGCGGCGCAGCTCTACAGCCTGCGCCGCGCCGGCGACGACGGCGCGGGCGACTACACCGCGCTCGCGCGGCTGGCCGCGCATGCGGCGCGGCACGGCGCGCAGGCGGTGGCGATCAGCCCGACCCACGCCGGCTTTCCGGCGCTGCCCGCGCACGACAGCCCGTATTCGCCGTCGTCGCGGCGCTGGCACAACGTCGCGTATCTCGACTGCGACGCGGTGCCGGGCGCCGCTGCCGTGCCTCACGCAACCGGCGCCGTGGCCGACGCACCACTGATCGACTGGCCGCACGTGCTGCCGCTTAAACTGCGGCGCCTGCGTGCGTGCTTCGACGCATGGCGCACCAGCGACGACCCGTCGCGTGACACCTTCCAGCGGTTTCGCGCCGCGGGCGGTGCGGCGCTCGAGGCGCACGCGCGCTTCGACGCATTGCAGGCGTTCTGCCTCGAGCACGGGGCGGGCTTTGACTGGCGGAAATGGCCGGCGCCGTGGCGCGAACCGGGATCGGCTGAAGTCGATGCGTTCGCGCACGCCCATGCCGACACGGTCGCGTTCCACACGTACCTGCAATGGTGCGCGTCGCGCGCGCTCGGCGACGCGCAGCACGCGGCACGCGGCGCGGGCATGGCCACCGGGCTGATCGCCGATCTCGCGGTCGGCTCCGATCGCGCGGGCAGCGACGCGTGGGCGCACGGCGCGACGCTGCTGCGCGGCGTGTCGCTCGGGGCGCCGCCCGACCTGTTCAATGCGGCCGGCCAGGCGTGGGGCGTGACGACCTGGACGCCCGCCGCGCTGCGGGCGGAAGGCTTCGTGCCGTTCGTCGAGCTGTTGCGCGCGGCGTTCGCCCATGCGGGCGGCATCCGCATCGATCACGTGCTCGGCTTCGCGCGGATGTGGATCGTGCCGGACGGCGGCTCGCCGCGCGACGGCGCGTACCTGCGCTATCCGGTCGACGATCTCGTGCGGCTCGTCGCGCTCGAGGCGGCCCGTTATCGCGCGCTCGCGATCGGCGAGGATCTCGGCACGGTGCCGGCCGGCTTCCGCGAACGGCTCGGCGCGCAGGGCATCGCCGGGATGCGCGTGCTGTGGTTCGAGCGCGACGCCGGCGGCGCCTTCCGGCCGCCGTCCGCATGGGATCGCGACGCGATCGCGATGCCGTCGACGCACGATCTGCCGACCGTGGCCGGCTGGTGGCGCGGGGTCGATCTGGCCTGGCGTCGAATCGCGGCCGAGGCGGCGCAGCAGTCCGACGACGCGGAGGCGCGCGACGCAGCGCCGCCCACACCGCCGGATGAAGCGAGCGCGGATGATCGGCACACGACCGTGCCCGGCGCCGCCGCCCCGCCCGACACCGCTGACACCACGCCGCCCCCGGAAGCCGGCCCCGCCCCCCCGCCGCCCGCCGTCGACCCCGACGTCGTCGCCGCGCATGCTGCACGCGCCACCGAACGCGCGGCGCTGTGGCGCGCGCTGCAGCACGCAGGCTGCGCGCCGGCCGGTGACACCGCCCCGCCGGCTGATGCGCCGCCGGTCGCCGAGATACTCGCGTACGTCGCGCGCAGCCCGTCGCCGCTCGCGATCCTGCCGCTCGAGGACCTGCTGGCGCTGGACACGCAGCCGAACCTGCCGGGGCCGCCCTGCGGGCACCCGAACTGGCGGCAGCGCCTGCCACGCCCGATCGACACGCTGTTCGACGCCGACGTGCGCGACCGCATCGCGGCCGTGGGGCGCGCACGCGGTTCGCGGGAGCCCGGCCCATGACGCCACGCGCGACGCTGCGACTGCAGCTGCATGCGGGCTTCACGTTCGACGACGCGGCCGCGCACGCCGGCTATTTCGCGCGGCTCGGCGTGAGCCACCTGTACCTGTCGCCGGTCGCGACGGCCGAACCCGGTTCGCGGCACGGCTACGACACCGTCGATTACGGCACGCTCAACCCCGAGCTCGGCGGCGAAGCCGGTTTCGTCCGGCTCGTCGATGCGTTGCGCGCGCACGGGCTGGGCGTGATCGTCGACATCGTGCCGAACCACATGGGCGTCGGCGGTTCGTCGAACCGCTGGTGGAACGACGTGCTCGAATGGGGCCCCGCGAGCCCGTACGCGCACCACTTCGACATCGACTGGCATCCGCCCGACGCGGCGCTCGACGGCAAGGTGCTGCTGCCCTGCCTCGGCACGCCGTATGGCGAAGCGCTCGCGGCCGGCGGCATCACGCTCGACGCCGATCCGGCCACCGGGCGCTTCTTCGTGTCGTGCCCCGGGCGACGGCTGCCGGTGGCCGCCGCCACCTACGCGGAACTCCTGCGCCTCGCGAACCGCGCGGACCTGAACGCGCTCGCCGAACGCTTCGACGCCGCGCCGCCGCGCGACAGCACGCGACTGGCCGCCGCGCATGCGGCGCTGCGCGATCACGCGGCCACGCACGGCCCGCATGCGCTCGACGCGGTGCTGCGCGGCGCCGATCCGCGCCGCGCGCGCTCCCGCGCCTGCCTGCACCGGCTGCTCGAACGCCAGCACTACCGGCTCGCGTGGTGGCGCACGGCCGCCGACGAGCTGAACTGGCGGCGCTTCTTCGACATCGCGACGCTCGCGGCCATCCGCGTCGACGACGATGCGGTGTTCGATGCCGTCCATGCGCTGCCGCTGCGGCTTCATGCGGCCGGCTACATCGACGGCCTGCGCGTCGATCACGTCGACGGCCTCGCCGATCCGCGCGCGTATGGCCGGCGGCTGCATCAGCGGCTGGCCGCACAACGCGACGCGCGGCCGTACATCGTCGTCGAGAAGATCCTCGCGCCCGGCGAATCGCTGCGCGCCGACTGGGCCGTCGACGGCACGACCGGCTACGACTTCATGAACGATGTCGGCGCGCTGCTGCACGATCCGGCCGGCGCCGCGCCGCTCGCCGCGCACTGGGCCCACGTGTCGGGTTCGTCGCGCACGTTCGCGCAGGAAGCGCTCGACGGCAAGCGGCGCGTGCTGATGCGCCAGCTCGCCGTCGAGCATGCGCGCGCCGCGCGGGCGTTGCACGGCGTGGCGCGTGCGGCACCCGCGACGCGCGACGTGAGCCGGATCGCGATTCGGCGCGTACTGGGGGAACTCGCGGTGCAGTTGCCCGTGTACCGGATGTATCCGGTGCAGGACGAAGAACCCGCCGACGCCGACCGTCGCGTACTCGCGCAAGCGTACGAACGGGCGGTCGAGGCCGTCGATCCTGCCGACCGGTTCGCACTCGATCACGTCGCCACCTGGCTCGGGTTGCCGGTCGCGCGCGTGCCGCGCGCGGATGCCGCCGCGCTGCACGCGGCGCGCGTCGCGTTCGCGCAGCTCACCGCGCCGCTGGCCGCGAAGGGTGTCGAGGATACGGCTCACTATCGTTACGGCCGGCTCTTGTCGCGCAATGAAGTCGGCGCCGACGCGGGCGACTTCAGCCTGTCGCGCGGCGCGTTCCATGCGCGCAACCGGCGCCGCGCGCGCAACGTGCCGCACGGGCTCGTCGCCACCGCCACGCACGACCACAAGCGCGGCGAGGACGCGCGTGCGCGGCTCGCCGTGCTCAGCGAAATGCCCGACGCGTGGCGCGCGGTGTCGCTCGACTGGTCCGCGCTCAACCGGCCGCATCGCGGCAGCGCGCATCGCGACCTCGCATGGGCGCCGGGGCCGGCCGCCGAGGCGATGCTGTACCAGACGCTCGTCGGCTGCTGGCCGCCCGAACTCGCGCCCGACGACGCGGCGGGGCTCACGGCGCTCACCGAACGCGTCGTGCAGTGGCAGACGAAAGCGCTGCGCGAGGCGAAGCATCACACCGACTGGCTCGCGCCCGACCTGCGCTACGAGCGCGATTGCGAAGCGTTCGTCCGCGCGATCCTGCGGCCGCGTGGCCCAGGCGACTTCGCGCACCGGCTGCATGCGTTCGTCGCGCGGATCGCGCCGGCCGGCGTCGTCAACAGCCTGACGCAGGCCGTGCTGCGGATGGCATCGCCCGGCGTGCCCGACCTGTATCAAGGATCTGAGTCATGGGATCACTCGCTCGTCGATCCGGACAACCGCCGCGACGTGCCGTTCGCCGCGCTCGCGGCCGAGCGGGTCGACGGGCCGGTCGCGTCGTATCTGGCGACGTGGCCCGATGCGCGCGTGAAGCGGGCGCTGGTCGAGCGCATGCTGGCGCTGCGCGCGCGATGGCCGGCGACGTTCGCGGACGGCGCGTACGTGCCGCTGCGCGTACGCGGCCCGCTCGGGCGTCATGCGGTTGCGTTCGCGCGCTGCAGCGACGAGGCCACCGTGGTGGTGGTCGCGACACGGCTTGCGGGCCGGTTGCTCGGCGGAGCACCGGAATTGCCGCGCGTGGAACCGGCGCAATGGGGCGATACGGCGGTCGTGCTGCCGCGCGATATCGACGGGCCGTGGATGGATGGACTGGAGGCGGGGGATGCGGTCGACGTGCCGGGAGGGTTGATCAAGCTCGGTGACTGGCTGGCCGCGCTACCGGTTGCCGTGCTGGTGGCTACGCGTCCAACGAGCGAATCGTGATCGTCCAGCGCACGCTCGTTTCCGCCGATGAAATTCCGGGAAGTCGTGGCGTTTGTCTTTAGTCACGAGCATCGCGCATTTGCTCGTACCCCCAGTTGCCAGGGAAAATCAAATTTGTGCAAGACAGCCTGCGTGTAATCGTTTTTGTACATCCAAAATCGATTTACGCCCGAAACGAGCTTCCATAATCGGTTTTGCGCATTGGCTGGGCCGAAGGAAATGCCCGTCTTGCAGCAGCCGGGTATCTGGCCCGCGATCGTCGAAGCAGTATCCTCGGCCTTTCGCGACGGCGACTCCACGGATGCCGCGATCGTTGATCGATACCGCCCTGAACGACCGGCCGGACAATAAAGCAAGCCTCACGACAACACGCCCGCCGGCAACCCGCAGCTAGCCGCTCACAGGAAACTCCGCATCCGCCCGTCACGCGTCGGTGACGTCGGGCTCTCGCGCGTCGTTGCGCTGCACGCACTGCACGACCGACAGGCCGTCGGCCGTCAACGCAGGCCGGCGCTCGCCGGACGCGTCGTCGTGCTGCATCACGATCAGGTGCTGTTCAACCAGCGCAAGGACATCCTCGCGGTCGATCTGGATCTGCTCCGGTGCGCGATGCACCAGGAGCAGCGTGGCGAATTCATGGGCGGTCAGCATGCTCGTTCCCCGTTGGCGGCTGCGCGAGATGCGCGCCGGCGAGCAGCATTGCATGCAGGGACCATGCCGGGTTGCGTGGCGCCCTCGTTATCCGTGCCGCTTGCGCGCGGCACGATGTGGCACCACACGGCGGCCCCTGCGCGGTGCAAAGTTTTCAACGGCGTGTAATGCGGGAGACAAATCGGCGGGAGGCAAACCGGTGTACGACACGCGGGGGGAACCACAGCCGGGTCAGGATCGCCGCGACCGGAACAGGCCCGCTCGCGCACGACCGGCCGGCGCACGGAAATAGCCGCTGTGCAGCACCACGCCGCCGTTACCGTTACCGTTACCGTCACCGTTGCCGCCGCCGCTGCTGTCGCCCAGCACGTCGGCGCAGGCGGCTGCGATGCGCGCGCGGCCCTGTTCGAACGCATCGCGCAAGTCGGCCTCCAGCGCGGAGCGTGCGCCGAAATGATCTTCCAGCGCTTCGACCGTGATGGCGCAGGTTTGCAGCTCGCCATCGACATCGACGACGAAACGCAACTGCAGCGCCGCCCCGTCGAACACGGGCGGCTCGTCGACCAGCGTCACGCGGCGGGCGGAATCGGCGGCCATCGTCTCAGGCGCCCCGCGCCGAAAAGCGATCGATCGGTGTGTCCCCGACCGCGAGCATGGCTACCTTGCAATGCCTCAACTTTCCGCTCATGAGCCCCTCCGTCCGCGTGGCGGCACGTGTCGTGCCATGCCGGTCGCGCAGCAAGCGGCGTGCCTGCCAGCCCGTCCGCGCGCGCCAATCTCGAGTATCGGAAAGCGCATCCGTGCGGCTACTGCAGCCGGCGCGCGGCGTCGAGCATCGCATCGGTCAGCTCGACCGTCAGTGTCACGTGTTCGTCGGGCAGGCGCTCGAGCAGGTCCTCCACCGTGGCGTGCAGGATCGCGTGCACGCGCATCCGCGTGCTTTCGTCGAGATCCGCATAGCGCTCCATCGTGTCGCAGTCGAGCACGAGCACGACCGAATGCCGCGCGGTCTCGGGCGGCGGGTCGGCCGCCTCCGCCCACGCCGCCTGAAACATGATCCTGCCCGTCGAGACGTCGACATGGACCGTCGTATCGAGATCGTCGGCGTCGATCATGTCGCCATCGGCATCGTTGTCGATCTCGTCGTTTTCCAGCCAGATCCGGGAATGCGATTGCATGATGTCCTCCTGCGTGTTGGCGGGATGGCACGTCCAGCCCGTCTTGTGCAGCAACACCCGTGCCGCGGCCGGCACGGGTTCGTCGTCCGGATCACGCGCGCCGCGCGGCACGCGGTTTGCGCCGCCACCGTCACCACGTCCCTGTCACCCCAATGGAGCCGACTTAATGCCTTCCGCTACCGCTACCCACGCGCATGGCAAGCACCTGACGCGACGCCCGGGCCGCGCCCGCGGCACCGACCCGCACCACCGCAAGCGCTGGTCCGCCGACGTCACGCAAAAAAGCGATGCGCTCGACATCGAACCCAATATTTTCAAGTCCGACGACCCGGCCGCGATCGCCGCGTCGCTGAAGCATTCGGCCGAACACAGCCGCCGCCGCCACGGGTCGCCATTCCAGTCGGCGATGTCGATGCTGAACTTCTACGTGAACCGCGCGGGCCGCAACCTGCCGAAAACGCGCCGCGCCACGCTCGAACGCGCGAAGCGGAAGCTGCGCGAGGCGTTCGGCCGCAAGCCCTGACGGCGCGCGACCACCTGATCGGCCTGCCACGGCACACATGCACGAGACGCTCTGGTACCTGATCGTCGGCGCGGTGCTGATGGGCATGGGCGTCGCGACGTCCGCGCTGCGCCACCTGCCCGTCAGCACCGCGATGATCTATCTCGTGCTCGGCGTCGTGCTCGGCCCGGCCGGCGCCGGCCTGCTGGATCTCGATCTCGAACGCGACGCACGGCTGCTGCGTGAAATCGTCGAGATCGCGCTGCTCGTCTCGCTGTTCGCGATCGGGCTGCGGCTGCGCGTGCCGCTCACCGACCGGCTGTGGCACGTGCCGTGCCGCCTCGGCCTGCTCGCGATGGGCCTCACCGTGCCGCTGCTGGCCGCGTGCGCGATGCTCGCCCTCGGGCTCGACTGGGGCCCCGCGCTGCTGCTCGCGGCGATCCTCGCGCCGACCGACCCGGTGCTCGCACACGACGTGCAGGTGCACGACCCGGGCGATCGCGATCTCGTGCGCTTCGCGCTGTCGGGCGAAGGCGGCCTGAACGACGGGATCGCACTGCCGTTCGCGCTGGCCGGGCTCGCGCTGTGCGGCGCACCCGGCACGACGCACGGGCTGCCGCCGCTGTCGGGCGCGTTCGCGCTCACCGCGCTGTGGGGCATCGCCGGTGGGGCCGCGATCGGCGGCGGCCTCGGCTGGATCACGACGAAGACGATCGGCTGGCTGCGCACGCGCCACGCGCAGGCGCTCGGCCTCGAAGGCTTCTTCGCGCTCGCGCTGATCGTGCTGTCGTTCGGCGCCGCGCAGTACGCGCATGCATTCGGGTTCATCGCGACGTTCGCGGCCGGGGTCGCGATGCGCCGGGTCGAGCACCGCGCGAGCGGCGATCGCGCGCCGCGCGACGTGATCGGCCAGATCGATTCGTCCGACGTCGTCGCCACCGAGAAGCATCCGGACAAAGCGCACGCGTTCATGGCCGAATCGGTGCTCGGCTTCACGATCGAACTCGAACGGATCGCCGAAGCCCTCGTGATGACGATGATCGGCAGCGTGCTCATGACGCTGCCCGGCCCGCTGCTGACGTGGGGCGCGGCCTCGCTGGCCGTCGTGCTGTTCGTCGCCGTGCGCCCGCTGGCGGTGCTGGTCACGCTCACCGGTTCGCGCGCGACGCATGCGCAGCGGCGGCTGATGGCGTGGTTCGGCATCCGCGGCATCGGCTCGTTCTACTACCTGCTGTTCGCGCTCGAACATGGGCCCTCCGCCGCGGTGCGCCCGCTCGCGGCCCCCGTGCTGGCCGTCGTGTCGGCATCGGTGATCGCGCACGGGATCACCGCGACGCCGCTGATGAACTGGTATCACCGGCTGCAGCATCGGCGCTGACGCGTGCACGACGATGCGCGCTGCCACGCAATCAGGCCGCCACGCGGGTGGTGGCGCCGCAGGGGTGTGAGGGAAGCATCGACATCGACATGCGCTCGCCGCGTTCGGGATGCAGCAGCCACGCGGATCGCCGCGCCGCCGCCCTGCGAGCGGCAGCGGCGTCAGGGCGCGCGCAGCGCCGCGTCGAGGTCGGCGCGCGTCACGTCGAGCGCGACGTTGCATTCGATCACCGCCTCCTCGACGCGCGGCTTGCGCTCGTCCACCGCGCGCCGCGCGCGGTCGCACAGAACCGTGCGCACGCGCAGCCGGTCGGCCGCGCCGAGCGACGCATAGCGCGTGATCACGTCCGGCTCGAACCGCAGGTCGACCGTGCAACGCCATTCGCGCGCGTCCTCGTCGGACGGCACACGCACCCACGAGACCTGGATCGTCAGCCGCCCGGACGCGTCGTCCGTGTGCACGACGACGGTCGATTCCGACGGAAAGCCGATCGCGAGCGCATGCTCGAGTTCCGCGATGCGCTGCGACCGGATGGGTGCGCCGCTCATCGTCGCATGACGCCCAGCAGCAGCGTGACGAAGAAGATCACGACGAAGATGTAGAACAGGATCTTCGCGATCTCGGCCGCGCCGGCCGCGATCCCGCCGAAGCCGAACACGGCCGCGACGATCGCGATGATGAAGAAGATGACCGCGTATCGCAGCATGGATACCTCCTGGATGGCAGCAGTGGTCAATACACGTCGTCGCCGGTCACGCATCGTGCTTGTGCTCCGGTTTGCCGCATCGCGGCGTGGACGCCATTTTTTCACGTTCCTTTTCGCTCATCGACCTGGCCATCGGCTTCGCCGACGGCATGAGGTCCCGCATTTTCGTGTTGCCGCGCCCGGCCGACAGCACGGCGCCCGCCGCGCTCTGCCGGGCTTGAGACTTTGCCGGCATGGTTGCGCGCCTGTCGTGGGCGCATGCGTCGACGCGACGGTCGGCACGTGCACGCGACAGGCTCGCCCGGGCCGCCGTCATGCGGCGTCGCGGCGGCGCAGGTCAGCCGGCGGAATCTTCATCGCCTGGCGATACTTCGTCACCGTGCGACGCGCGAGCAGGATGCCGCGGCCCGCGAGGTTCTGCGCGAGCGTGACGTCGGACAGCGGATCGGTGTGCCGCTCGGCCGCGATCATGTCGCGGATCAGCACCTTCGCGGCCGCCGCCGAGCACACGCCCTTGCCGGCCGCCTCGAGCTTGCGCGGGAAGAAATGCTTGAACTCGAACGTGCCGTGCGGCGTGGCCATGTACTTGTTGCCCGTCGCGCGCGACACGGTCGATTCGTGCAGGTCGAGTTCCTCGGCGATGTCGCGCAACACGAGCGGCTTCATCGCGATCTCGCCGTAGCGGAAGAAATCGCGCTGCCGCGCGACGATGCATTCGCCGACGCGCTGGATCGTCTCGAAGCGCTTCTGCACGTTGCGGATCAGCCAGCGCGCTTCCTGCAGCTGCTGGCCGAGCGGCGAATCGCATTCGCCGCTCGACTGCGCGAACAGCGTCGCATAGCGTTCATGCAGCCGCGCGCGCGGCAGCACGGCCGGGTTGATCGTCACGATCCACTCGTCGCGCACCTGGCGCACGATCACGTCGGGCACCACGTAGTCGCCGCGCGTGCTGCCGTAATGATTGCCGGGGCGCGGATCGAGCCCGCGCACCAGCGCGCAGGCCGCCTGCAGCGTCGGCGCGTCGCAGCCGAGCCGCCGCTGGATCTCGGCCGTCTCGCGGCGGGCCAGACGCTCGAGATGCTCGCGCGCGATTGCCTTCGCTTCCGCGAGCGCCGGCGTGCCGGCCGGAATCGCGTCGAGTTGCAGCACGAGACACTCGGACAGCGAGCGCGCGGCCAGGCCCGGGCGGTCGAGCATCTGCACGAGCCGCAGTGCGATCGCGAGATCCTGCTCGGAGAGCAGCAGCGCGGGGTCGGCCGCGACCAGCAGTTCGGCCAGTTCCTGGCGCAGGTAGCCGTCGTCGTCGAGCGCGTCGATCACGAGGCGCGCGGCTTCACGGTCACGCCGGTTCAACGGATAGAGCCGCAACGCATCGTGCAGCTGCTGATTCAGCGACGGTTCCGCGGCCAGCCACTCGCCGGGCGACTGGCCGCCCGCATCGTCGCCCTGGCGGCTCGTGCCGCGCGGCGCGGGCGCGGCCGTCAACGACACTTCGGACACCTCGGGCACTTCGGGGGCTTCGCCATCCTGCGGGCGAGCGTCGTCGGGCTGGGGTGCCGCATCGGGCGCGGCGGCCTCGGCCAGCTGGCCGGGGGCGTCGGCGGCAGCCTCCTCGTCTCCCTGGCCATCCTCGAGGAACGGATTCTGATCGAGCGCCTGCCGCAATTCCTGTTGAAATTCGAGCGAGGACAACTGCAGCAACCGCAGCGACTGCTGAAGCCTCGGCGTAAGTGCCAGATGCTGTCGCATCTGCAGCGCAAGCGAGACGGACATCGATGGTCCTCCTGACGTTTCACGGTTTCGTTTCGTATTCGGTCAGGATTGATGCAGCTTCCATGCCAAGCGGCCCGAACGCTCCGCGTCGCGGGTCGCGCGGGTTCGTACCCCGTCTTGCAGCGCGTCGAGGGCCGCTTTTTTACAAGCTGTCGGCAAGTTTTGGGCACGCGTTTCGCGCACCGTCCCGCGTCGCGCCGGCTGTGGGATGTATCAGTACTGCGTCGGCGGCGGCGTGCCCGGCAGCGTCGGGTCGCCCGGCGTGCCGTTCGGGCCCGGTGGCGGCACGTCGACCGGGTCGCCACCGGTCGCACCCGGCGGCAACGTGTTGCCCGGCGACGGCCGTGTCTCGTAACGCGTATTGGCGTCGGGCATCGTCGTGCCCGGCGACGGCGGGTGGGCGCCCGGCGGCGCGGGCGGCGCGCCTCGCGCGCCGTAGGGGCCAGGTTGCGTGCATGCAGCCAGCGCGCACGCGGCGGCCAGCAGGCATGCGCCCGTGCGGATCGTGCGGATCGGTTTCATCGAACACCTCCTGACATCCGCGGCAGCCGCGGAATCGGTTGGGCAGGTCCCCGCCAATTCGCAATCCACGTGCCGTCCGTTCACGCGTCAAGCACATCGTCCCGCGGTGTGCCGCGCGTTTGGGACCACCGTCGGTCGCTGCGATGCCTGCCTGCGCGCCGCTATGCGTCGTACGCGGCCATCACGAGCCACAGCTCGCGGCCGTCGTCGCGCACGCGTGCCGCGAGCGCATACGTGTCGGCGGGCTCGCACGCACGCTGCAGCGCGAATCGCGCCGGCTCGGTCGAGCCGAACGTCTCTTCCCCGAGCGGCCGTACGTCCGCCTTGCCCTCGAACATCCGGCGCTCGGGCCGGTAGATCAGCGGTTCGCTCTTCCATTCCTGGAAGTGGCTCTTCACCGAATCGAACCCGCCACCGCAAACGTTGAGCTCGTAGCGCACACCCTCTCGCCGTTTTGGAATCGTCATCGTGCCTCCGTGTGGTGTGTGCGCAGCCGGCACGGGTCGCGCCGCACGTGGTCGTCGTCATCTTCGTCGTGTTCCCCGTCGATACGGCAAGTCGCGTGCCGCGTGCCGAGCGCGGGCATGGTCGTTGCGGAAACGTTCGCGTCTTCGTCGTCCGCGGGCGCGTTGCCATGAAGGATGCGACCCGGCCCGGCCATGACGCGCCGATGCACGAACGACGCACCGATCCGTCGCCGCCGCGAAAGCACCGGGACCACAGGCGCACGCGCCATTCGTCATTCGGAATGCCCTATCGACCCGCCGCTCGAGGACATGTTCCGCGCGTCGGGCGGCATTACGCGATACGCATGACGAAAGGCCCCGGCAGCACCCGCGCAAACGCAACGGCGAACGACGGGCCGAGCGTGCCGGACGGCATGCGGTTTGCCGAATCCGCAGAGGAATCACCCCATCCAACCCGCCAGGAGGTCGTCATGCATCGCGTCAACGAAATCATGTCGCAGGACGTCGTGCGCATCGCGCCGACCGATTCGATCCGCCATGCCGCGCAGTTGATGGAGCGCTACGACATCGGCGCGCTCCCCGTATGCGACAACAACCGGCTGGTGGGGATGGTGACGGACCGCGACCTCGCGGTGCGCGCGATCTCGGTCGGCAAGCCGCCGGAGACGCGGATCCAGGAAGTCGCGTC
The DNA here is from genome assembly GCF_002223055.1 of Burkholderia sp. HI2500. Taxonomy (NCBI): domain Bacteria; kingdom Pseudomonadati; phylum Pseudomonadota; class Betaproteobacteria; order Burkholderiales; family Burkholderiaceae; genus Burkholderia; species Burkholderia sp. HI2500. Next base: position 521,362 of record NZ_NKFL01000007.1, on the reverse strand, counting down.
GGGTCCGATCGAATGGTGTTTCGAGGACGATTCGCTGGACGAGATCCAGCATTACATGGCCGATGCGCAGTTGCGGCGCCTGCCGGTCGTCGATCACGACAAGCGGCTGGTCGGGATGCTGTCGCTCGCGGACATCGCGACGCGCTCGGCCGGCCCGGCGCGCGACGACGTCGCGAACACGCTCGAAGGCGTGTCGCAGCCGAAGCGGACGTGATGGCGCATCGCATGCCGCGCGCGATGCAGCCTGCCGGCCGCCGGTCGAGGCCGGCCCCGCATCACCGAAACGGGCCGTCGCAACAGGGCAATGACGGACGGCCGCCGCGTCAGCCGTCCTGCTTCGTCACGCGCACGATCTTGTCCGCCAGTTCGCGCACGTCGACCGGCTTGCACAGATAGCCGTCGAACCCGGCCTCGAGCGCGCGGCGTTCGTCGGCCACGCCCGCATGCGCGGTCACGGCGAGCACCCGCATGGCGGGCGGCCCGCCGCCGCCGTTCATGACGGCGCGCCGCAACGCGTCGAGCAGCCAGAAGCCGTCGCCGTCGGGCATCGCGAGATCGGACAGCACGACGGTCGGCCGCAGGTCGGCGGCCACCGCGAGCGCTTCGCGCCCCGTCGACGCGATCGCGACGGCCGCGCCGAACGTCGTCAGCGCGGCGGTGAGGCTCTCGCGCGTCGTCGGATCGTCGTCGACGATCAGGATGCGTTGCGTATCGAGCGTCAACGGGGCGCGATGGCCGTCCACGTGCGCATTCCCCCACGCCATCGCGCCGACCGGTTGCCAGCCGGCCGGCAGCGTCACCGTAAACGTCGCGCCGCGATTGCGGCCCGCGCTCTCGACCGTCACGCCGCCGCCGTGCAGCTCGGCGATATGCCGCACGATCGACAGGCCGAGGCCAAGCCCGCGCCGCGACGACGCCGGCGAATCCTCCGCGCGGCGGAACATGTCGAACACGTACGGCAGGAACGCCGGCACGATGCCCTGCCCCGTGTCGCTCACGGTCAGCACCACCCGCGCATCGTTGCGGGCGAGCCCGACCGTCACGCTGCCGCCGGACGGCGTGAACTTGAGCGCGTTCGACACGAGGTTCGACAGCATCTGCCGCAAACGCTCGGCATCGCCCGACACCACGCAGGTCGACGCCGCACAGTCGAATTCGAGCACGATGCCGGCCGACGACGCGGCCGTCTGGAACGCGCCGACCGAATCGGAGAACAGCCGCACGACGTCCACCGGCCGCGCGTCGAGCTGCAGCTTGCCGGTCGCGAGCGACGACGCGTCGAGGATGTCGCCGACCATCCGCGTGAGCGAACGCGCGCTGCGGTCGATCGCGTCGACCGCCTGCTGCTGCAGCGCGCTGTCGCCCGAATTGCGCAGCACCTCGACCCAGCCGTAGATCACGTTCAGCGGCGTGCGCAGCTCGTGCGACACCGTCGCGAGCAGTTCGTCCTTCAGCCGGTTCGACGTATCGGCCTGATCGCGCGCATCGCGTGCGCCCTGCAGCGACCGCTGCGCGCGCAGGTCGCGGCGGCGCTGCGCGCCGGCTTCGCGCAGCGTCAGCGACAACGCGACGGAGGCACGCACGTCGCCGCGTACCGGGCCCGCCGACACGGTCGCCCGGAAGCGCCGGCCGTCGCGCCGCACGCACAGCAGGTCGATCGGCCCGACCGCCGCGTGCATGTCGTCGAACGACTGCACGAGCGGCTTGCGTTTCAGCCAGCGCATCGCCACCAGCGATTCGAACATGCGCCCATGCGCCTGGCTTTCGTCGTAGCCGAACATGCGTTGCGCGGCCGGGTTCCAGCTGACGATGCGGCCGTCGCCATCGATGCCGACGATCGCGTCGGGCGACGCGTCGACGACCGCGCGCTGCAACCGCGACGCATCGGCCCGCGAACGGTCGGCACCGGCGTCGCGCAGCAGCAGCACGGCGCCGTCGACGTTGCCGTCCGCATCGCCGAGCGGCGTGGCCACCTCGACGATCGGCACCGGCTCGCTCCCTTCCGCCTGCAGCCAGTGGCGATCCGATGTGACACCCTCGCCGCCGAGCGCGAGATCGAGCGGTGTCGATTGAACGCGCCGGCCGTCGCGATCGGCGATCCGCAGCACGTCGCGCGCGGCGCGGCCCATCGCATCGTCGGGCCGGCAGCCGACGAGCGCGGCCGCGGCGGCGTTGAGGTAAGTGAGCCGCCCATTCGTATCGGTGGCGATCACGCCATGCGGCAGCGCCTGCAGCACGGCTTCGAGCCGCCGGCGCGCGGCCGCTTCACGCCGTAGCGCCGCATCGCTCGTGAAGCGCGCGTGGCGCAGCATCGACGCGATCGCGCAGACGAGCGCGCAGATCAGCACGAAGGTGCCGAGCCGCACGAGTCGATCGGGCAGCGGCTGCGTATAGGCCGCGGGATCCGAGAGGAACAGCGTCCACACGAGCAGGCCGCTGACGACCGTCGAGGCCATCCCGAACAGGAACGACGTCGCCCACGCGGCGCCCGCGAGCAGCGGATAGTAGAGGACGAGCGGCAGGTTCACGCCGCCGAAGCGGATCGCGAGCGCCTGCAGCACGGTGGCGATCGCAACCAGCATCACGGCCGTGACGTAGTTGCCGGCGCGGGTCCGCGAAATGTCGATCATCGATCACACTCCTGCCGGCGGGTCGGTCGCGGCGGCATCAGGATTCAGGCTTGTCCACTTCGTCTTCGAGCTGCGCGAGCCGGTTGTAGATCGTCTTCAGGCTGACGTCGAGCACCTCGGCCGCCTGCGCCTTCACGCCCCCGCATTGCGCGATCGTGCCGAGGATCAGCTTGCCGTCGGCTTCCTCGAGCGACGTGCCGAACGGCACGGTCACACGATCCTCGTGCGAATCGGCCAGGTTCGACAGTTCGTCCATGATCGGCGGCGGCAGCGTATCGATCACGTCCGCGTCGCAGAAGATGCTCGCGCGCTGCACGAAGTTGCGCAGCTCGCGTACGTTGCCCGGCCACGCATAGGTCTTCAGCGCGTCGCGCGCGGCCGGTGCGAAACGCAGGTTCCGGCCGCTTTCGGCGTTGAACTGCTGCAGGAATGCATCGGCCAGCATCGGGATGTCGTCGCCGCGCTCGCGCAGCGACGGCAGCGGGATCGGGAACACGTTGATCCGGTGGAACAGGTCGGGCCGCAGCTTGCCGTCGGCCATCGCGGCCTCCGGATCGCGGTTGGTCGCCGCGACGATACGCACGTCGACGTCGATCTCGCGCGTCGAGCCGAGCCGCGTGAGGCGCCCGGTCTCGAGCACGCGCAGCAGCTTGACCTGTGACTCGAGCGGCATCTCGGTGATCTCGTCGAGAAACAGCGTGCCGCCGTCTGCGCGTTCGAAGAAGCCCTTGTGCTGGCGCTCCGCGCCCGTGAAGCTGCCGCGGTCGTGACCGAACATCTCGCTCTCGACGAGGTTCGCGGCAATCGCGCCGCAGTTCACCGCGAGGAACGGGCCGCGGCGGCGCAGGCTCAGGTCGTGCACCGTCTGCGCGGCGAGCTCCTTGCCGGTGCCCGATTCGCCCGTCAGCAGGACCGATGCCTCGGTGCGCGCCACGCGGCCGATCGCGTCGTAGACGGTCTGCATCGCGGGTGAGCTACCGAGCATGCGGCCGAAACGGCCGAGGCGCTGCAGCTCCGAACGCAGTTCGGCAATCTCTTCATGCAGTGCGGTGGTGCGCGGCACGCGCGCGAAGATGCTGTTCAGCCGCTGCATGTTGAGCGGCTTCACCAGGTAGTCGGTCGCGCCGCGCCGCAGTGCGTCGATCGCGGTTTCTAGGCTTGCGTGGCCGGTGGTCAGCACCATTTCGCAGTGCGAATGCTTCGGCAACGCATCGAACAGATCCATCCCGTTGCCGTCCGGCAGCACGAGATCGCACAGCACGAGATCAGGGGGGTGCGTCGTGACGAGCGTGCGCGCTTCCTCGAGCGTCGCGGCCGTGTCGCATGCAAGCTGCTGCGTGCGCGCGAGCGCCGCGAGCATCGTCCGCGTGTCGGCGTCATCTTCGACGATCAGGACGTAGGGCATCGTGGCTCCTTGTGAGGCGGCCCGGCGCGCTTGCCTGCCGGGACCGCGGCGGATTGTAGCGAGGTCCGGCCGTCGGTCGCACGACGATATGGCTTGATCGATGCACTCGTGCGGATGGGCTGTCCTCCCGTGAAAAGCGTCTCTGTGAGTATAGGAGAGGCATGTCGCGCTTTCGCCGGTCATCGAATAAATCTATCCGCCCACGTGACCTGCATTGCCAGATTCAATGCGCGGCAATCGGTAAGAACGCCATCGCTTCAAGGCGATCATGTAGCGTGAAGTCGCCCGGATCCCGTCTTTTGTGCACGTTGACGCGCCATGCGGTCAAACTTTCCGATCTGATTTTTCGCATGTCGGAATTCTCGGATGACGAGAGTGGCCGCTTAATAGCGTGCGTTCGATTCAGACCCTGCCGCGTGACTTGCCGACCATCGAGCGCTCTATCCGCTTCGTCGAACCGTCAGTCGGTTGAGGCCTGACTGCCACCGTCGCGCGCTTTCGAGATCGCTTCGACGAGCTTCAGTTCGTCGTCGATCGACAGCGTCGTGTCGATCACGTCTCCGCCGAACGGTGCGAGCGCCGTGCTCAGCGCGTAGATATCGAGTTGCGTCGCGGCCAGCCCGAGCGACACGGTGCCGGGGCGCGCCTTGCGCGCGACGCGGTCGATCAGTGCGTCGTCCACCGGCTTCTCGCGCCATGCGTCGAGCGACGATTCGATATGTTCGACCACGCTGTCGAGCAGCGACGCGGGCGGCGTGCGATCGGGGTCGACCGCATGCGCGCGCAACTGTCCATCGGCCGTGCACTCGACGATCGCCACTCCCGACAGCGCGACGACGTGCCGGTCGCGCAACGTATCGAGTTCGGCGAGCGCGCGATGGGCGGCCGCGAGGTCGGGATAGGACAACACGATCAACGTATTCATCAACGACTCCATGAAATCAGGCGGCCGGTTCGAGATGGGCGGCACTCAGTGCGGCAGCCCGAATGCGGCCTTCAGGCTCGCGACGATCATCTGCATCGCGATCGCCGCGAGAATCATCCCCATCAGCCGTTGCGTCACCGCCGTCACGCGCGGCGACAGGTAATGGCCGATCAGCGGTGCCGACAGCAGCGAGACGGCCAGCAACACGAGAAACGCGGCAAGCCCGAGCGCGAACGCGAATTCCTGCCCGGTCGAGAACGCGCCATGCCCGAGCACGATCATCGTCGCGATCGTGCCGGGGCCGACGAGCAACGGGATCGTCAGCGGATAGATCGCGACGCTCTCGGCCGCGGCCGGATCGGCGCCTTCGTCGTCGCCCGGCGAATGCTGCCGGCTCGGCGCGCCGTGCAGCATCGACAGCGCGATCAGCAGCACCAGCAGCCCGCCCGCGAGGCGGAAATCGTCGATGGTCAGGCCGAACACATGCAGGATCGCGCCGCCTGCCACCGCCGACACGATGCAGCCGACCGTCACGCCGATCGCGGCCGTCAGCGCAACCTTGCGGCGCACGCCGTCCGCCGCGCCTTCGGTCAGCGACAGGAACACCGGAATGTTCGCGATCGGGTTCATGATCGCGAACAGCGCCGCGAACACCTTGATGGAGAAGGTCAGGTCGAAGGCCACAGGTTCGCTCCCGTCTCGCGCGTCGACACGTGCGTCGAGTCGCGCGCAGGTTCCGCTTCGTTTCGGATGCACGGCGCACGCCATGCTGCTACGATCGACGCACCGCGTTCACGCACGACGGAGGGCCCCGACCGATGCAAGCCACCGACACCTTCATGGATCACGAGATTCGCGTCGATGCGACGCGCAACGCGAACGGCGCGTGGGTCGCGCAGGTGCGGATCTTCCGCGACGGCGCGCCGGTCGACCTGCCCGCGCCCGAGCTCGTCACACCCGAATGGCTCACGTGCGACGAAGCCCTGCGCGGCGGCATCGACCAGGGCCGCGTGATCATCAAGACACGCGACCGCTAGCGGCAACCGGCTCATCCGCATGCATCGCACGGCGCGTTTCACGCATCGAAATCCAGATCGCCGATCAGGATCTCGCGATCGCGCTGGGTGCGCGTGCTGAAATCGACCGGCAACTCCATCTGCCAGCGTTCGATCGTGACCGGCAGCGCCGCGAGATAGCGGTCGAAGCGGCTGCGGTCGGGCTCGGCCAGCAACGCATCGATCGCATCGTCACGCCACGCGAGCCGCGCGTTCAGCCGGTTCGGCAAGCCGACCGTCGACGTGAGGCCGATCACGTCGATACAGGTCGTGCCGCCCTGCCCGTCGTGCGGCACGACGTCCACCCTCACTTCGCCAGGCTGATACAGGCCGAGCACGCGCGCCGCGATACGCGGCGCAAACTCGGTTTCGAAACGGGCACGCACATCGGGATTCATCTCGCCTCCGGGTTCGAATCATGTCGTCACATCGCTGTCACGCGGCTGCAATCTGCCGCTCAAATGCCGCTTCCGCCTTCAGGCTGCCGAGATCGCGGCCCACCGTCGCGACCGCAAGCCGCGTGTTGCCGCGCCAGTACGCGATCGAGCAATCGTGCGCGCCGAGGTCGCCATCGATCTCGACACGATCGAATTGCTCTGCATGCCCGACATAGTTGACCGTCAGGTCGTAATGCTGGCTCCAGAAGAACGGCACCGCGTCGAACGGCCGCTGCTGCCCGAGCATGTTGTGCGCGGCGACGATGCCCTGCCGCTCGGCGACGACCCAGTGCTCGACGCGAATCCGCTCGCCCGTCAGCGGATCGGGCCAGCGCGCGATGTCGCCGGCCGCGTAGATGCCGGGCCCACTCGTCTGAAGGAAGCGGTCGACCGTCACGCCTCGGTCGACGGCCAGCCCCGCGTCCTGCGCGAGGGCCACGTTCGGATGCACGCCGATGCCGACCACCACGAGATCGGCCGGCAGCACGTCGCCGGTCGACAGCGTCACGCTGTCCGGCGTGATCCGCGCGGGCGTCGCACCGAGATGGAACACGACGCCGTGCGACTCGTGCAGTGCCTGGATCGTGCTGCCGAGCGCTTCGCCGAGCACGCGCGCCATCGGATGCGCATCGGGCGCGACGACCTGCACGTCGAGCCCGCGCGTGCGCAGCGCGGCGGCCGCTTCGAGCCCGATGAAGCTCGCGCCGACCACGACGCAGCGACGCGCCGTTTTCAGCTTGCCGATCAGCGCGTCGCAATCGGCGCGCGAGCGCAGCACGCACACGTGCGGCAGATCCGCGCCGGGCACGGTCAGCCGGTTCGGCTCGGCACCCGTTGCAAGCAGCAGCGCGCCGTAGCCGACGCGGCTGCCGTCGGCCAGTTCGACCGCCTGCTGCGCGGGGTCGATGCGTACGACGCGTGTGCCGCACCGCACGTCGATGTGATGGTCCGCATAGAACGACGGCGCACGCAGCGGCAGCCAGTCGGCATCGGCCGTGCCGGCGAGATAGTCTTTCGACAGGTTCGGCCGGTCGTACGGCGGATCGGCATCGGCCGTGAGCAGCGTGACGGGATGCGGATAGCCTTCCTGCCGCAGCGTCACCGCGGCCGCGATGGCAGCCGCGCCACCGCCGACGATTACCACCGACGCGGGCAGTCCGGCGGCATTCAATACAGGCGGCGCGGCGGCCGGCCGCTCGTCGAGCACGACGGCGCGGCCGTCGCGGCGTTCGACGCGCCAGCACGGCAGCCCGTCGAGCGCGGGCGCGCGCAGCAGCGCGCCGGTGCGCAGGCAGAACGCCGCGTGATGCCACGGGCAGTGGATCGTGTCGCCCTCCAGCAAGCCGTCGGCCAACGGCGCGCCGTAGTGCGGGCACTGCGCGCCCACGGCAAACAGTTCATCGGCGCGGCGCACGAGCAGCACCGCTGCATCGCCGACATGGCCCTCGATCATTGCGCCGTCGGCGAGCTCGTCGAGCGCGATGCCTTGCGTGAGATCGGGGCGTGACGACGAATCGTCGCTTGCAGTCATGACGTGGCTCCCGAAAAGTCAGGTAACGATCCCATTATCGACATCCCTCCTGAAAAGAACAGGTACAGACGTCCCCGCAGCGCACGCAAACACGCACTGTAGCTTGTACGAGATCCATGACGGGCGTAGAACGTCATCAACGTTGCGGCGCAACACGGCAGCGGCCCGCGACGCACGCCGCGCCTCCCGCGCAAGCCGCGTGCCGCCTTCTCCCCGTCACCAGGAGTACTACCCGATGGCCACCGTCCTGTGCGTGCTCTACCCCGATCCCGTGGACGGCTATCCGCCGCGCTACGTGCGCGATGCGATTCCGGTCATCACGCACTACGCGGACGGGCAGACCGCGCCGACGCCGGCCGGCCCGCCCGGCTTTCGTCCCGGCGAACTCGTCGGCTCGGTGTCCGGCGCGCTCGGCTTGCGCGCCTATCTGGAAGCGCACGGCCACACGCTGATCGTCACGAGCGACAAGGACGGCCCCGACTCCGAATTCGAGCGCCGGCTGCCCGAAGCGGACATCGTGATCTCGCAGCCGTTCTGGCCCGCGTACCTGACGGCCGAACGGATCGCCCGCGCGCCGAAGCTGAAGCTCGCGCTGACGGCCGGCATCGGCTCCGATCACGTCGATCTCGACGCCGCCGCGCGCGCGCACATCACCGTCGCCGAAGTCACCGGCTCGAACAGCATCAGCGTGGCCGAGCACGTGGTGATGACGACGCTCGCGCTGGTGCGCAACTACTTGCCGTCGCATGCGATCGCGCAGCAAGGCGGCTGGAACATCGCCGATTGCGTGTCGCGCAGCTACGACGTCGAAGGCATGCATTTCGGCACGGTCGGCGCGGGGCGCATCGGGCTCGCCGTGCTGCGCCGGCTGCAGCCGTTCGGGCTGCAGCTGCACTACACGCAACGCCACCGGCTCGATGCATCGATCGAGCAGGCACTCGGGCTCACGTATCACGCCGATGCCGCGTCGCTCGCGAGCGCCGTCGACATCGTCAACCTGCAGATTCCGCTGTACCCGTCGACCGAGCACCTGTTCGACGCGGCGATGATCGCGCGCATGAAGCGCGGCGCGTACCTGATCAACACCGCGCGCGCCAAGCTGGTCGACCGCGACGCGGTCGTCAATGCGATCACGTCCGGACATCTCGCGGGCTACGGCGGCGACGTGTGGTATCCGCAGCCGGCGCCGGCCGATCACCCGTGGCGCACGATGCCGTTCAACGGGATGACTCCGCATATCTCGGGCACGTCGCTGTCCGCGCAGGCGCGCTACGCGGCCGGCACGCTGGAGATCCTGCAGTGCTGGTTCGACGGCAAGCCGATCCGCAACGAATACCTGATCGTCGACGGCGGCACGCTCGCGGGAACGGGCGCGCAGTCGTACCGGCTGACGTGACGCCGCGCGCGTGCCGCATGACACGCGACGCGCGGCGGCTCACTCAGTCGAGGCAGTAGGCGGCGAGCTTGCCGACCGCGATCACCGCCTGCTCGATCTCCGGCGACCACGGGCTGCTGTAGTTCAGCCGGATGAAGTTCCGGTAGCTGTCCGTGATCGAGAACATGTAGCCTGGCCCGATCGTGATCCCCTGCTCCAGCGCAAGCTGGTACAGCCGCATCGCGTCGATCTGCGCAGGCAGTTCGATCCACAGCACGTACCCGCCCGCCGGGCTCGAGATGCGCGTGCCCTCCGGAAAGAATCGCGACACCATCGTGCGCATCAGGTTCGCCTGCTGCGCGTAGGCCTTGCGAATCCGCCGCAGGTGATGCTCGTAGCCGTCGCGTTCGAGAAACTCGGCAATCGCGAGCTGCGGCAGCGACGGCGTCGCGAGCGTGTTCAGGAATTTCAGCTTCTCGACCTGCTCGCGATAGCGGCCCGGCAGCGCCCAGCCGATCCGGTACGCGGCCGTCAGGCTCTTCGAAAACGACGAGCAATGCAGCACGATGTCGTGCCGGTCGAACGACTTCAGCGTGCTCGGATGCATGTTGCCGAAGTACAGTTCGTTGTACACGCCGTTCTCGATGATCGGCAGGTCGGCTTTCGCGGCGAACTCGACCAGCTCGCGCTTGCGCTCGTCCGGCATCTGGAAGCCGAGCGGGTTCTGGAAGTTCGGCATCACCATGCACGCGGCGATCGGCTGCGCCTTCGCGATCGCGGCCAGCGCCGCGATGTCGATCCCGTATTCCGGATGTGTCGCGACCTCGATCGCCTTCATTCCCATCCGCTCGATCGCGTGCAGCATCGCGTAGAACGTCGGCGATTCCACTGCAATCGTGTCGCCCGGTTTCGCGACCGCCTGCAGGCACAGGTTGATCGCCTCCGTCGCGCCGACCGTCACGATGATCTCGTTCGGATCCACCGACATCCCGTTTTCCAGGTAGCGGCGCGCGATCTGCCGGATCAGCCGCGGATGCCCCGGCGGCAAGCCGTCCGTCACGCCCCACAGCGACTTGTCGCGGCCGGCCGCATACGCGTAGCGGTTCAGCTTCTCGAACGGAAACAGGCTCGGGTCCGGGTACGGCGAACCGAGCGGCACCGCGTCGTCGGTGCCGATCGAGCGCAGCGTCGACAGCACGAGCCGGCTCACGTCGACCGACGACGAAATCGCGATCGGCTTCGACGGCCGCAGCTCGCGCACCGGCGCATGGCTGTCGTCGCGTCGCAGGTTCACGAAATAGCCCGACTGCGGCCGGCTCTCCAGCAGCCCGCGGCTTTCCAGCAACAGATACGCATGCAGCACGGTCGTGATGCTGATCCGGTGCTGCTGGCTCGCCTGCCGCACCGAAGGAACACGATCGCCGTGTCGATATACGCCCTGCCGGATGAGTCTCTCTATGTCGTTTGCAAATTTCTCGTAGAGCTTCATCCGCCTCGCCCCGCCAGCGGTGAACCGGCGTGCGATGCACGGGCGGCATGGCCGCGCCGGTGCACGAAGCCGGATAGCCGTGCCCGGGCGCGGGCGTCCCGGTGCGAACCTCGTCCGTTATCGAAATTGAAGGCGGATAGCAATGCGAATCTCATCTAGACAAGGTTCGGCATCCTACTGCGTCATTTCGACGAATGTAAGTGACAGTTTGGCGAGGAAACGTGAAATCCGGCCGGCGTGGTGAACAGATTCGAACGCGACCGCAAACGGCCCCGCGCGATCGCGTGGCAAGCATTCGCCGGGCGCGGTGCCGGCGTGCGTCGTCGCGGTTTGCCGGCGGCCGTCGGGCGGCCAGTCACGTGAAGCCGGCTGATGCGCCGGCCCCGCGTGCGCTCAAGCGTCGTCGACGTTGTCCGCGTAGTGATCGATCGCGACCTTGCACTCGTCGAACACCACCGTCAGCAACGCGATGTCGTTCGACTCGACCCACTTGCGGATCTGCAGGAATTGCCCGGTGCCGAGATCGGCGAGGCGGGCCGGATCGTCGGTCGTCACCTCGACGCTCGCGATCGCGCGGTTGCCGTGGCCGGGCAGCGGCGACAGCGTCGCCGTGATGTCGAAGCGCCGGTACGATTGTTCGATGTGCATGCGGTTCTCCCTTTACGGTTCGACGACGACACGCTCAGTCGAGCGACTGGCGAAACACCTTGCCGCCGAATCCGGTCACGACGTTGTCGACCGAGAACGGCGTGTCTTCCTTCGCTTCCAGGATGATCGCGACGCTGCCGGGCACGAGCCGCGCCGCCACCGTCTCGACGAACGTGCCGTCGAGCAGCGCGTTGCCGGCCGCTTCCGCGAGAATGCCGGCGCCCGCACCGGCCGCCATGCCGGTGACCACGCCGAGCGGCCCGGCGAGCAGGCCGAGCAAGCCGCCCGCGATCGCGCCGATCACGCCGCCCTTGAACGGACGCGATTCCGCGTGGAGGACCGCGAGCTTGCCGGTCGCGTCCTTCTCGACGACGACGCCGTTCTCGATGTGGAATCCTTCGTCCTTCTCCGACAGCGCCTCGAAATCGTTCGCGGCCTGGCGGGCCGTGTCGACGCTGCCGAACACGGCGACGATCAGTTGCTTGGTCATGCGATACCTCGCTCGGTGGGAGGGTCAGTGGCAGCGCCGCAACCGATGCGGCACGCCAAGGTTCGATTCAGATGCCGATGGCCGCCTCGCGTGCACGCGCCGCGTCGGCATAGGCGTACGCAGCTTCTCGCTGCAACCCGGTGACGGTGGGCGCGCGGGCGAGCGCCGGATCGGCATCGCGCGTGTCGCGCGCCAGCCGGTAGGCGTCCGACGCCGCGTGCTGCAGCTCGATCGCCCGCTTCGATTCAACGGAATGTGTGCTCATCCAGCTCCCTCCTTGCAGGGACAGCGAAAATGCATGCGGCCGGCCGCGCGTTACCTGCGCGCATGCGCATCGTCCTCGACATCGGCGACGTCGGCCGGGAAGCGGTGCTGGCCGAAACTCAGGATCAGCACGCCGACGGCGAGCAGCACGATCCCGACCGTCGTCATCAGCATCCGCTCGGGGCTGTCGGTTGCGCCGCGCAGTATCAGGTCGCGCGCGAGCGACGTCATCGCAATGAACAGCGGAAACCGCACGGGCAAGCGGCCAAGCCGCAGGTAGCGCACGTCCATCGCGAGCACTTCGAGATACAGGAACATCAGCAGCAGGTCGGTCAGCGACACCTCGCCCGCGAGCACGACCTTCCACGCTTCCTGCGCCATCGCGAACGCGGTCGCGAGCCCGATCACGATCAGTCCGGCCAGTTCGGCCGCGTGAAGGAAATGGCCGAAGCGGCGGCGGATGCGCTCGGCGGGCGAGCAGGGAATGGAGGTCGTATTCAAGGTGACAGTCGCTGGGTTGAGGCATGAGCGGCGCCGGGCGGCGGCGGGAACGTCGCATCGCGCGCGGCGGCATGCACGGTATCGTGCGCGTCGGGCCGATCCGGCCTGTCCGTCGCATGCGGGCCGGCCGCGCCGGTCGCCTGCTCGACCGCGGACAGCGTCCGGCGGCAGCACACGTGGAACGCGTCACCCGCATCGGTGCAGGCGACGTCGTCGTGGTCGCGGCACAGCAGCAGGCGGCAGCCGAGATACCGTTCGAGGCCGTCGATCCGTTCGCTCACCTGCGCTTCGTCGAGTTGCAGCTCGGACGCCGCGCCGGACAGGCCGCCATGCTCGACCACCGCGACATACACACGCATCGCTTCCAGCAGGTTCATGATGACGCTCCTCGTGGCGGCGCAGCGGGACCTAATCTACTGCACGCCGCACGCACGCTCAAGAGCACAGCGCCGCATGGGCCAGGAGTACAGCTGAGCGGGCGCCGGCCAAAATCCGGCCCTGTTTGACGGATTCGCATGACAGTTTGGCGATTCGTGTTCCAAAGACCGGTCGAAGCTGCTAGATTGCTTGCTCGACGACGTCACGCGGGGCAGGCAGGTCGCGCGCCCCGTGCGGCCGCCACCGCTGCGGCCCGTTGCGGGATGCCCGCACTGCGTCCTTCATCCGCGTGACACAAAGAGAACAGTCGCATGACACAGTTCAACCGTTCGCCCTCGCGCGCCACGGCACTTCCGTCCCGACATGACTGACCGGCAGCCCACGATGCAGACACCTCCCCCGCTCCCCCAAAACGTTCACAGCACGATCACGCGCAGCGCGATCTTCCTCGTGGCGACGATCAATCCCGGCGCCGATCACGCCGACACGATCCGCTCATGGTGCGGCGACATCGCCGCGCTCGTGCGCTCGGTCGGCAAGCGCGTGCCGGGCGGCAACCTCACCTGCGTGTGCGGCTTCGGCGCCGACGCGTGGGATGCGTTGTTCGGCAACCCGCGCCCCGCCGCGCTGCATCCGTTCCGTGAATTCGGCGCGGGCCAGCGCGTCGCGGTCGCGACGCCGGGCGACATCCTGCTGCACATTCGCGCGGAAGCGATGGACCTGTGCTTCGAACTCGCGACGCAGCTGCTCGGCGCGCTCGGCGATGCCGTCACGGTCGTCGACGAGGTGCACGGCTTCCGCAATTTCGACCAGCGCGCGATGATCGGCTTCGTCGACGGCACCGAGAACCCGGAAGGCCGCGCGGCGGTCGACTTCACGGTGATCGGCGACGAGGACGCGGAATTCGCCGGCGGCAGCTACGTGATCGTGCAGAAGTACCTGCACGACATGGCCGGCTGGAACGCGCTCGCGGTCGAGACGCAGGAGCGCATCATCGGCCGCACCAAGCTCGCCGACATCGAGCTCGCGCCGGACGTGAAGCCGTCGTGCTCGCACAGCTCGCTGACCACGCTCGACGAGGGCGGCCAGGAAGTGAAGATCCTGCGCGACAACATGCCATTCGGGCGCCCGGGCGCGGGCGAATTCGGCACCTACTTCATCGGCTACGCGCGTTCGCCTGCGCCGATCGAGCAGATGCTCGAGAACATGTTCGTCGGCCGCCCGCCCGGCAACTACGACCGCCTGCTCGACTACAGCCGCGCGGTCACCGGCTCGCTGTTCTTCGTGCCGTCCGCCGACCTGCTCGAAGCGCTCGCCGATCGCGCGGCGCCGGCCGCCGACGCCGTGGAGCCGGAACCGGAACCGGCATCCTCCGCGCCGCATCGCGACGGCTCGCTGAAGATCGGCTCGCTGAAAGGCGTGCCGTCGTAACGCACATCGTCACCGAGGGCAGTCCGGCGCGCCTACCCCGCGCCGGGCGAGGCGTGTGGTCGCGCCATGCACGCCCTTCACTCGTTGCGAAGCTTCAATAGACTGCGCCTATGATTCATCCGGGCTCGGCCCCGGCAACTGAACGCGGCCGAGCCCCGGCGTCCGGAACCCCTGCCGGATGAATGTTCGTAAGAATGTACGACACGCGATCGGCCGTCGGCCGCCAAGGGTTCGGCACGCCGTCGAGCCCGGCCCGAGCGACGCGGGCGCCGGTGCGCCCCCGGGTATCGCCATCCGCCGCGGTGTTCAGCACAAGCGCACACCCTCTCCCCGCACGTGAATTGCAGAACAGTTGCGCCACCGCAGCGTGTCGTTTCGATTTGTGCTGCAGCGGTGTCAATAGAGCCTGCTAATATGCATTTCGTCCTCGATCGGCCTGCCGGGCCCAGACGCAGTCCGTCAGCCGATCGGCCACCATGAAGTGTTTTCGCTGACGTGAGGCAACCCAAACCCATGAATAACCTGCACCGCGAACTCGCCCCGATCTCGTCCTCCGCCTGGGAGCAAATCGAGGAAGAAGTGGCACGCACGTTCAAACGATCGGTGGCCGGCCGCCGCGTCGTCGATGTCGACGGCCCCGAAGGCCCCGAGCTGTCGGCCGTCGGCACCGGGCACCTCGTCGACGTCGCCGCCCCGCGCGAGCTGGTGAATGCGCGGCTGCGCGAAGTCCGCACGATCGTCGAGCTGACGGTGCCGTTCGAGTTGAGCCGCGATGCGATCGACAGCGTCGAGCGCGGCGCGCGCGACGCCGACTGGCAACCGGCGAAGGACGCCGCGCAGCGGCTCGCGTTCGCCGAAGACGGCGCGATTTTCGACGGCTACCCGGCCGCCGGCATTCTCGGCATCCGCGAAGGCACGTCGAACCGCAAGCTCACGCTGCCGGCGGATGTGAGCGCGTATCCCGACGCGATCAGCGACGCGCTCGAAGCGCTGCGGCTTGCCGGCGTCGACGGCCCGTACTCGGTCGTGCTCGGCTCGGATGCGTACACGGCGCTCAGCGAAGCGCGCGACCAGGGCTATCCGGTCCTCGGCCATATCAAGCGGATCGTCAGCGGCGAGATCATCTGGGCGCCGGCGATCAGCGGCGGCTGCGTGCTGTCCACGCGCGGCGGCGATTACGAGCTGCACCTCGGGGAAGACGTATCGATCGGCTACACGAGCCATACCGACAAGGTCGTCCGCCTGTACCTGCGCGAAACGTTCACGTTCCTGATGCTCACGAGCGAAGCATCGGTGGCCGTGGCGCCGCAGGCCGGCACGGCGGCCTGACCGCGGTTGCCTGCGCGCGATGCCCGCCGGGTGTCGTGCGCGAGCGGCCGCCCCGCCGGCCGCATGTTCGTCGCCGATCAAACCCATCTTGCATGGAGTGTGTGATGAGCGAGTCGAATGAGGCATTGCAGGCGCTGCAGGCGTCGGTCGACCACCTGAAGCAGGCGGTCGACGCGAACGCGAGCAGCCAGGCCGGCGACACCGCCGTGCTGTTCACCGTCTTGTCGCTGGTCCTGGCGGAGTTGCCGCCCGACACGCGCAACCTGATCGAGGATTCGTTCTCCGTCTGGGCCAATGGCCTGCCGAATGCGGCACTGTCGAAGGACGTGAAGCAGATCGCCCGGCAGCGGCTGGCGATGACCCTCTCGGACTGACCGCGGCACGCCACGGTTGCGCCGTGTCCGGCCCGGACCGTGCAACCCGCCCTCGCCTGCGGCCGCCCCACACGCATCGTCTGCGGTGCGTGCGTGGTGGCGCTTGGCCGCTCGCGGCACGCGCCCCCTGCCGCGCTTCCGTCGCGCCGCCCCATCCGTGCTGCCTTTGATCCCCCGATAACCGACGCCCTGCGCGCCGATGTCGCACCGCGATCCGTTCGCGCGCCGCCCGCTTCCGCTTCCTGTCATCACACGCCGCGCACGCCGCGCACGCCGCGCACGCCCGTGGCGCCGTGCGCCCGCCCGTCTGTACTCCTTGCCACCCGTGCGCGCGCGCATGCGAGGGTGCAATTCACGGCCGGGCCGGTGCGGAACTGTGCCTTGGATAGCCTCCGCCGATTCGCTATTTTGAACGCAGTCGAAGCGATGCCGTGGGCTCCTCCCGGCACGCACGCTTGCCGCCCTGACCGCGACCGTGCACGACGCCGACGCGCGCTGCGTGACAGCACCGGTGCCGCCCGCGCGCCGCCGTGCCGCGTGTCGTGCGTTCGCGGTCGGAAGCGCCCAAGCGCCGCACCGCATCGGGACTTCACCCTTCGACCCACTTTCACCGACAGGAGCCAGACCACCATGCCCGCACTTTGCGATATCTGCCACGCGCGGCCCGCCGTCGCGCGCGCAACCGTGATGCAGGACGGCGAGCGCAAGACGATCTCGATCTGCGATTACCACTTCCGTCAGCTGATGCGGCATCAGAGCATGCTGAACCCGTTCGATTCGCTGCTCGGCGGTGGCGGCTCGTCGTCGCTGTTCGGCGGGCTCGACGACGAATCGCCGCTCGCCGCCGAGATTCCGCGCGAATCGGTCGACCCGACCGACGCGTTCAGCGAGCAGACGCTGGAGCTGCTGCAACGCGCGGCCGAGAAGGCGCACGAGCTGCGCCGCAGCGAGCTCGATTCCGAACACCTGCTGTACGCGCTCGCGGACACCGACGTGTGCGCCGCGCTGCTGAAGGAACTGAAGCTGTCGCCGGAGGACATCAAGTCGTACATCGACGCGCATGCGCACACCGGCACGGCCGATCCCGATGCGCCGCTCGACAAGCTGTCGATCTCGCCGCGCGTGAAGAAGGCCGTGCAGTACGCATTCCAGGCGTCGCGCGATCTCGGCCACTCGTACATCGGCCCCGAGCACCTGCTGATCGGGCTCGCGTCGGTGCCGGACAGCGTCGCCGGCACGCTGCTGAAGAAATACGGCGTGACGCCCGAGGCGCTGCGCCAGAAGGTCGTGAAGGTGGTCGGCAAAGGCGCCGAGGACGGCCGCGTCGATGCGCCGACCGGCACGCCGAACCTCGACAAGTTCGGCCGCGACCTCACCGCGATCGCGCGCCAGGGCAAGCTCGACCCGGTGCTCGGCCGTGCGCAGGAAATCGAGAGCACGATCGAGGTGCTCGCACGTCGCAAGAAGAACAACCCGGTGCTGATCGGCGAGCCGGGCGTCGGCAAGACGGCGATCGTCGAAGGGCTCGCGCAGCGGATCGTCAACGGCGACGTGCCCGAGGTGCTGCGCGACAAGCGGCTCGTCGAAGTCAACATCAACTCGATGGTGGCCGGCGCGAAGTATCGCGGCGAGTTCGAGGAGCGCGCGAAGCAGCTGATCGACGAAGTCACGGCGAAGCAGGACGAACTGATCCTGTTCATCGACGAGCTGCACACGATCGTCGGTGCCGGCCAGGGCGGCGGCGAAGGCGGCCTCGACATCGCGAACGTGCTGAAGCCCGCGCTCGCACGCGGCGAGCTGAGCCTGATCGGCGCGACGACGCTCAACGAATACCAGAAGTACATCGAGAAGGATGCCGCGCTCGAACGGCGCTTCCAGCCGGTGTTCGTGCCGGAGCCGAGCGTCGAGCAGACGATCGTGATCCTGCGCGGGTTGCGCGACAGCCTCGAGGCGCACCACCAGGTCACGTTCGCCGACGACGCATTCGTCGCGGCCGCGGAATTCGCCGATCGCTACATCACGTCGCGCTTCCTGCCCGACAAGGCGATCGACCTGATCGACCAGGCCGCCGCGCGCGTGCGGATCGGCGCGACCTCGCGCCCGGTCGACATCCAGGAAGGCGAAGCGCAGATCGCACAACTGAAGCGCGAGCAGGACTACGCCACGTCGCGCAAGCGCTTCGACGAGGCGAAGCAGTTCGAGGAGCAGATCAACGCGAAGCAAAAATCCGTCGACGAGATGATGGAGGCGTGGCAGCGCAAGACCGGCTCCGAGACGCTCGAGGTCACCGTCGAATCGGTGGCCGAGGTCGTGTCGCGGCTCACCGGCATCCCCGTGTCCGAACTCACGCAGGAAGAACGCCAGAAGCTGCTGAAGATGGAAGAGCAGCTGCGCGAGCGCGTGGTCGGCCAGAGCGACGCGGTGGTGGCCGTCAGCGATGCCGTGCGGCTGTCGCGCGCGGGGCTCGGCCAGACGCACCGTCCGATCGCGACGTTCCTGTTCCTCGGGCCGACGGGCGTCGGCAAGACCGAGCTCGCGAAGGCGCTGGCCGAGACCGTGTTCGGCGACGAGCAGGCGATCATCCGCATCGACATGTCCGAGTACATGGAACGGCATGCCGTTGCGCGGCTGATCGGCGCGCCGCCCGGCTACGTCGGCTACGACGAAGGCGGCCAGCTCACCGAGCGCGTGCGGCGCCGCCCATACAGCGTGATCCTGCTCGACGAGATCGAGAAGGCGCATCCGGACGTCTACAACGTGCTGCTGCAGGTGTTCGACGACGGCCGCCTGACCGACGGCAAGGGCCGCGTGGTCGACTTCAGCAACACGATCATCATCGCGACGAGCAACCTCGGCGCCGCGATCATCATGGACAACCTCACGCAGCCGGAAGCCGCGCGCAAGACCGACAAGGCGATCCGCGAGGAACTGATGCAGGTGCTGAAGGGCCATTTCCGCCCCGAGTTCCTGAACCGGATCGACGAGGTGATCGTCTTCCACGCGCTGTCGAAGGAGAACATCCGCGCGATCGTGCAGATCCAGCTCGACCGCGTGGTGCGCACCGCCGCCGCGCAGGACATCACGCTCGTGATGGGCGATTCGCTCGTCGAGCACCTGACCGAAGCCGGCTACCAGCCGGAGTTCGGCGCACGCGAGCTGAAGCGCCAGATCCGCCAGACCATCGAGACCCGGCTCGCGAAGGAGATCCTCGCCGACCGGCTGAAGTCGGGCGACCGGTGCGAGGTCGACTACGACAAGGCCAGCGACGAAGTGAAGTTCACCAAGCTCGCCGCGCCTGAAGCGAAGGAGACCAGGGACGCGAAGAAGGACGCCGACGGCAAGGCGAAACCGAACGGCAAGGCGGCCAAGGCCAGCGACGATGTGAAGACGGGTGACACGCCCGCCGACGCCCCGCCGCCCGCGCCTGCCGCGAAAGCGTCCGGCAAGAAGTCGTCGGGCGCGAAGAAGGACGCGCACTGAAAAACAGCATGCCCCGCACGCCCGGGGCATGCATGACCGGCTCCGTCCACCGGACGGAGCCGCCCCACGCCGCGACACGGCGCAAACCGAGCCGCCCGCACCGGGTAAGGCTGATGGAGATTCAACATGACAAATCGACGCGAAGTGCCAGGCATCAGGAAGTACGACGGGCCCGCCGGTGGTTGGGGCGCGCTTCGCGCGACAGCCGATGCGGTGCGCACGCAAATGGAAACCATCGAGGCGCCGATCGTGCTGATGCGGACCAACCAGCCCGACGGCTTCGACTGCCCCGGCTGCGCCTGGCCCGACAAGGAACACAAGTCGACGTTCCAGTTCTGCGAGAACGGCGCGAAGGCCGTCACGTGGGAAGCGACGACCAAGCGCGTGACGCCCGAGTTCTTCGCGGCGAACACCGTGTCGTCGCTGCTGCGCATGTCGGACTACGAACTGGAGAACATGGGCCGGCTCACGCATCCGCTCGTCTACGATCGCGCGACCGACACGTTCCGCGCGATCGAATGGGACGACGCGTTCGCGCGCATCGGCGAAGTGCTGCGCGCGCTGCCGCCCGACCAGGTCGAGTTCTATACGTCCGGCCGCGCGTCGAACGAAGCCGCGTACCTGTACCAGCTGTTCGCGCGCGAACTCGGCACCAACAACTTCCCCGACTGCTCGAACATGTGCCACGAGCCGACCAGCGTCGGCCTGCCGCAGTCGATCGGCATCGGCAAGGGCACCGTATCGCTGGAGGATTTCGACCACTGCGAGCTGATCATCTCGATCGGCCACAACCCCGGCACGAACCACCCGCGGATGATGGGCACGCTGCACGAGTGCGCGCGCCGCAACGTGCCGATCATCGTGTTCAACCCGCTGCGCGAGCGCGCGCTCGAACGCTTCGCCGATCCGCAGGACATGATCGAGATGGCGTCGTTCGGCTCGACCCGCATCGCATCGACGTACTACCAGGTCGACGCCGGCGGCGACGCGGCCGCGCTGAAGGGCATCATGAAGGCGCTGCTGCAGCTCGAAGCCGAGCGCGGCAACGTGCTCGACCGCGACTTCATCGCGCAGCACACCAACGGCTTCGACGCGTTCTCGGCCGACCTCGAAGCCACGTCGTGGGACGACATCGAGCGCGCGAGCGGGCTCAGCCAGGCGCAGCTCGAACAGGTCGCGCTCGCGTACGCGAAGTCGAACGCGACGATCGTCACGTACGGGATGGGCGTCACGCAGCACAACAAGGGCACCGCAACCGTCCGCCTGATCGCCGACCTGCTGCTGATGCGCGGCAACATCGGCAAGCCCGGCGCCGGCGTGTGCCCGCTGCGCGGCCACTCGAACGTGCAGGGCAACCGCACGGTCGGCATCACCGAGAAGCCGTCGGCCGAGTTCCTGAAGAAGATCGAGGACGTGTGCGGCTTCACGCCGCCCGCGCATCACGGGCATGACGCCGTGCAGGCGATGCAGGCAATGATCGACGGCACCGCGAAGGCGCTGCTGTGCCTCGGCGGCAACTTCGCGGTCGCGCTGCCCGATCCGGAACAGTCGTTCCCGGCGATGGCGAAGCTCGACCTGAGCGTGCATCTCGGCACCAAGCTGAACCGCTCGCACCTGCTGGTCGCGAAGGAAACGTTCGTCCTGCCGGTGCTCGGCCGCACCGAGCTCGACATGCAGGCCACCGGCCGGCAGTCGATCACCGTCGAGGATTCGATGTCGATGGTTCACGCGTCGGCCGGCAAGCTCAAGCCTGCGTCCGACCAGCTGCGCTCGGAGCCGGCGATCGTCGCGGGCATCGCGCATGCGACGCTGCCGGCCAGCAAGGTCGCGTGGCTCGACCTGATCGCCGACTACGACCGCATCCGCGACCTGATCGACAAAACGGTATCCGGCTTCGAGGCGTTCAACGAGCGCATCCGCACGCCGGGCGGCTTCCGCCTGCCGCTGCCGCCCACCGAGCGCGTGTGGCCGACGCCGACCGGCAAGGCGATGTTCTCGGTCTACAAGGGCGTAAAGGAGGACGCCGACGTGCTCGGCGCCGAGCAGGTGCTGCGGCTGATCACGCTGCGCAGCCACGACCAGTACAACACGACGATCTACGGGCTCGACGACCGCTATCGCGGCGTGTTCGGCCGGCGCGACGTGCTGTTCATGAACCCTGCCGATCTCGCGAAGTACGGGCTCGAACACGGCGACCTCGTCGACATCGAGACGGTCACCGCATCGGGTCGCGCGCTGCGCCTCGAGAAGATCACCGCGATCGAGTACGACATCGCGCCGGGGTCGGTCGGCGCGTACTACCCGGAAGCGAACGTGCTCGTGCCGCTCGACTACATCGACAAGGAAAGCGGCACGCCGTCGTACAAGTCGGTGCCGGTGCGCGTCGCGCGCTCGGCGGTGGTCTGACGTACTAACGGGCCACCGTGTCTGAACGGATGCGATGGCCCCCTTCCTTCCCCGTCGTTACCGCGCCGCCGTCGGCGGCATCGTCGCGCCCGTCTGCCGGCGCCGGTACGCGCTGTCGCGCGTCGCGAGCCAGTAGTACAGCGGCGACGTCAGCACGAGCCCCACCAGCCACGACAGGTCCGCGCCACCGAGATGCGCGGGAATCGGGCCCGCATACATCGGCGTGTTCATGAACGGAATCTGCACGAGGATGCCGATCGCATACGCGAGCAGCGCCTGCGGGTTGAAGCGGCCGTAGATCCCGCCATCGACCATGAAGATCGACTTGATGTCGTACTTGCCCTTGTGGATCACGTAGAAGTCGATCAGGTTGATCGCCGTCCACGGCACCAGCACGACGAGCAGCGCGAGCACGAGATCGACGAGGTTGCCGACGAAGTTCGTCGACGCACCGATCGCCGCGTAGCAGCACGCGACGAAAATCACGACCGACACCACCGCGCGTGCCTTCGCGGTCGGAATCCACTTGTATGCGAACGTCTGCACCGACGTGATCACCGCGAGCACCGCGCCGTACAGGTTCAGCGCGTTGTGGCTGATCACGCTGAGCAGGAACAGCACGAGCATCAGCGGGCCGAGCGGGCCCGTGGCCTGCTTGACCGCATCCATCGCGTCCGCGCCGGCCGGCACCGCGAGCACCGCGACCGCGCCGAAGATGAACGCGAGCGTCGAGCCGATCGTGCAGCCGAGATAGGTCGCCCAGAACGTCGACGCCACGCCGACGTTTTCCGGCAGATAGCGCGAATAGTCCGACACGTACGGCGCGAACGCGATCTGCCACAACGCCGACAGCGACACCGTCGCGAGCCAGCCGGCGAAGTTGAAGCCGCCGCGCGTCAGGAAATCGTCGGTCGTCACGTGCGTGAGGATCATCCAGAAGCCGACCAGGATGCCGATGCCAAGCACCCACGTGCCGATCCGGTTCAGGATGTGGATGAACCGGTAGCCGACGATCCCGATCAGCCCCGAGCCCACCGCGCCGATCACGATGCCGACGGGCACCGGCACCGACGATGCGATGCCGTGCACCGACTTGCCGGCCAGCACGATGTTCGACGCGAAGAAGCCGACGTACATCACGGCCGCGATCACGGTCACGAGCAGCGCGCCCCACGAGCCGAACTGCGCGCGGCTCTGGATCATCTGCGGGATGCCCATCTGCGGCCCCTGCGCCGAATGCAGCGCCATCAGCACGCCGCCGACCGCCTGGCCGACGACGATCGCGACGATGCCCCACATCAGGTTCAGGTGGAAGAGCTGCACGCCGAGCGCGCCGGTCACGATCGGCAGCGGCGCGATGTTGCCGCCGAACCAGAGCGTGAACAGGTCGCGCACCTTGCCGTGGCGCTCCGCGGGCGGCACGTAGCCGATCGTGTGCTTCTCTATCATCGGGGACGCGTTGCGGTCCACGTTCGTCATGGTGATGTCTCCTGTCCTGCGCGGCGATGCGCGCTTGCCGTGTCAGCCGGCGCGCGTTGGGGGGCGCGCCGGCAATCGGGTCCGGATACGCGAGCGACGACGCGCCGCGTGCACGCGCGGCGGGTCGAGCGAAGCGGACGATGCGCATGCGGGGGCGGATGCCATGTCCCGCCGGTGCGTGCGCGGCCGCTTCGTTTGCTTCTTGATCCAGGTTGGAGACGATGGTGCGCCACGACCCGCGCGACCGGAAAATACTAAAAATATTTCCGGGACATACGAAAAAGCTCTGCAGCGGACATTTCGGCGCCGGGGGGCTTTCAGGTAAGGTGCTACGCAAACCATGGACAGATTGCGCCCGCGGCGGCACGCCGGGGCCGTGCATCAGAGGTGCTTGTGGCTCACTACACTTTGCGGCAACTGAAATACTTCGTGACGACGGTGGAATCCGGCAGCGTCGCCGAGGCGTCGCGCCAGCTGTTCATCGCGCAGCCGTCGATCTCCAGCGCGATCAAGGGTCTGGAGGAAAGCTTCGGCGTGAAGCTGTTCATCCGCCATCACGCGCAGGGCGTGTCGCTGACGCCGAGCGGCACGCGCTTCTACCGGAAGGCGCAGGAACTGCTGCGCATCGCGCACGAATTCGAACAGAACGCGCTCGCCGACAACGACGTGGTCACCGGGCAGATCGACATCGGCTGCTTCGAGACGGTCGCGCCGCTCTATCTGCCGCAACTGATCGCGGGCTTTCGCGAGCGCTACCCGGGCGTGAACATCCGGCTGCGCGACGGCGACCAGCAGGAACTCGTGCAGGGCCTGACGTCCGGCACGTTCGATCTCGCGCTGATGTACGACCACGATCTCGACGGCACGATCGAGACCGAGCCGCTGATGCCGCCGCAGCAGCCGTACGTGCTGCTGCCGGAAAATCACCGGTTCGCGGGCCAGACGCACGTGTCGTTGCGCGACCTCTGTGTCGAGCCGATGATCCTGCTCGACGTGCAGCCGAGCCGCACGTATTTCGTCAGCCTCTTTCACGAACTCGGGCTCACGCCGAACATCGTGTTCGGATCGCCGTCGATCGAGATGGTGCGCGGGATGGTCGGCCAGGGGTTCGGCTTCTCGCTGCTCGTCACGCGCCCGCATTCCGAATACACGTACGACGGCCAGCGCGTCGTGACGATCGGCCTCAGCGAGACGGTGAGCCCGTCGGGGCTCGTGAGTGCACGGCTGAAGCGCGGGCAACTCACGAAGCAGGCGCAGTCGTTCGTCGATTTTTGCCGCGAGCGGCTCGCGCAGATCGTCGCGGAAACGGTGCGATAAGGAACCTGAAGGAACCGGAAGGAACACGAAAGCGCACGCGCCGCGGGAGGCGGTGCGTGCGTGTCGGTCAGGCGCGCCGCGTCAGGCGGCTGCGGAAAGATGGGCGGCCAGCCGCGCCAGCATCGCGTCGCAGCCGTGGAGCTGGTCGAGCGTGACGAACTCGTCGGGCTTGTGCCCCTGGTCCATGCTGCCGGGCCCGCACACCACGGTCGGAATGCCGGCTTGCCCGAATAGCCCGCCCTCGGTGCCGAACGCCACCGTGCCGAACGCATCGGAGCCGCTCAGCATCGCGAGCAGACGCGCGGCCTCGCTGTCCGGCGCGGTCGCAAGGCCCGGATACGCGCCCAGCGGCTGCAGTTGAATGTCGGTATCGGGCTGCACCGCACGCATTCTCGGCAACAGTTCGGATTCCGCATAGTCCTGCAGCTTCCTCGGCACGTCGTGCGCATCGAAATCCGGCAGCGCCCGCACCTCGAAATCGAACTCGCATTCGGCCGGCACGATGTTCAGCGCGCGGCCGCCCTTGATCAGCCCGGTCTGCACGGTCGAGAACGGCGGATCGAATCGTTCGTCGTGCCGTTCCGGCCGCGCGAGCGCTGCGCCGATCTCGCCGAGCCGGCCGATCAGCTTCGCCGCATAGTCGATCGCGTTGACGCCCGACGGCGCGTACGCCGAGTGGCAAGCAGCGCCCTTGACATGGCAGCGCATCGCGAGCTTGCCCTTGTGACCGAGCACCGGCTTCAGCTCGGTCGGCTCGCCGATCAGGCACAGGCGCGGCCGGTGCGCGCGCGCGGCCAGTGCATCGAGCATCGGTCGCACGCCGAGGCAGCCGACTTCCTCGTCGTACGAGAACGCGAGATGCACGGGCATGCCCAGCGGCCGCGCGACGAACGCCGGCACGGCCGCGAGCACCGACGCGATGAAGCCCTTCATGTCGGCCGTGCCGCGGCCGTACAGGCGGCCGTCGCGCTCGGTCAGCCGGAACGGCTCGACCGTCCACGCCTGCCCGTCGACCGGCACCACGTCGGTATGGCCCGACAGCGCGATGCCACCGCGATCGCGCGGCCCGATCGTCGCGTACAGGCTCGCCTTCGTCCGTTCCGCGTTGTAGAACAATTCGCTCTCGACGCCGAAGCCCGCGAGATAGTCGCGGATGAACGCGATCATCTCGAGGTTCGACTCGCGGCTGACCGTCGCGAAACCGATCAGCCGTTCCAGCAATGCGCGGCTCGACGTGTCATTCATCGCCCGGCACTCCGTAGCTCGGCGCGGCGGTGGGGTTCAGCGCGCGCGTCTGGTAGTCCTGCATCTGCGGCCGATACGCCTGCCACAGCGCATCGAGCTGCCCGATCGGATCGGTGTCGGCCCAGTCGACACGCAGGTCGACGATCGGCCAGGTCACGTCACCGGCCACCTTCAGCGCGGCCGAATGCACCGGCCCCGCCTCGCCGCCGGCCGCCATCGCCGCGTGCATCGCGGCCAGCAGGCGATCGGCGAGCAGGCCGGGCGCCTGTTCGAAGGCACGCGCCATCGCGTCGATCACGGCCGGCGCGGCCAGCAGGTTGCCCGCCGCCACGCATTGCTCGCCCTGCACCGCGTGATGCGTGCCGAGCGCTTCCTTGCCGGTGAAGCACGCCGTCTGCCCCTGCCCGTCGATCACCGTGACCTGCCGGTACTGGCTCCAGCCGTTCGCGCTGAGCGCGCGATCGAGCGCCGCGGCGGGCGCGAGCTGCTCGTGCTCGATCAGGTCGAGGATCTGGGGCCCAAGCGCCGGCAGCGTGATGTTCTGCGTCGCGACGGCGCCGACGCCCGCGCGCACCCACGGGCAGCGCGCGCCCACCGCGATGCTCGACGAGCTGATCGCGATGCCGAGCTGGCCCGTCTCCGGGCAACGCCCGACGATGGAGAAAGTCATGTCGCCTCCTACGCGCGGTTCGGTTGCCAGTTGTCCGGGATCACGGCGATCACGTCGATTTCCATCAGCCACTGCGGCTGGCCGAGCGCCGACACGACGAGCCCCGTCGAGATCGGATACACGCCCTTCAGCCACTTGCCGACTTCCTGGTACACCGGCTCGCGATAGCGCGGGTCGATCAGGTAAGTCGTCGTCTTCACGATGTGCGTGAGGTCGCTGCCGGCTTCCTCCAGCAGTTGCTTGACGTTCTTCATCGCCTGCTCGGCCTGCACGCGCGGATCGCCGAGACCGATCAGCGTGCCGTCGAAATCGGTGCCGACCTGGCCGCGCACGTAGACGGTGTTGCCGGCTCGCACGGCCTGGCACAGGTCGTTGTCGAGCGTCTGGTTCGGGTAGGTATCCTTCGTGTTGAACATGCGGATACGGGTGTGGGTGGGTTGGCTCATCGGAATCCTTCAGTCGTCAGGGGTCACGCCGCCGCACCGGAAGCAGACGCGGTGCGTCAGGCGGCGGGGGTTCGGTCAGTTCACCGTATCGGCGAGCGGCTGCGTATCGGCGTGCGGCTGCGCGTCGGCATGCGGCGCGGCGCCGTCCTGTTCCGCGTGCGCGGTCGAGCGGCGCTGCGATGCGTCGTGGTACTCGAGGTAGGTGCGCTGGATCGCGATGTGGTCGGCGATGTGCCGCGCGTCGTGCCACACGCCCCAGATGAAGCTGGAGCCGCGCCGCGACAGCCACGGCAGCCCGAGGAAATAGATGCCCGGCTCCTTCGACACGCCGCGCTGGTGCTGCGGCTTGCCGTTGTCGGCGAACGCGTCGACCTTCAGCCAGCCGTAGTCGACCGCATAGCCGGTCGCCCAGATGATCGACGTGACACCCGCGCCGGCAAGGTCGAGCGCGAGGATCGGATGCGCAACGCAGTCGGGGTTCGGCAGGATGCGGCGGGCTTCCGGCTCTTCCGGCAGGTCGAGGCCGTTGCGCGCCGCATAGGCGTCGGCCGCGTCGAGCAGCGACAGGTAGTTCTCGTCGCCGCGTGCGAGATTGATCGCCAGATCGCGTTCGAACACGGCCACGCCGCCGTCGAACGACTTCGTCAGCCCGACGAGCGTCACGCCCTGGTTCGCGAGCTTGCGGAAATCCACCGTGTGGCCGCCGCGCGCGCCGCTCACCGCGATCGTCACGTGCTCACGACCGGGCGTCGCGACTTCCTTGTCCCATTCGCCGAGCACGCCGAGCCACCAGCAGAAATCGCGGCCGCGATACGCACGCGGCGGCCGATCGTGCGGGCCGACCGACAGGTAGACCTGCCGGCCCGCGCGCTGCAGCTCGTCGGCGATCTGCACGCCCGACGACCCCGCGCCGACCACCAGCACAGCCCCTTCCGGAAGCTGCGCCGGGTTGCGATAGTCTGCGGAATGAATCTGCACGAGGCGGGCGTCGTCCGGGGCGATCGGCGGAATCACCGGGCGCTGGAACGGCCCGGTCGCGACGACCACGCGGTTCGCCTCGATCGTGCCGTCGGACGTCTCGACGATGAAACCCGGCTTGCCGGCATTGCGCACGACCTGCTTCACCTCGACGCCGGTGCGGATCGGCGCGTTGAACTTGCGCGCATACGCTTCGAAGTAGTCGGCGACCTGGTCTTTCGTTGCGAACGCATCGGGATCGAGGCCGTCGAATTCGAGGCCGGGGAAGCGGTCATGCCATGCGGGGCCGTTCGCGACCAGCGAATCCCAGCGCCCGGTGCGCCAGCGTTCGGCGATGCGGCTGCGCTCCAGCACGAGATGCGGTACGCCCAGCTTGCCCAGGTGCTCGCTCATGGCCACGCCGGCCTGACCGGCGCCGACGACGAGCGTATCGATTGAGGTTGTTTCGACTGCCACGGCTGTCTCCTTCGGAAGTGCGGCTCGGCGCGACGTTCGGGTTGTCGCGTGAGTTGGAATGGAGACATTCTGCTGATGCGCAGGCAGGCGCGAAATGATGATTTTTGTTGGTGTTGACGAACAAAAAGCTGGGGGTAGTGGGGGTGGCGAGCGGTGCGGGTGGCTTTCTCGCACGCTCACGAGAAGCAATTGGCGTGTCTAGCAGCAATGCGAAATCTGCTTGATTTGCCTCAATCGTATTCGGTTATCAAGCGGAGGGGAACGTTGGCATACAACGCCTCGGTCAGATGAACAACCGATCATCCTTAGACCGGCCACAAGAAGGTTCGGTGAGGCTGATCGTCGGCCCACCATCCGCGACTTCGGCTGCACCTCGTGAAGGAGCCGCGAGCGTCAATAGCATGAGCGCATTTTGTCGCTGC
This sequence comes from Burkholderia sp. HI2500, assembly GCF_002223055.1. Taxonomy (NCBI): domain Bacteria; kingdom Pseudomonadati; phylum Pseudomonadota; class Betaproteobacteria; order Burkholderiales; family Burkholderiaceae; genus Burkholderia; species Burkholderia sp. HI2500. Next base: position 492,201 of record NZ_NKFL01000007.1, on the reverse strand, counting down.
ATGTCTGAAACTCAGCACACTTGGATGGGCTGAGGATTATCGTCACTGGTTCACCGAGCTCAAGCAGCGCGTCGAGCGCGCTCGGCAGCGGGCCGTCGCCAGCGCAAATCGCGAGTTGGTCTCACTGTACTGGCAGATCGGTCGCGATATTCTCGATCGGCAGCAAAAACAGGGCTGGGGGGCCGGCGTCGTCGACCAACTTGCGCGTGATCTCAAGGCAGCGTTTCCTGACATGCGCGGGTTTTCTCCGCGCAACCTCAAGTACATGCGCGCCCTCGCACAAGCTTTTCCGCGGCCGGAATTTGTGCAACAGCCCGTTGCACAATTACCGTGGTCTCACGTTGTGACATTGCTCGACAAGCTTGATGACGCCCCGCAGCGGCTTTGGTACGCGGAAAAGTCGCTCGAGCACGGATGGTCGCGCAGCGTGTTGACCATGCAGATCGAGACGGCCGCCCATGCGCGCGCCGGCAACGCCGTGACGAATTTCGCCGACCGGCTGCCGCCTCCGCAGTCGGATCTCGCCCGCGACGCGCTCAAGGATCCTTATATCCTCGACTTCCTCGGCCTGACCGAGAACGCACAAGAGCGCGATATCGAACGTGCGCTCACGCAGCACATCACTCGTTTTTTGCTCGAACTGGGCGCCGGGTTCGCATTCGTCGGGCGTCAGTACCGGCTGGAGGTTGGCGGCGACGAGTTTTTCATCGATCTGCTTTTCTACCATCTCAAGCTTCGCTGCTATGTCGTCGTCGAACTGAAAACGACGCCGTTCAAGCCGGAGTATGCGGGACAACTGAACTTCTACCTTTCCGCGCTCGACGCGCAGGTCAAGGCGCCGGAAGACCAGCCAACCATCGGCTTGCTTCTGTGCAAGGAGAAGAATCGGCTTGTCGCGGAATATGCGCTCCGCGGCGTGACTCAACCGATGGGCGTGGCTGAATATCAGCTTATGCGTGAGGTTCCCCCCTCACTTGAGACTGGCCTCCCGACCATCGATCAGATCGAGGCCGAGTTGCGCCCCGATCTTCCGGATGTCCCTGCCTAGTTCGTTGGTCAGCGGCCCGCCTCGCAGATCGGGGAACGTGTCGCTCTGCATGACGTAGGCCTGGCGATACTACGGGTTGAACGTGACCGCCAACGGATGATCGTCCGCCACATCGGCCTGCCAGATGCCCGCCACCAGGCACGCGCGCGTGCAGCGACACCGGATCGCCGGAGGCGAAGCGACGTTCGGCGATCAGATATTTCAGTTGTGTCAGCCAGTAACCACCGTCAGGAGCGGCAGTCGTTTCCGCCTGAGGAGGCACGGTGACCTGCGGCTTCTCCGGCAGCAGTTAGCCATCGGGCACGTGCGCGCGCCCCGTACGCAGCGACACGGGAGGCACGGCGGGCTTGGCAGACGTCACCGCCTTCGCCGCGTCGATCAACGTCTCCTTTTTGCCGTCCCATTTGGGCAGTTTGGCGGGCGGCAGCGGCACCATCTTGTCAAGGTTCGGCAGACGCAGGTCGGGGTCGCGTTCCAGGCGATCGGCAAGGACGCTGTAACGCTCGGCGCGAGCGCGATCCTTCACGCCACCGGCTACCGGATCGCCATCATCGAACGCACCGAACAAATATCCCGCACTCTCGGCGCTACCGAATTTCACGCCCGCATGCAACGTCTTGAGCGCACGTTCGTTGTTCTCGCCCAACTCGGCTCGATCGCCCGCGATCGTCGTTCCCAACACATACGCCGCACGCCCGTTGCCCTGCGCGACCGCACATTCAAGCATCTGGAGTGCGATCTTGCGATTGCCCCAGAACCCCGCCTTGGGGTCGTCGTAGAGCGCGTCCATCTTGCCACCCAGATACGCCATCGCACTCGGACTGCCCTTATCGGCGGCCAATTGCCAGAATGCATAGGCGCGGCTGGCATCCTGTTTTACGCCCATCCCGTCCATGTAATACGTACCCATCAGATCGTAGGCCGCCGGAATACCCAGTTTCATCGCCTGTTCGGTGATCTGCAGCGCATGTTCGGAATCACGATCCACCCCCTCCCCCTGGGCGTAGGCGTTCGCCAGATTCAGCATTGCCTTCCAGTGCTTGCGCTCGGCCGCCTTCGTCCACAAATCGACAGCGCCCTTGTAATCGCGTTGGTTCGGCCACAACAGCGCGCTGGTCTGCACCATTGCCTGCTGGTTCCATCGATCGGCCTCGGGATCGAGCGGGGGCGCCACGTCAACCTCGTGCTTGCACTCAAACGCTGTGCGATGAGGGTTGAAGGCGGTCAACGACATGTTGCGAGGAAGAGAATCGTTCATTGAGCAGGCTGCGCACGCAATGAACAGGAAAGCCGAAACCAACCGGGTCAAGCCGATACGGTTGGCGGGAGTCGAACGCAATTGATTTAGCACGATTTGGGAAGCCTACTCAGGAAAAGCGAACGCCTGTCGCACGCTCATCATGGGACGGATGCAGGAAGCCGGTCGGCGCTCCCGAACGTGAAGAAACTGTCGTCGATCATCATCAGCAGCAGTTTACTTTCGATGTAGCTCGGGCCCCATCCTCGGATCGGGTCAGGGAACGGCGGTCGGCCTATCGCCGAGGCCAGGACGGGAGCCAGTCGTCGCGATCACCGGCAATGGCTCCGCGCACTACGCGCCGCAAGCGTCGTGGACCACAGCGAGTCGGAGGTGTCGCCTCCGGCCGCACGCCTCTCCGACAATTCTTGACTATGCACACATCGCCAAACTGGTAGGATGCCGGTCGCCTCGGCATGGAAAGCGAGCACAGGATACCCGATCGATCCCTTTTAATGGACCTCGACCCGCCATCCGTGCCGTCCAGCCCAGGCAACACGGTGCCCCACAGCCCCCGTCAAATCCGCAACACCCGGCGTCGCCCTACCCGACCCGTTGCAGCAACCGTTGGAGCGGCGCCTTTCGCGCCGGCAAGTCTGAAAGCATGAAGAACTCGAAGCAGCCCCCCCGCCCCCCGCAGCACAAAGACCGCACGCCGCTGGCGCGCGCCGGCGCGCTGCTGCTGATGGCCGGCCTGCTATATCTGCTGTGGCCGTCGGCCGAAACCGCGTACCTCGCGATGGAGTCGGTGATCCGCTGACGCGCCCGGCCATCCGTCCCCGCACTACGCTATACTCACGCAATGGAAACACGACCCGCCTCGCCGAACGTGCATTGCTGGTGGCGCGCCTGACCCAGGCGGCCCGTTTCCTTTTGCATGTCCCAAACGTGATGCCGCCAGCGATGGCGGCATTTGCGTTTCTGCGCAGACACCATGGCTGGCGGCTTCGATAACCTGGAGCCACGACCAACATGACCCACCCCGCCCGACCGACCATCCTCACCGGCGACCGCACGACCGGCCCGCTGCACCTCGGCCACTACATCGGCTCGCTGCGCGCGCGCGTGCAGATGCAGCACGAAGCGAAGCAGTTCCTGCTGCTCGCCGACACGCAGGCGCTGACCGACAACATGGGCCGCCGCCAGCGCGTCACCGAGAACGTGATCGAAGTCGCGCTCGACTATCTCGCGGTCGGCATCGATCCGGCGATCTCGACGATCGTCGTGCAGTCGCAGGTGCCCGAACTCGCCGAGCTGACGCAATACCTGCTGAACCTCGTCACGGTCGCGCGCCTCGAACGCAATCCGACCATCAAGGAAGAGATCCGCCTGCGCGGTTTCGAGCGCGACATCCCGGCCGGCTTCCTGACCTACCCGGTGAGCCAGGCAGCCGACATCACCGCGTTCAAGGCGACACACGTGCCGGTCGGCGACGACCAGTTGCCGATGATCGAGCAGACCAACGAACTCGTGCGCCGCTTCAACGCGACCGTCGAGCAGCCGGTGCTGGTCGAATGCGAGGCCGTGCTGTCGGCGGTCACGCGGCTGCCGGGGATCGACGGCAAGGCGAAGATGAGCAAGTCGCTCGGCAACGCGATCACGCTCGGCTCGACGCCGGACGAGATCACGCAGGCCGTGAAGGACATGTACACGGACCCGAACCACCTGCGCGTGAGCGATCCCGGCCAGGTCGAGGGCAACGTCGTGTTCACGTTCCTCGATGCGTTCGAACCTGACGTGCAGAAGGTTGACGAGCTGAAGGCGCACTACCGTCGCGGCGGGCTCGGCGACAGCGTCGTCAAGCGCGTGCTGAACGAGCGGCTGCAGGCGTTGATCGAGCCGATCCGCGCGCGCCGTCGCGAATTCGAGGCCGACAAGGCTGAAGTGATGGCGATCCTGAAGTGCGGCACGATGCACGCACGGGACGTGGCCGGCGCGACGCTCGCCGAGGTGAAGGGCGCGATGGGGTTGAACTACTTCGATTGAGCGACGCAGGCGGCGAGCATGCGAATGCGCTCCGCGCGCCGCCGCACGGAATCCGGCCGGCGCGTGGCGTTCACCGCGTCACGTGCGCGAGCGATCGAGCGAGTGCCGAGCGAACCGCACCTTCATCACGATGCCCGCACTGGCACGGACGCGTGGCACACCGCTTCCACGCGGTTACCGGCCGGGTCGACGAGAAACGCGCCGTAGTAGTCGCCGTGGTAACGCGGCCGCAAGCCGGGTTCACCGTCGGACTGCCCGCCCGTCGCCAGGCCGGCCTCGAAAAACGCATCCACCTGCTCGCGGCTCGCGGCCTTGAAGCACCAGTGCCGCTTGCTCACGCCGATTTCAGCGGGATCCAGATAGACCGCCAGAAACGTCGATGCGGTGTCGTTCGCATTGCAACGTTCGCCATAGCCGAGCGCGGTCGGCCGGTCATAGACCTTGGCTGCGCCGAGCGCGGCCATGATGGCATCGTAGAACGGGCGCGCGACGTCAATATCCGGCACGCTGATGGATACGTGATCAAGCAATTGCATAGGGTTTGCTCCATGGAATGAGCATGAGTCTACACACCCGTGCGCGTTTTGCCTCGACCGACCCTCCCTGCTGGCGTCCGTGCGACCGGTCGCGGCATTCGGTCAGCATCTCGGCTCGCTGCACGCTCAAACGGATGCAGCACGAAGCCGCTTTCAAGACGGGCATTGGCCCTGAACACGGCCAGCGACACTTGGAAACCTTTCGATTCAAGCCATCCGTCGCTTCGGGAACCGCACAGGCCGAGATTGCTTCCGCGCCGCTTACCGGTGACAGCGCGGCAAACGCAAGCCATCAGGCAGCTCGCGCCCGAGCGGGCAAGCCATCGCAAGCCACATGAACGCCCTCCCGATGAAATTGACCTGCAATGGCGGTCTCGCTAACGTGGCCCACCGATAACAAGGACGGCAAGCGAGCCGTGCAGCGCACGTGGCTGGCTCGTTTCGCCTGCTCCCCGAGGACACCGAGTGAATACCTATCGCTACCAGAACCAGCAAAACCTGAGTCCGACCGAACTATTCTTCCTGATCGCCGCCGATGAAACGTGCAAACAAGCCGGAATCGACGACGTAGAAGCCGTTATTCTGATTCTCTCCGGCCTGCCGATCCTTCCGACCCGCGCCAAGCCGTTCGGGGCAACCCAAGGTACCTCCGTCGCATCGGTAATGGCACGGTCGGTGTTCCGGTATGAATTCAAACGCAAGGTGCTACCGACCGTCACACTACAAAGCATCAAGAATCTGCGTGTGATCCTGACTCATCGCGTTGCGGTGTTCGTTGGTCGGACGGTGCCAGGCGTCGGCTGGGCCCTGCTCGCCAAAGATGCCTTCCATATTGTCCGGAACACCGTTTCCCGGTACAACCAGATTGCCAAACCGGAGGACAGGGTTCTGTAATGGACGACCGTCAATTGTGGGAAAAGCTGGAAGCGTTCGTTCGCGAGGAAGCAGCCGTATCGAGCAAGCGCCGGATTACCGGGAGCACCTCCGTATCCGACGATCTCGGACAAACCGGAGACGATGCCGACATCTTCATGGATCGATTCTTCTCCCGCTTCGAGGTGGATCGCGGCGACTACGATTTCGGACGTTACTTCCTGATGGAAGGTGAAGGGATCCTGTATCACGTCGTGCGCAAGTACCTGCTCAGGAAACCTCATACGTTCAAACGGGAGGCATTGACCGTCAACATGCTGTGCAAAGCCGTCACACTCGGCAGGTGGGACTCCGAGGCAATCAAGGAATGATCGGCACTGGTCGCCTCCCGCGCCTGCTCGACTGATCGTGAATCTCTAGCCGCCTTAGTCCACTCAGCCGATGCCACCCCCGCCCGCCCCCGCTATCGTTTCCCCGTCATCCACCTCCCCACGACAGCATGACGCCCCAGGAAACGATCGACCGGATGGAGATCCAGGATCTGCTGACCCGCTATTGCCACGCCGTCGACCGCCACGACTGGCACGAATTCGAACGCCTCTTCGCGGCCAACGCGACGCTCGACTACACGGCCTTCGGCGGTCCGGTAGGCAGCCGTGCGGAAATTGCCGGGTATCTGGAACAAGTGACGTCGGCGATGCGCGGCACGCAGCACACGATCTCGACGTCGCTGCTGATCGTCGACGGCGACGCGGCGACCGCGCGAACGGCCGGCCAGGCGATGCTGATCTCCGCCGATGAAGCCGGCGACGATCGCGTGTGCTTCGTCGGGCTCTGGTATCGCGACCTGCTGGTGCGGACCGAATGCGGGTGGCGCATCCAGCGCCGCACGCAGGAGCGCAGCTGGATGCACGATGCGCCGCCGGTCGCGGTGCGCTGAGCGCCCCGCGCGCGGCGCGTGACGTCACTTCATCTGCATCAGCTGAATCAGGTTCCCGCACGTATCGTCGATGATCGCGACACGCACGGGCCCCGCGTCCATCGGCTCCAGCGTGAAGCGCACACCGAGATCCGTCAGCCGCGCAAACTCCGCATCGAGGTCGTCGACCTGGAACGATGCCGCCGGAATGCCGTCCTCGTACAGCGCCTGCTTGTAAGGCCCGACCGCTCGGTGGTGGCTCGGCTCGAGCAGCAGCTCGGTGCCGTCCGGCTGGTCTTTCGACACTACCGTCAGCCAGCGGGTCTCGCCCACCGGCACGTTGTTCTTCAGCTTGAACCCGAGCTTGTCGGTATAGAACGTCAACGCCGTGTCCTGGTCGTCGACAAAGATACTCGTCACGTAGATTCGCATTTCAATCGCTCCTGTCGCGGCAGCCACCGCCCTGCCACTATTCTTCGTCGAAATCGATGACAAATGCATCACCGTTGTCGATCAGCTTGCGCAGGTAGCCGTCGAAGTCGTCGGCGATCGCCGCATAGCTGTCGGGATCGTGCAGGAAACGCACGACCCTGCCGCCCGACGTCGGCCCGAAATCGACGCAGCGCCGCGACGTACCGCCGCTTACGTGATCTGGTACGTCGACGCCGGCACGAATTCCTCCGGCAGAGGGCGGTCGCCCAGTTCGAGCACCGACCGCTCGATCGTGCGCGTCATCGCATCGAGCGCCAGCGCGTTCGGCGCGAGGCCGAACGGCTCGGCCACCTCGCTCGCGATCGCTTCGAGCGCGATCAGCGTGTATGAGATGAACACGCAGATCAGCGGCGTGAAGAACTCCGTCGAATCGACGAGGCCGAACGGCAGCAGCACGCAATACGCATACACGGTGCGATGCAGCAGCACGCTGTACGAGAACGGAATCGGCGTCGACAGGATGCGTTCGCAACCACCCACCGATTTGCCGACCTCGTCGAGCTGCGTCTCGAACATCCAGCAGGTCGCGTCGCTGCCGGGCGCGCGGCCCAGCGCACGGACGATGCCCGCGCGCAGCTCGTCGAGGATCGCGACGGGCTTGAAGCATTTGCCGCCCAGCTCGGCCGTGCGTTCCGCACCGAGAATGCGCTGCAGGTCCGCGGTCGGATCGGTATGACGAAGCTGATGCTTGAGCGCATAGGTGAGCGCGATCAGCAGGTCGGCGAGCCGGTTGCGCTCGGCGTCGCTCACACTGTCGGGCAGGTAGCGATTGAACTGCGACGTCAGCGTACGCGCCGCGATCAGCAGGTTACCCCACAGATGCCGCGCCTCCTTGAAACGCTCGAAGCTCGCGCTGTTGCGAAAGCCGAGAAAGATCGCGAGCGCGAGCCCGAACAGCGTGAACGGCGCGGTGTTGAGGGGGATCTTCTCGCCGAAGATGCGCCCGTTCGTGAAGACCGCCAGCGTGCTGACGACCGCCATGAACACGAGCTGCGGAATGATCGATTGCAGCACGGAGCCGTTCCAGACGAACAGCATCCTGAGCCAGTTTTGTTGTGGTCGGACGATCATGGTGTTTTCTCGACTGCAGGGAATGCATCAAACGGCGCGCCGGCGCCCGATGCGCAACGGCCCGCGCGTGGCGGGCCGCTGTCGGGTGAAGGCCGGGCCGGGCAACGCGCTGCGCGTGATGATACGCCCGCGCCCGCCCTGCCCGTCACATCATGCGGCGTTCAGTGATGGCCGCTCAGTGATAACCGATATCGCCCTCGCGCACCTTGCCGCGGAACACGCGGTACTGCATCGCGTTGTACACGAGGATGATCGGCAGCACGATCACGGTGCCGACGAGCGCGAACAGCTGGCTCGAGTGGCTCGACGACGCGTCCCAGATCGACAGCGACGGCGGCACGATGTTCGGCCAGATGCTGATCACGAGCCCCGTGTAGCCGAGGAACACGAGCGCGAGCGTCAGCAGGAACGGCGTGGACTCGTGCTCGCGCTTCACGGTGTGGAAGATGCCCCACACGCAGGCGACGACGAGCACCGGCACCGGCAGGAACCAGCCGAGGTTGCCGCTGCCGAACCAGCGATGCGCGACGGCCGGCAGCCCGATCACGGTCCACAGGCTGACCACGCCCATCACGGCGAGCAGCACGCCTGCGAGCGGCTTCATCAGCAACCGCATCTTGCGCTGCAGCTCGCCGTCGACCTTCAGGATCAGCCAGCCGCAGCCGAGCGTCGCATACGTGACTAGCACGCCGATCCCGCACAGCAGGCTGAACGGCGACAGCCAGTCGAACGGCCCGCCCGCGAACTGGTTGTTCTCGATCTTGATGCCCTGCAGCAGCGAACCGAGCACGATCCCCTGGCAGAACGCGGCCAGCGCCGAGCCGCCGATGAACGCGAGATCCCACATGTGTTGCGTGCGCGTGGCCTTCGCGCGCAGCTCGAACGCCGCCCCGCGGAAGATCAGCCCGACCAGCATCAGCACCAGCGGCAGGTAGTTCGCCGGCAGCAGCGTCGAATACACGACCGGGAACGCGCCGTAGAGCCCCGCGCCGCCGAGCACCAGGAACGTCTCGTTGCCGTCCCACACCGGTGCGACGGTGTCGAGCATCACCTGGCGCTCGGCCTTCGCGTCGAAGAACGGAAACAGCAGGCCGATGCCGAGATCGAAGCCGTCCAGCATCACGTAGATGAACACGCCGAGGCCGATGATCGCGGCCCAAATGACAGGAAGATCGATGTGCATGGCTTACTCCGCTTCGGTGACGTTCAGCGGCGTGGACAGCGCGCTCTTGCGCAGCCCCGGATGCCGGTGCAGCTCGATATACCCGGCCTGGGCAGCCGGCCCGCGCTTCATCAGTTTCATCATGTAATAGATACCCGTTCCGAACACCAGGAAATACACGACCACGAAGATCAGCAGCGACACGCCGACCTGCTGCGCGCTCAGCGGCGCGACCGAATCGATGGTGCGCAGCACGCCGTACACGGTCCACGGCTGACGCCCGACCTCGGTCGTGATCCAGCCGGCCAGCAGCGCGAGGATGCCCGACGGCCCCATGCATACGACGAACCACTGGAACCAGCGCGTTTCATACAGGCGCCCGCCCTTTCTCAGCAGCAGCCCGAGCAGCGCGGTGAGCAGCATCAGCATCCCGAGGCCCGCCATGATCCGGAACGTCCAGAACACGATCGGCGAATACGGGCGGTCCTGCGGCGGGAATTCCTTCAGCCCGCGAATCTCGCCGTCCCAGCTGTGCGTGAGGATCAGGCTGCCGAGGTGCGGCACCTGGATCGCATAGCGCGTGGTTTCGGCCTGCATGTCGGGCAACCCGAAGAGGTTCAGCGCGGTGCCGCCCTTCTCGGTTTCCCACAGCCCCTCGATCGCCGCGATCTTGGCCGGCTGGTATTCGCGGGTGTTCAGCCCGTGCGCATCGCCGACGACGATCTGGATCGGCGCGAGGATCAGCAGCATCCACAGCGCCATCGAGAAGCTGCGCTTCACCGGCTCGTCGCGGCGCCCCTTGAGCAGGTGCCACGCGCCGCACGCGGCGACGATGAAGCCCGCGACGATGAACGCCGCGATCGTCATGTGCACGAGACGGTACGGGAACGACGGGTTGAAGACGACCTTGAACCAGTCGACCGGCACGACGAGGCCGTTCTCGATCTTGTAGCCCTGCGGCGTCTGCATGAAGCTGTTCGACGCGAGGATCCAGAACGTCGAGATCAGCGTGCCGACCGCGACCATCAGCGTCGCGAAGAAGTGTGCGCGGGGGCTCACGCGCTGCCAGCCGAACAGCATCACGCCGAGGAAGCCGGCTTCGAGGAAGAACGCCGTCAGCACTTCATACGTGAGGAGCGGGCCCGTGATGTTGCCGGCGACGCGCGAGAAGCCGGCCCAGTTGGTGCCGAACTCGTACGCCATCACGACGCCGGAGACCACGCCCATCCCGAAGCCGATCGCGAAGATCTTCGACCAGAACTGGAACATGGATTTATAGGCGGCATCGCCGGTGACGAGGTAGCGCCATTCCAGCACTGCCAGGAAGCTCGCCATACCGATGCTGATCGCGGGAAACACGATGTGGAACGACACCGTGAACGCGAATTGCAAGCGGGCGAGATGGAACGCATCGAAGATTTCCATGACCGTAATTTGCTCGTGGTTGTGAGGACGTACGCTCGAAGCAGGAAATCGCGCGACGGCTTGGCGACAACACATGCGAACACAAACGGTCACTCGCATGGCATCGAAGCGTGAATGACGATATCGCGTTTGCAACGATACTCGCAATCGTTCGAACGTGCGTTGAAACTGTGCTGCTTACGCCGCCGAAGATGTGTGCACGGAAAACACATTTCGTGCCTGCGGGAGGGTCAGCTGTACTGCTTTCGGCGTTGCAGCGCTGTATATCCGGCGTGCCTGTCATCCCCCTTAACATCCCATGAAACGCCTGCCGGAAGCGACGGCGCGCCCCCTCGGCCGCGCCCGCCCGGCAGCATCCCGATTCCCCTGGTCCGGCGTACCCGCCCGACCCGGCCGGCCCGCCGGCCGATCCGCCTGGAGAAAACCGCATGGAGTCCTGCATCCGCCGCGACGAGCCGACCGGCAGCACCGCGTGTCAGGTGACGCGCCACCGTGCCGGCGAAGCGCGCGACACCGTCGACAGCGTCGTCGAGGAAACGCCGGTTGCACTCGTGTTCAACGACATTGCGCACACGGTCATGATGGCGACCCCGATCGACCTCGACGTGTTCGGCCTCGGCTTCGCGCTGAGCGAAGGCATCGTCGAGCGCGCATCGGACGTGTTCGACCTCGAAAGCGAATGCCGGGCCGGCAGCGCCGAAGTGCGGCTGACCGTGTCGCAGCAGGCATTCATGGCGATGAAGGCGCACCGGCGCGCGCTGGCCGGCCGCACCGGCTGCGGCGTCTGCGGGATCGAAAGCATCGCGCAGCTCGACCTGCACCCGCCGCGCATCGCTGCCGCCGGCACGGCCGCCGGTATCGGCGCGGCAGCGATCGAACGTGCCGCGCGCGCGTTGCCGGCCCACCAGACGCTGATGCGTGAGACGGGCGGCATCCATGCGGCCGCGTGGTGCAACCGCGACGGCGACGTGCTCGACGTGTTCGAGGACGTCGGTCGCCACAACGCGCTCGACAAGCTGATCGGCCGGCTCGCGCGGCGCCGCGCGAACCTGCACGACGGCTTCGTGTTCCTGTCCAGCCGCGCAAGCTACGAACTGGTGCGCAAGGCCGCGCGGGTCGGCATCCCGATGATCGCGACGATCTCGGCGCCGACCTCGCTCGCGATCGACGTCGCCCGCGAAGCCGGCGTCCGGCTGGTCGGCTTCTGCCGCAACGACGGCTTCGTCGAGTACGTGTCGCCCGACGCCGCTCAGCCCTCTCAACCCGATCAACCCGCGCTCGCTCAAGCGCATCCGGCGCGCTCCTGATGAAACCCCTGACCGATTTCGACACCGCGCAGCAGCATTTCGCCACTGCGTTCGCGCCGCTCGGCACCACCACGTCCGTCCCGGTCGCGGAAGCCGCCGGCCACGTGCTGGCCGCGCCGCTCATCGCCGTGCTCGACCAGCCGCCGGCCGACCAGAGTGCGATGGACGGCTACGCCGTGCGTCACGCGGATCTCGCGCACGGCGAGCCGCTGCACGTCGCGCAGCGCTGCTACGCAGGCGACACGCCGGCGCCGCTGGCCCCGCGCACGGCCGCACGCATCTTCACCGGCAGCGTGATTCCGCCCGGCGCGGACACCGTCGTGATGCAGGAACACGCACGCGAGCAGGACGGCTGGGGCGCGTTCGACGCGCCGCAGCGCAGCGGCTCGCACATCCGCCGCCAGGGCGAGGAAGTGCGCGCCGGCGACCGGCTCGTGCCGGCCGGCGTGCGCATGGGCCCGATGCACGTCGGCGTGGCCGCCGCGCAGGGGTTCGCGCGCGTCGACGTGCGCCCGGCGCTGCGCGTCGGCATCCTGACGACCGGCGACGAGCTCGTCGCGTGCGGGCAGCCGCGTGCGCCGCAACAGATTTACAACAGCAATGCGCCGATGCTCGCCGCGCTCGTTTCGGGAACCGGTGCCGAAGTCGCGATGCGCCTGCATGCGGCCGACACCGCGGCCGCCGTCGATCGTGCGCTGCGCGATCTGCACGCGGGTTGCGACCTGGTGATCTGCGTCGGTGGCGCATCGGTCGGCGACAAGGATCTGCTGCGCCCCGCGCTGGACGCGCTCGGCGCGTCGTTCATCGTCGCCGGCGTGCGCATGAAGCCGGGCAAGCCGGTTGCACTCGCCCGGCTCGACACGCGGCCGGTGGTGTTGCTGCCCGGCAATCCGGGGGCCGCGATGACCGCGTTCGCGCTGTTCGTCGCACCGCTGATCCGCCGCCTGCAGGGGCGCAGCGCACGCCTGCCGATCGTGCCGTCGCTGCCGATCGACGCCGACTTCGAACCGGATCCGCAGCGCGAACGCTTCGTGCGCGTGCACTGCACCGTCGGCCTCGACGGCACGCCCGCGCTCGACACGCTGCGCCAGCAAGGCGCCGGCACGCTGCAGTCGCTCGTGCAGGCGAGCGGGCTCGCGCGGCTGCCGGCCGGGCAGCGCATCGCGTGCGGCGACGCGGTACCGTATTACGAATTCGCGCACTGGCTTGCGTGAGCGCGATGACCCTCACCCGCCCGATTCACGGCCTTCGCCGTCGCGCAGGTCGTACGACGAACTGTATCCCTGCAATTCGGGCGCGATTGTGTCCCTGCCACGAAAACCCCGCGGACTATCCTCACGATGAGGCTCGTCACGCGCCGTGCGCCTGCCCATCCGCACATGCACGGCCGACCGGCGACGCCCCACCGCTTACTTCTTGCAGGCCGACGAACCGATCGTGAATGCCATCGTTTCCGCCGCGCCGGCCGCTGCCGCGCTTTCCGGCGGCGCATCGCCCGGCGCTTTCCCCCGCACGACCGACACGCTCGGCCGCCCGCTGCGCGACCTGCGCCTGTCCGTGATCGATCAATGCAACTTCCGCTGCGGCTACTGCATGCCGCGCGAAAGCTTCGGCGCCGACTATGCGTTCATGCCGTCGTCCGAGCGGCTGTCGTTCGCGCAACTCGAAAAGATCGCCCGTGCGTTCACGTCGCTCGGCGTCGAAAAGATCCGCATCACGGGCGGCGAGCCGCTGCTGCGCCGCAACCTCGAAGCGCTGATCGAACGTCTCGCCGCGCTGACGACCGTCGACGGCAAGCCCGTCGAGATCGCGCTGACGACCAACGGCTCGCTGCTGGCCGCAAAGGCGCGCACGCTGCGCGACGCGGGCCTGTCGCGCGTGACGGTCAGCCTCGATGCGCTCGACGACGCGGTGTTCCGCCGGATGAGCGACACCGACGTGCCCGTGTCGCGCGTGCTGGCCGGCATCGAGGCCGCGCAGGCGGCCGGGCTCGCGCCGGTCAAGGTCAACGCCGTGATCGAGCGCGGCGCGAACGACGACCAGATCCTGCCGCTCGTGCGGCACTTCCGGCATTCCGGCGTGGCCGTGCGCTTCATCGAATACATGGATGTCGGCGGCGCGAGCTTCTGGTCCGGCGACAAGGTCGTGCCGGCCGCGCGGATGCGCGAGCTGATCGACGAACACTATCCGCTCGTGCTCGTCGGCGAACCGGCGCACGACGCGACCGCGATCCGTTGCGCGCACATCGACGGCGCGGGCGAAGTCGGCTTCATCGCGAGCGTGTCGCATCCGTTCTGCGGCACCTGCTCGCGCGCCCGCGTGTCGGCCGACGGGCAGCTCTACACGTGCCTGTTCGCGACGCAAGGCACCGATCTGCGGCCGTGGCTCGACGACGCAGCGTCGAGCGCCGACCTCGCCGCCGCCGTGCGCGAGCGCTGGACGCACCGCGACGACCGCTATTCCGAGCGCCGGGCCGCACGGCCTGCCCGCGCGCCGGGCAAGACCTATCCGACCGTGCGCATGTCGCTGGTCGGCGGCTGAGGGGCCGCCGCGCGCCCCAGGCCGCACCGCCTACAGGAGAATCGTCATGACGAGCTTCACCGAATCCCGTGCCGGTCTGCCGGACGATCCGTTGCACGCGGGCAGCCCCGCGCCCGACAACGCGACCGACCCGCATCCCGAACCGCCACCGTCGATTGCGGCGGGCTTCGAAGTGCGCGTCCAGTACGCATCGATCGATGCCGGCGCCGAGCTCGCGCCGATCGTTCGCAATCCGAATGTCGGCGCGGTCGTGAATTTCCTCGGCGTGGTGCGCAACGAAGGCGACGTCGATGACGTGATCGCGCTCGAGGTCGAGCACTATCCGACGATGACCGAACAGGCGCTATGGAGCATCGTCGAGGAAGCCAGCGCGCGCTGGCAGCTCGAAACGATCAAGATCGTGCATCGCGTCGGGCGCATTCCGCTCGGCCAGACGGTCGTGCTGGTCGTGGTGGCCGCCGCGCATCGCGGCGCCGCGTTTGACGCGTGCGAATTCCTGATGGACTTCCTGAAGACCCATGCGCCGTTCTGGAAGAAGGAGATCCGCCACGACGGTGTGTCCGGCTGGGTCGAGGCGAAAGCGCACGACGACCAGGCGATGCGGCGCTGGGGCTGATTGCGTTCGCTTCGTGTTTCCGATTCCGCCGCTCCTTCTGAAGACAACGCAATGAAACTGACGATCAAATACTTCGCAAGCATTCGCGAACAACTGGCAATCGATGAAGAAACCGTCGAGATCGATGCGCGCGAACTCACCGTCGACGCGCTGCGCGACACGCTGGCCGCACGCGACGCGCGCAGCGCGGAAGCGCTGCGGATGGACCGGCCCGTGCGGGCCGCCGTGAATCTCGAGATGGTGACGGGGGGATTCGTCGTGCGGGAGGATAGCGAGGTGGCGTTTTTCCCGCCGGTGACGGGGGGTTAACCTCGGTCACGCAAGCCTCCGGGGCACCCGATTGCGAGCGCCCGGCCGGCGATGGCTTCTGCGCGGCCACCGCTGCATGCCGTCGAAATGACAAAGCCGGCACCAGGCCGGCTTCGTCGTTGAAGCACACGATACCGCGCGTGCCCGCTCACCGCATGCACGCCGCCGCCAGCTTCCCGACCGTGATCACCGCCTGCTCGATTTCCGGCGACCACGGGCTGCTGTAGTTCAACCGGATGAAGTTCCGGTAGCTGTCCGTGATCGAGAACATGTAGCCGGGCCCGATCGTGATCCCCTGCTCCAGCGCGAGCTGGTACAGCCGCATCGCATCGATCTGCGCGGGCAGCTCGACCCACAGCACGTACCCGCCCGCCGGGCTCGAGATGCGCGTGCCTTCCGGAAAGAACCGCGACACCATCGCGCGCATCAGGTTCGCCTGCTGCGCATACGCCTTGCGCAGGCGCCGCAGGTGATGCTCGTAGCCGTCGCGTTCGAGAAACTCAGCGATCGCGAGCTGCGGCAGCGACGGCGTCGCGAGCGTGTTCAGGAATTTCAGCTTCTCGACCTGGTCACGATAGCGGCCCGGCAACGCCCAGCCGATCCGGTATGCGGCCGTCAGGCTCTTCGAGAACGACGAGCAGTGCAGCACGATCCCGCTGCGGTCATACGACTTCAGCGAACTCGGATGCGCATCGCCGAAATACAGTTCGTTGTACACGCCGTTCTCGATCAGCGGCATCCCGGTCTTCGTCGCGAATTCGACCAGCTCGCGCTTGCGTTCGTCCGGCATCTGGAAGCCGAGCGGGTTCTGGAAGTTCGGCATCACCATGCACGCGGCGATCGGCTGCGACTTCGCGATCGCGGCCAGCGCCGCGATGTCGATTCCGTATTCCGGATGTGTCGCGACCTCGATCGCCTTCATTCCCATCCGCTCGATCGCGTGCAGCATCGCGTAGAACGTCGGCGACTCCACCGCGATCGTGTCGCCCGGTTTCGCAACGGCCTGCAGGCACAGGTTGATCGCCTCCGTCGCGCCGACCGTCACGATGATCTCGTTCGGGTCCACCGACATCCCGTTTTCCAGGTAGCGGCGTGCAATCTGGCGGATCAGCCGCGGATGGCCGGGCGGCAAGCCGTCCGTCACGCCCCACAGCGATTTGTCGCGGCCGGCCGCATACGCATAGCGGTTCAGCTTCTCGAACGGAAACAGGCTCGGGTCCGGGTACGGCGAACCGAGCGGCACCGCGTCGTCGGTGCCGATCGAGCGCAGCGTCGACAGCACGAGCCGGCTCACGTCGACCGACGACGAGATCGCGATCGGCTTCGACGGCCGCAGCTCGCGCACCGGTGCATGGCTGTCGTCGCGTCGCAGGTTCACGAAATAGCCCGACTGCGGCCGGCTTTCGAGCAGCCCGCGGCTTTCCAGCAGCAGATACGCATGCAGCACGGTCGTGATGCTGATCCGGTGCTGCTGGCTCGCCTGCCGCACCGAAGGAATCCGGTCGCCGTGCCGGTACACGCCCTGGCGGATCAGGCGCTCGATGTCGTCCGCGAGTTTTTCATAGAGTTTCATCGCGTGCCTCCCGCCGGCTCGCGCAGCTGGGCTGCCCCGCCGTTTGCGTCCGACACGCCCGTGTTTCGCCCGCCGGCCGGGCCGTCGTGATTCCTGATCTTTCCCTCCGGTTTTGCCTTTTCCATCGCACTGGCTCTCTCTTGAAGATGCGCCGACAGGGTTCCGGTACGACTGGATCTGCGGCACTGTGCACTTGATGATGGAATCTTAAGAGCAGAACAGTTGGCGACGAGTACACACATCGATCGCGCGAACAAGAGTACAGTTCGGCGCGCATCGCGCATCGCGGGAGAACTGTACGTCTTATGAAATGGGCCGCGATGCCGGCAAATCGCGCGCAGCGACGCCGGACGGCGCGCGTGGCTTTCAGGGCATGACAACGAACCGCAGATGCCTCCCTGCGGCCGCGGGGCGGCCGGTACACGTTGCCGGTCATTCGGAAGTAAAAACTGTTCGATCTAAGAGTTTTTCTCTCAACATCGTCGCTTATGAGCCAAAACTCGTCGATCGCACGGTTTACGCTTGAATTCTTCCATTGAGATGCAATACTGTTTGATCTCACAGTTTTTATCCTACCGAGCCGGCAACGGTAGCAGGGCCCACCATGCGATACACGATCGAACAGGCATCCGACATCGGCGGCGTGATCCGCGCCGCGCGGAAAGTGCAGCAACTGCGCCAGGACGACGCGGCCGGCAGCGTCGGCGTCAGCGAGTCGTTCATGGTCAAGGCCGAGCGCGGCGCGGACACCATCCAGTGGGCCAAGGTGTTCCAGATCCTGCAGGGGCTCGGCGTTCGGGTCGTCGTCGACATTCCCGACGCCAGCGAGGAACTGCTCGAACGCCAGTCGGCGCGCGCGAGCCATCGGGCCGGCGTGCGTGCACGGCGCGCGGCCGAGCGCCTGCTGCTGCGCGCGGACGCCGCGCACCCGGCCCCGGCCGGCGAATCCGCGCCGCCCACCCGCGCGGCCGCACGCGTGCTCTCGGCCGCACGTCTCGTGCTGTCGCCTGTCGAAGCGTTCGGCGTGGGGACGGACGACACGCGCCGCCCGCGGATCAGGACGACCGACGCCGGCCGTCAGGCCTCGGCCCGTGCAATCGAGATCGCGCGCCGCGTGCTGACAGACGCCGGTGAAGCCGTACCCGACCACGCGCGCCCCGCCGGCGAGGACGCGTCGCATGACTGAGCGCACCCTCGTCGCCGCCATCGACGGCCAATCAATCGGCACGCTGCATGAAAACCGCAATCTGTGGGCGTTCGAATACGCGCCGTCGTGGCTCGCGCAGGCGTCCCGCTTCGCGCTGAGCCCGCATCTCCCGCTGCAGGCCGGCGTGCTGCGCGACGGCGCGACCACCCGCCCCGTCCAGTGGTATTTCGACAACCTGCTGCCGGAAGAATCGGTGCGGGCGCTGCTGGCGCGTGACGCGGGCCTGCCCGACATCGGCGACGCGTTCGCGCTGCTCGAGCACTACGGACGCGAATCGGCCGGCTCGGTGACGTTGCGCCTGCCGGTGGACACGGCCGACGAGGACACGCGCCTGCGCCCGCTCGACGATACCGAACTCGACGCGCGCATCCGCCACCTGCCTGCCGTGCCGCTGACGCACGACGCGCCGAAGAAGATGTCGCTCGCCGGCGCGCAGCACAAGCTGCCGGTCGTGCTGCGCGACGGCGCGCTGTTCGAGCCGAGCGGCCAGGCGGTGTCGACGCACATCCTGAAGCCGAATCATCCGCACGCGCACGACTATCCGCATTCGGTCATCAACGAGTGGTTCGTGATGACGCTCGCGCGCCGCGTCGGCCTCGACGTGCCCGAGGTCGAGCGCCGCTACGTGCCGGCGCCCGTGTACGTGATCCGCCGCTTCGACCGCGCGCAGACGGATACCGGCGTCGAACGACGCCACGCGATCGACGGTTGCCAGGCGCTCAACCTGCCCGCGACGATGAAATACACGGGCTGGTCGCTCGACGCGCTCGCAACGCTCGCCAACGCGTGCCGCGCGCCCGCACCGGTTCGCCTGCGCCTGTTCCGCTGGCTCGTGTTCTGCATCGTCGTCGGCAACGGCGATTCACACCTGAAGAATCTGAGCTTCCTCGTCACCGACAGCGGGCTCGCGCTGGCACCGCACTACGACCTGCTGTGCGACGGTGTCTACGAAACCGCGACTTACAGCGCGCGCAGCCGCTGGCCGGACCTGACGGAATTCACGCGGCCCGTCGCGGGTGTGCAGCGCTATGCGGATTTCACGCGCGACGTGCTCGACCAGGCCGGCGCGACGCTCGGGCTGACGCGCGCGACCGCGCAGCGCCACATCGACGAACTGCTCGCGCGCATTCCGGTGCAGGCCGACGCGCTGCTGCTCGAGATCGCCGCCGACAACGACGCGATGAAGACTGCCCGCCCCGAACTCACGGCGACGCTCGGCGGTGAGATGCACCTGCTGCGCGCGATCCGCCATATCGTCATCCACGAGATGGTCGAGCGCCTGCGGCCGCGCTGACGCCACGACACCACCCAAGCCGATCCGATCCCGCCACGCGAGGGCCGCCCAACCTCATGACCGAATCCGTCCACCCGCCCCTCGTCGACCAGCTCGTCGCGCGGCTGACCGGCACTGCCGACCACCCGCGCTTCACCGGCGCACCGCTCGACCTGTCGACGCTCGACGCGCACGCGCTCGGCGCTGTATGGCCCGCGCTGCGCCGCACCGAGGAACACGTCGCGCAACACGACTACGCGTACGACGATCCGCGCGCCGAGTTCGCGCGCTGGCTGCGCACCCAGATCGACGCGCTCGAGCTCGCGCCGCTCGTCGACGCCGAAGCCGCGCTCGAACTGTTCCGCGACATTCCGGCCGGCGCGTGGCAGCGCGCGTTACAGGAACTGTCGTGTCTCGACGCGCTGCCCGCGCCCGCACTGCAGGCCGAACTCGCGCGCATCCTCGGCGAACCGCAGAACGACGGCCTGCAAAGACTCTCCGTGTACGGGAAATATGCCCTGCACGCGTTCGCCGGCCAGCGCGACATCACTGCCTTGCGCGACGCGTATGCGCAGTTGAATGCCGATTCACCGGCGCGCGTGCGCGAGCTCGACGTGCTGCCCGAACTCGGGCCGGCGGCGCTGCTCGCGCTGGCCGCGACGAACGACGGCTATTTCGCGCCGAAACGGCTGTGGTTCAACGCCGACGATCCGGCCGCCACGCTCGCGGAAGAGCCCGCTTACGTCGACTTCGCGCGCGACACGCTGACCGACGCCGCGCGGCACGTCGCCGCGATTCACGCGGGTGACGTCCCCTATCAGGCCGATCGCGCGTTCACGACCGACGACGCGCAGGTCGTCGCGCGCGCGGCGCGCGTCGCGGCCTATCGCGACGCGCCGTGGCTCCCCCCGCTGATCGGGCCGCTGCTGACCGGCGTGTGCGTCGCGCCGACCGCCGCGAAAACCGCGCCGTCGCAATCGCTCGCGATCGCGCTCGGCCATGCGGTCGAGACGATCCCGACACCCGAGAGCGTGCGTGCGCTGCGCGATGCGCTGGCCGCCGTGCGCCACGCGGGCGTGCAGAAGAAGCTCGCGCGTAACCTGAAGCCCGCTGAACGCGCGCTCGGCGAACGACCGCACACCGCGCTGCGCATGACGCTCGACGCGAAACCCGACAAGAAGCAGCTCACGATGCTCGCCACCTGCATGGAAGCGGGTTTCTGGCAGTCGATGACGCTCGGCCATGCCGAATGGCGCGAGCGCCTCGTCGATGCGCCGGCCGGCGCCGCGTTCTCGACCCGCACGATCTGGCAGGCACGCGCGCGCGACGGCGCGACGGTCTCGTTCATGCCCGATATCGCGAAGGGCAAGGTCGTACTGCGCGACGCCGCCGGCGTGGCGTGCGAACTCGACGTCGACAGCGAGATCCGGCTCTGGCATCCGCTGCTGGCCGATGCTGACGAGCGGCTCGCGTGGCAGCGCGCGATCGTCGGCCGTGCGATCCGGCAGCCCGTTCGGCAGGCGTTCCGCGAGTTCTACGTGCCGGCCGACGAAGACACCGCGACCAGTCATTCCGCAATGTTCGAAGGTCATGTCCTCGCGAGCCGCCCGCTGCTCGGCGTCGCGCGCCGCGAAGGCTGGTCGATCCGCGCGTACGACGACGGCCTTGCACGCGAGTTCGGCGACGTGCGCGCGACCTTCAGCGTCGCCGCGCGGCTCTTTCCCGGCACGGACGGCCAGGGCACGTCGGGCCGGCTGCACGTCGAACGCAGGCACGAGCGGCGCTGGATGGCCTGCCCGATCGGTGAAATCGATCCCGTCGTGTTCTCGGAAGTGGCGCGTGCGGTCGACCTGCTCGTCAGCGTCGCCGCCTTCGCGCTCGACGATGAAGCGCCGCGCGCGGCCGACACGCCGGCGGACCCGGTGCGCCAGCGCGCCGCGCGGAACGCGCGCGAGCAGCGCCTGCACCGGCTGTCCGACCTGCCGCTCGGCGCGATGGCGCGGCATCGCAAGCAGGTGCTCGCGCTCGTGTTCGCGGAGCCGATCGCGCAAGGCCGGGTGACGCTCGACGAACGCCATGTGCGCGTCGGCGCGTGGTCGGTGCATTGCGCGACCGGGCGCGTGACACGCGACGGCGAACCCGTCGAACCCGCGATCGAACCGCCGCCGTCGCCGCTGCGCGCGGTGCCGTGGCTGCCTTATGACGAAGCGCTGCTGCAGCGGATCGTCGATGTGGTCGCGGGGTTGCTGGGCTAAACCGGAAAATGAATAGCGCCGTCGAGATTCATTTCTCGACGCCGATAAAACGATCGACGCGTTTCCGATCGCCCTATTCATTCGGTATATATCGGTCGGGCGGCTATGATAACGTTTTGCTTTCGCTTTCTTTGCGCACCATCACGACATGCCTGCCTACGTCAAACCCAGATGGTTACGGGATCTGCTGCGTTTCCTCCCGTTGAAAAGCCAGTTCGTGCTCTCGGGAAACGTCCGCGATTTGCAGGCCTGTGAAGTCGCCCCCGACGTGGTGACGGCGCAGTCGCTGGTGAATACGCTCGGCGACAATCTCCGCGAGGCGGGTTATGCGCAGCTGGTCGTCTGGAATCCGGTTTCAGGCTTCACGGTGCCCGATAGCCGGGTATCGCCCACGGAGCCTCCCGATGAAACCCTGCGACGTCTCGGCCTGACACCGGTCGATGGCACGGCGCCGGGCGGCATCGATGTACTCACCGCATGCATTGAACGCCTGACCGCGCTGCCCGGCCCGCCGGTTGCCCTCGTCGTCGATTTTGCTTCTCGACTGGCGATTCGCGCCGAAACGCTGAACCCGGCCGAGCACACGCTGTTCACACGCGCCCTGGTGCTGGCACATATGGCGGCCCCCCGCCCCGCGGGAGAACTGCGACGTCCGTTTTTCAATACCGTGATCTGGATCGTCGACAAGGAAGGCGATCTGCCGGACTGGTTGCTGATCGACAATCCGCGCATCCGGCATATTCCCGTGTCGAAACCCGACAGTGCCGCCCGTCGCGCGTTGGCCGGTGCATTGCTGCGCGGCGTACCCGGTGCGCAGGCCGCTACGCCGGATCATCTGGCCGAGGCGGCATCCGCCTTCGTCGACGGCTCCGAGGGATTGCTGCTCGCCGACATGAATGCGATCGCCACGCTCGCCCGCGTCGAGCAGGTGCCCCTCGATAAAATTGCCGACGCCGTGCGACGTTATAAAGTGGGCGTCACCGAGGATCCGTGGCAGCAAATCGACCGCGACAAGATCCGTCACGCCGACGCGTTCATTCGCCGCCGCGTCAAAGGGCAAGCGCATGCAGTCATGCACATGCTCGATCTCGTCAAGCGCGCCATGACGGGGGTGGGTTCTCAACGGAAAGGCAACCGGCCGCGCGGTGTCGCCTTCCTCGCCGGCCCGACCGGCGTCGGGAAAACCGAACTCGCCAAAACGATCACGAGCCTGCTGTTCGGCGACGAAAGCGCCTACATCCGCTTCGACATGTCGGAATTCAGCGCGGAACACGCCGACCAGCGACTCATCGGCGCGCCGCCCGGCTACGTCGGCTACGACGTCGGCGGAGAATTGACGAATGCGATTCGCGAACGCCCGTTCAGCGTGGTGCTCTTCGACGAAATCGAAAAAGCGCATCCGCGCATTCTCGACAAATTTCTGCAAATCCTCGATGACGGCGTGCTGACGTCAGGGCGCGGCGACCGCGTGTATTTTTCCGAAGCGCTGATCGTTTTCACGTCGAATCTCGGCATTTACCGCCAGGACGAATCGGGTCAGCGCGTCGCGAATATCCATCCAGGAAACGCCTTTGCGGACATCCAGAAAAAGGTACTCGGGGAAATCCAGCAGCATTTCAAGTTGGTCCTGAACCGGCCTGAAATCCTGAACCGCATCGGCGAAAACATCATCGTCTTCGACTTCATCCGCGACGATGTCGCGACGGAGATCTTCGAGCAGATGGTGCGTGCCGTGCTCGACGACGTCGCGTCCCAGGGGATCGCCGTCGACCTGGACGCCAGTTCCAGGATCGCGCTCCAGGCGCAATGCCTCGGCGATCTGTCCAACGGCGGGCGCGGCATCCGCAACCAGATCGAAGCGCACCTGCTCAACCCGCTGGCACGCGGCCTGTTCGATCAGGACGCGGCCGCCGGCGATCGATTCGTCATCTCGGGCATCGACTCGGGTTCGTTCCAGTTGCAAAAGCAGTAGGCCATGGACATCCGTGTTTCGCGCCTGCACTTTCCCGTGACGACGCTCGGGCCGGGGCAGCGGATCGGCATCTGGTTTCAGGGTTGCGCGGTCCGATGCCCGGGCTGTATTTCGATGGATACCTGGGCACATGCCGGGGGCGAAACCACCGTCGATGCGCTGTTGGCCCAGGTCCGAGCCTGGCTGCCTGACGCCACCGGCATCACGATCTCGGGCGGCGAGCCGTTCGAGCAGGCCGATGCGCTGATTGCGCTCCTGCATGGCCTGCGGCAACTGTCGGCGGGCGACATCCTCGTCTACAGCGGCTACCCGATCGAATCCCTGGCCGATACGCTGGCCCGCGCCGACGGCCTGATCGATGCGCTGATCTCCGATCCGTTCGACATCGACGCGCCGCAGACACGCGCGCTGCGCGGCAGCGACAACCAGCGATTGCATTGCCTGACGGCCCTCGGCCACGCGCGCTTTGCGCAGTACGAGCGCGCGCCGCCGCACAGCGGCAAGGCGCTGGACGTCATGTTCGACGAGGACGGTAGCGTCTGGTTCGCGGGGATACCGGGCCGGGACGACTTTCATCGATTGAGAGACCTTTTGACCGATCAGGGGCATCACGTCCGGATCAGTGCCGACAAGGCGAGAAACAGATAAGACAGGAAATGTCAGCCATGATGCGTTTTTGCCCGAATTGCCGAACCGAGCGGTCGGTGGACGAGTGGTACTGTGCCGGCACGGTCGGCGATGCCGTTTGCAACTGGGATTTGTCAGGCGTACCGATCCGGGCAAACGGCTGGCGCCCCCAGGATGTGGTCACGGTCGAGACGGTTAGCCAGCAAGTGGCTGCGGACGTGCCCGGGTCTGCCCTGCCGCCCTCGTTGTCGTGCACGAACGGCCATCCGATGAACGACGGCGACCTCATGTGCCTCGAATGCGGCGCGGATCCGGCCATGCCCGCCGCCGCCCAGCCGCTCGGCGCCGGCGACGAGGGTCCTGCCGGCCGCTCGGCAGAGGACACGCCGCCGCCCGTCGAAGAAACGCGGATCGACGGCTGGCGGTTGTTGCGCCAGATTTCCAGCACGGATGGCGTGCGCGAACGCTACGTGGCCCAGCAGGACGGGACCGGCCGGCAAGCCGTCCTGACGCTGTATCGACCGGGCGCGGAACCGGATCCGGCGGTCTACGACGTGGTGCGCCGCCTGCCGCGCGAGCATGTGCCGGAGATCATCGCTACCGGACGCTGGGATCAACGTGCGTACGAAGTCGCCGAGGAGATGAGTGGCGGGACGCTGGCGGATCTCGGCATGGCCGTCCGCGATAGCGCGACGATCCGCCATGTCGTCGATGAACTGGGCCAGGCCTTGCAGGCGTTTTCGGACGTGGGGCTGCGGCATCGGGACCTGCGGCCCGGCACGCTGCTGGTGCGCAGCCGCGAACCGCTGGATCTCGTCATCAGCGGCTTCGGTTCGGCACGGCTGTCCGAATTCGATCTCGATATCGTCTCGCCGCTCGAAACGACGCGCTACATGGCGCCCGAGGCCATTGCCGGCGGTGTCGCCGCGGCGTCCGACTGGTGGAGCCTCGGCATGATCCTGCTCGAGCAACTGACCGACGGACGCTGCTTCGAGGGCATCAACCCGCGCGCGTTTCTGATTCACGTGCTGGCCAACGGCGTCACGCTGCCGGACGACCTGGATCCGTCGCTTCACCTGCTGCTGCGCGGCCTGCTCGCGCGCGATCGACATCAACGCTGGCAATGGCCGCAAGTCAAGGCCTGGCTGGACGGCAAACCGGTCGATGCACCATCGGCGGCGACGATCGATGCCGATGGCGACGAAGGCGCCAGCATCGCATTGGGCGCCCGCCAATATCGCAAGCCGGCGATCTTCGCGCTCGCCGCGGCGGAGCGCGAGAACTGGGAAGCGGCACGCGATCACCTGAATCGCGGCGTCGTCCTGACCTGGGCGGAACAAGCCGGTGCCGATGCGAAAGTGCTGGCCGGCCTGCGCCAGGTTGCGCAACTCGACGGCGTCGATGACGATGGCCGCCTGATGATCGCGCTCAAGCTGCTGAATCCCGACATGCCGCTCATTCTGCGCGGCGACATCGTCACGCCCGGCTGGTTGCTGCACAACCCGTTGGAGGGTTACGACCTGGTGACCGGGCCGGTGCCGACGTTCCTGGCGCGGCTGGGCACGGAAAGCTGGCTGTCCAGGCTACGCGCTCGAGCCGATGAAGTACGACACCGGGCCGCGCAGCTTGGCATCGAACTGAACGAGGACCTGGTGCGCATCGCGCTGCTTTCCACGTCGCGTGCCCAATTGGGCGCGCAATGGGAAGAGCGACGCCTGTTGTTGCCGGATTCCGATCATCACGGCCTGCTGTCGCTGTCGGAACGCCGCGTTCTCAGCGAGGAAGACCTGATCGTTCTGCTGAGCGCGGCCATTTCGCAGTTTCGCTCGGTCGACGAGATCCTCGACCAGGCGGCGGCCATCGCGGAACGAGAGCAGATTCTGGTCTTCGATCGCCAGGCTGCCCGGACCGCGCTTGCGCTGCCGCGCGTTGACCTGTTCCATGCCGTCGACGACCGCATCGCCGGATTCGCGCGCACCGGCAACCCGACAGTCGATGAATGGGCGGAGCAGTTCCGGCTGGAACGTCGCTTGCCGCTGCACGAAGTGGTCGTTCTGCTGTCGGTGCCCGCCGAGCAGTGGCTGGAGCCGCAGAAGCAGCAATACGTGTCGCAGATCCTCGACTTCTTCGAGAAAAAAGTCGCCACGACCGTCTTGCGCGGCCCATTGGTACGGATGACCATCGGCAAGACCACGGGGCGCGTCGATCTTCACGAACTGAACGGCGAGCGATTCGCCAGCACCGCACTGCTCGACCATCTGCTCCAGCGCAATGTCCAGACGGTATCGGTGGACCCGGCCGTGTTCGGTGCAAACGGAACGCTCGAGGGCCGGTTGAACACGCTGTACCGGCAGACCTCGCTCTACAAGCGGGATACCGGCATCGACGGCCTCTATCTCGGTTTCCCGTTCCTGCTTCACAAGGATCATCGCAGCACGACGCGCCCTCGTATCGCCCCCGTTCTGTTGTGGCCGGTCAAACTGCTGATGGAACTCGGCACGCGACGCCAGGTGGCGATGGCTTTTGACGGCGAGCGCGAAGAGGTTCGCCTGAATCCCGCACTCGAGGGCCTGCTGGGACGCGAAGCCGTCAAGGCGTGGCGTGTCGCAGCCGACGAGGTGCTCGGACGTTCCGCGTTGAAAGCAGCCGACGTGGTCGATGCGTTCGGCCTGCTGGCCGACGTGGAAAGCCGCAAACTCGGCGCGCTGCCGCCGCCGACCCTCGACCTGCCCGCCGGCGCGACGCGTCTCGCCTGCGCCGGCGTGCTCTTTCACGTCGACTTCGCCGGCCAGGCCATCGGCGAGGATCTGCGTCAGCTCAAGCAATTGTCGCCGTCCGGCACGGCGCTCGAATCGATGCTGCGGCTCAAGGACAAATCCGACTACGATGCGTCCGAGGCCAAGTCGACCGAGCTCGACCGATTCCTGACGGTGGCGAGCGATCCGTCGCAGGAAGCGGCCATCCTGCAGGCGCGTCAGGGCCCCGGCCTGCTGGTCGAAGGGCCGCCGGGTACCGGCAAGAGCCAGACGATCGTCAACATGGTCGCCGACGCGATCGGACAAGGCCGGAGCCTGCTGATCGTCTGCCAGAAGCATGCGGCACTGGAAGTCGTTCGCAAGCGTCTCGTCGCGGAAGGCCTGGGCGATCGCATCGTGATGCTCAACGACGTCAACAAGGATCGCGAGCCGACGATTCGAGCCGTCCGCGAGCAACTGGATGCGATCTTTCACGGTGCCGTGTTCGACCACGGTTCGATACGCCAGCGTGAACGCATGGCCGCGAGAATCGAGGCCCTCGAGGGCGAACTCGATCGCCAGCATGCCGCGCTGCATCGCGTCGACGAATCGACCGGCCTCAGCTATCGGGGGCTGCTCGGCGAATTGATCCGACTCGAGGCCGGCACGCCGCCCGTCAGCGTGCCGCAGTTGCGTACCCGGCTTGCCACGCTGGATATTTCGGCACTGACCACGCTGGAAGAACACTGCGCACCGCTCGCCCGCTACTGGCTACCGTCGAAGTTCGAGGGCAGCCCGCTGGCGCAATTGAAATCGTTCGCGACCGATGCCGCCACGCTCGACGCGTTCAACGCGGCCTTCGCTGATTTCCGCGAAGCGGAGCGCCTGCGGATCGAGACGCTCGCCGCGCATCCCGCGCGCTTCGACGTCGACGACCCCGCCCCGTATCGGGCGTGGCTCGATGCCAACGCCGGCCGCCTCGTCGCGCTGGACGAGACGCAACGCAAACGGCTGGCTCAATGGCTGCCCTTGTTCCGACCGGCCGACAATGCCGATGCGGAAGGCCATCGGTATTACACGGCGCTCGGTGCGTTGCATCGCGATCTGTTGGCCGTCGACACCAGCGGCTTCGACGCGGTGCTGTCGGCGGCCGTCGCGCACCTGCCGGATCCCGCGCTCCGCAAGCTCGAGGCCCAGGCGACGTTGGCGACTCGCGCCCCGTCGCTCTTGCGCCGCCTTAACCCGGTCACGTATCTGCGGCGTGGCCGCCTGATGAAATTCGTCACCGGCTGCGGCGCGCCCGCAACCGACGAGACGCTCCGCAAGCTGCTGGCCGCCAGCCGGCTCGAACAGACCTGGCGGCCGCTGCGCGACACATTGAACACGATCAGCCGGGCCTTGCATCTCGAGACGGTCGAACCCGCCTGCGGGCCTGCGCTCGCCGATGCCTGCCTGACCCGCCTGCGCCAGCTCGAGGAGATCCGCGAACTCGCGCAGCATCTGGCGATCGCGCCCCGCGGCGACGAATTCGACTCGGCCGTGATGACGGGCGACCGGGCGCCCGTCGAACAGTTGCTCGACGGCTTCGAGACCGCGTTCGTGCGGCACAACGCGCGCCAGCATAGTCTGCGGGCGCTGAGGTTGCTCGACGAGTGGCTCTCGGCAGAACTCGTCACTGCGTGTCGGCAGGCCATCGCCGACAACATCAGTTATCAGGCGCCGTTGAACCGAATCGGCGATGCGTTGCCGACGCTGGCCGCGTACCAGCAATTCCGCACCCGGGCACGGCATGTCAGCGCCGACGCACTCGACGTATTTGCGATCATGCGCGACCACGAAGACGCGCTGACACGTCTGCCGCCTGAACGCCTCGACGACGCCGTGCGGCGCATGATCAACCGCGAGGCGCGGCTCGGATGGAAGCGGCGCATGGAGCAGGACCATCCCGAGTTGCTGCTCGACCAGAGCGAAACGGCCGCCAGGATCGAAGCACTCGCGGCCGCCGACGCGGAAATGCGGCGCCTGAACCGCGAGATGCTTCGCAACGGCATCGACCACGGCCGACTGGGTTCGGCGCGCGATTGGGAAGACGTGACGCGCTTGACCGGCAGGCGCTCCCGGCGTCTGCGCGAATTCATCGAACTCGGGACGGGGCTGGGCCTGATGGCGCTGCGGCCGGTCTGGCTGATGAACCCCGACGTCGCGAGCCGCGTACTGCCGCTGAAATCCGGGCTGTTCGATTCCGTCGTCTACGACGAGGCCTCGCAGATGCCGGTGGAATACGCGATTCCGACGCTGTTCCGCGGCAACCTGTCGATCGTCAGCGGCGACGAGAAGCAAATGCCGCCGACGGCGTTCTTTTCGAGCCGGGCGGACAGCGACGAGACGGACATCTTCGACGGCGAGCAACCCGACGAGGGCGCGACGGAAGACGAACGCGAGCGCTTCGAGGACACCTGGAACCGGCGCGAAATCAAGGACTGCCCTGACGTGCTGCAACTGGCACGGAGCGCACTGCCCGTGTCGACGCTGCAGATTCACTATCGTTCGGCGTATCGAGAGCTGATCGGCTATTCCAACGCCGCGTTCTACGAGAACAACCTCAGCGTGCCGGTTCGCCATCCGGATGCCACGGTGCGCGAGGTCAAGCCGCTCGAACTCATCCAGGTGAATGGCCTTTACGAGCAGCAGACCAACAGCGACGAAGCGGATCGCGTGGTCGCCTATCTGGCGCAACTGTGGCAACAGCCTTACGCGCAGCGTCCGTCCGTCGGCGTGGTCACGTTCAACCGCAAGCAAGCCGACCTCATTCTGGAGCGCCTGGAGCAGCGCGCGGAAGAGGATGAAGCATTCCGCGACGCGTATCGCGAGGAACTCGAGCGAACCGATCGCGGCGAGGACATGGCCGTGTTCGTGAAGAACGTCGAGAACGTCCAGGGGGACGAACGCGACATCATCGTCTTCTCCACGACCTTCGGGCGCAACGGCCAGGGCACCTTCCGGCGCATGTTTGGCGTGCTGGGCCAGAGCGGCGGCGAGCGGCGCCTCAATGTGGCCGTGACGCGTGCGCGCCACAAGGTCGTGCTCATCACGTCGATGCCGATCCGCGAGATCTCCGACATGCTCACGACGCAGCGCAAGCCGGCGATTCCGCGCGATTATCTTCAAGGCTATATGGAATACGCACGCGCGATGTCGAACGGCGAACTGCCCGCCGGCCGCGCATTGCTTGGCCGCATGAGCAGCGAGCGCGCGCATGCGAAGTTGCGGCAGACCGGTGGCGTCGACGGCTTCGCGGAAGATGTGCTGGCTTATCTGCAGGAGCTCGGCCTGTCACCGGTGCCCGCCCAGGAAGGCGACGCCTTCGGGCTCGATTTTGCGATCGCCGATCCGGAAACCGGCCTTTATGCGATCGGCATCGAGTGCGATGCGCCGCGTCATCCCCTGCTCGAACATGCGCGTGCGCGGGAAATCTGGCGGCCGTCCGTGCTGGGGCGCGCCATTCCGACGCTGCATCGCGTCTCGTCGCAAGCCTGGTACCACGAACCGGAGACAGAGAAGGCTCGCCTGAAAGCAGCCGTAGCGCAGGCACTGAACCAGGAGGTGATGGCATGAGCGGCCCGAAAGTCGTCAGGATCGTGACGCGGGAGGAAATCGTCGCGATCTGCGAAGGACATCTGCAGCGCCTCGACCAGGCCATTGCCACCTGGATTGCCGAAGGCCGACGTACCGGCGTGCTATCGGACGACGAGATCGCGGCAACCCGGGCTCGACGTGAAGCGCTGGCCGCAATGATCGCCGCCGACGCGTTCCTGGAATTACAGAAGAAAGTGCCCGACGAGATGGCTTTCCTGAAGGCGGATCTCGCCCGGCGTCAACAGGTGGCAGTCGAGCAGGCCGAGCAAGCAGCGAAACGCCGGCGGCAAGGACGGCACGGCGCGACGACCTTGCTCGGCGCGCTGGAAGCGAAAGGGATCGAAATTCCGGCCGAACTCCGCGGCCAGCTTGATCGCCTGCGCTCGGGCGACCTGCTCGAGCAGGCCGATGCGCTGCTGGCGCAAGGGTTCGCCCTTCTGACGCCGGCTGTTGGACGCACACTCACCGATGCGCAACGGGCGCTGGCGAATCGACTGATGCCCGCCGAAGCATCGGCGGACTTCGAGACCTGGAAGGCCGCGCAACGGGCGGCGTCTCGTGATCCGTCCATCGACCGTGTCGATCGACAGATCGGGGAGGCACGGGTATTTCTGGATCCGCAAGCCGTTGCGGGGTTTTCGTCGAGACTGGATGCGCTCGAAGACGAGCTGAACGACGCGCGCAAGAACCTGTTGCTCGACAGCCTGATCCTCGACCTGTCGAGTGCAATCGAGGCCGCCCGTGCACGTCGTGCGGCGATCGCGGCACTGGAAGAACTGACGGCGGAGATTCGGGCTTGCCACACGGCAGACGCGACGATTTTTGTCGAACGCGCTCGACAGTGCGATCTCGCCACCGCGCCGGACATCGTCGCCGAGTTGACCCGAACCGGACAGGACCTGATCACGCAGGTGCGGCAGCAACAGGCAGCGGAGGCGCGGCGCAACGCGATCCTGAACGGTCTGGCGCGACTCGGCTACGAAGTGCATGAGGGCATGGCGACCGCATGGGCGAAGGACGGCCGGGTCGTCGTCAAGAAATCTTCGCTGCCGGATTATGGCGTCGAAGTCGGCGGTCAGGCGCAAGCCGGTCGCCTGCAGGTTCGGGCCGTCTCCCTCGTCGCGAATCGCGACGTGGCCCGCGACAAGGATGTCGAAACGCTCTGGTGTGGCGAGTTCGGCCGATTGCAGGCGTTGCTGGCCCAACATGGTGACGACTTGCTGATCGACCGTGCGATGGGGGTGGGCGAGGTACCGCTCAAGGTGGTTGCCGAACTGGCCCCTACTTCCGGCACGGAAGCAGCCGTGCGCACACTGAAGTAAGTCGTGCTGGAGAGCATTTTCCGGGCGCGGTAGGCCGCGCGCCGTCACGCATGCACCGCCTACCGCGCCGCCTGCTGCCGCTGCACCTCCTGCGCTTTCATCTGCAGATAGGCGCCGCGCTCAACCTCATGCAGTTGCTGCGGATACTGCTCGGTCGCATCGAACCAGCGCGCGAGGCGCTGGTCGAGCGGCTTGTCGAGCGTCGCGAGATACGTGTCGATCGCGAGGTAGTAGCGCATCGTGTTGCGCTCCAGCAGCCCGCGCACGCCGCCGACGTACTGCGGCTGCGCGGCCGATCCGCCGCTGACGGTCGTGAAGCCGACCTTGTCGCTGCCGACGGTCGCGAGGTAGGTCTTCATCGCCATGCGGCCCACCGTGCCGAAGCCATACGAATACGTCAGATGCAGGAACGTGCGCGACGCGCCGACCGGCACGGCCTCCAGCGCGATCCGGTAATCCTTCGTGCCCATCGGGCCGCTGTCGGCGGTCAGGTCGACCTGGAAATAGTCGGGCGTCGCGGCCGCCACGCGATAGCGGAACTGCACGCGGTAGGTGTCCGGCAGCTTCTGCTGGATCTTGCGGCCAAGGTTCACGTCGAGCACCGGGCCGTTGCCGCCGGTCGACGCGTGGCAATACTTCGTGTTCAAGTGCAGGATCAGCACCGCGCACCAGTTCGCGGGGCCCTGCGCGGGATCGTCGAGCTGGCCGCTCACGACCGCATACGGATAGTCGACCACCGCGTAGATGTCGCCCTTCAGCGACGACGACGCTTCCGCCGATTCGAGCACCAGCGGCCGGTGAAACGCGTTGTCCTTCAGTTGCGGGCCGAGGCTGCGGTAACGTTCGAGCAGGGTCGCCGCATCGTCCGCGCCGAACGACAGCGCGCTCCAGCCCACGCACAGGGCCGCGACGAGCGCGTGCCGGGCGCGGCGAGCAAGCCACGTGCCGCGCGGATGTCCGGATGTCTTCATTCTTGTGCTCCCACCGGATGCGCGATGGTCGCGCACATGTGACACAGAATACGCCTGGCCGCAGCGCAACATGGCATGCGAACGAGCCGTTATCGGCGCCGCTTCACCGGCACCGGCAACTGCGCGGCGGTGATCCGGATCAGCGCCGACAGCCATTCGCGATCGTCCCAGCGCTCGCCGGCGATGACGAGGTGCGGCTTCGCGGCCGGATACGGCGAACCTTCTTCGCACGTGCCGAGAAACGCGCGGCCTTCTGCCGTCGGCTTGACGAACAGCCGATCGTCGCAGACGAGCGCGACCATCTTGCCGTCGCAATAAATGCCGTATTCGCCGAACATCTTGCGTGCCGATACCGTACCGGCCGCCGCCATCTGCTCGACGATGAAATCGACCGTGCCTTGACTCGATGCCATCGCTGTTCCTTTGAAAAAGTTTATGACCGCAGTGGGTGGCCGACCGTTCCGCCTGATTGGAAGAGAGATGGCAGCGCGTCATCCATTCGTCTGCGGAACGCGCATTCAGGCACGGGCTGCGAGCCTTTCCGGCTCACGACGCGCGGCCAGCTTCTGCCCGATCGGCACGACGCCGTTACTTGTCGGCCGCGAACGCGCTCGACATCTGCCGCGCCCGCTTCACGTCGTCGCCATGCAGGTAAATCGACGTCGTCGAGATCGACGCATGGCGCAGGTTGTCGCGCACGGTCGTCAACTCCGCGCCGCGCGCCAACGCGTGCGTCGCATGCGTATGACGCATCCAGTGCGGGCTGGCCTGCCGCAACTTCTGCGCGAGCGCGGGGTTGTCGGCATCGACCTGATCGGCCGTCTGCGCGAAGAAGCGTTGCATCACCTTCCACAGCCGCACGCTCGTGATCGCGGCCGCACCGTCTTCCGCGAGGCTCGGGATCAGCGGCGTATCGGGCCGCCAGCGCGACGGCGTGACCGGCAGCCGGCGTGCGACCAGGAAACGGTCGAGCCCCGTGCGCGCAAGCGGCGGCAGCGCGACGCGCGCGGCCTTGCTGCCTTTGCCGATCACCTTCAGCCACGCGTCGCCGTGCGCATCGGTCTCGATGTCGCCGAGCGTCGCGCCGACCAGCTCGCTCGCGCGCAGCCCGGTCGCATAGCCGAAATCGAGAATGAAGCGCAGCCGTTGCGCGGCGGCCGGCGTCCAGCCCGACTGCGGCGCGGCCGGCGTGCCCTTGCGGAACTCGAGCCCGTCGGCGATCGTGCGCACGAGCAGCCACTCGCCCTCGGTGAACGCATGCGACGTGTCGAGTGCGTTCGGGCCGCGCGTGTCGCGCACCTTGACGCCCGCGAACGGATTCGCGAGCAGGTAGCGCTGCTCGATCAGCCAGCGGAACAGCGCGCCGAGCACCGACAGCGTGTAGGCGGCCGAGCGCGCGGACAGCGCACCGGAGAACGGCCGCCAGTCGGGCGCGCTGCGCGGCCGCACGGGCCCGACCCAGCGCTCGTGCGGTGTCGGGCGCCGCACGAACGCGCGATACGCGACCGCATCCTCGGTCGTCAGCGACGACAGCGCGCGGCCGCGCTCGACGATCGCCCACAGGATCAGCCGCTCGGCCTCCTTCCGGTACGCCCGCCGCGTCGCGGCCGATTCGTGCAGCGATAGCCACGCGTGCACGGCCGCGTAATCGTTGTCCGCATCGAGCGTGCTGGTCGCGCGCGGCGCGCGGAAGGTGCCGGCGGAGCCGTCGACCTCGTGCGGCAGCTTCAGTTGCTCCCACGGCACGATGGCGCCGCGCGGCGTCGCCGCGATCAGTGCGCGCGCCCGTTCGGTCAACGCCGGATGCGCGGTGAAAAACGCCTCGATGTGCCGCGCACCGGCCATGCCGAGGCCCGCGATCGCACGCCACCACTGGCGCCGGCGCGGAATCCGCACCGTGAGATCGGCCAGCGTCGCGATCCCGTGCGCACGCAGCGCGCCGACCGCACGCGCGGGCAGCCACAGGCCGACGTCGTCGCTGATCTGCGGAACCGGCGCACGCGCATGACGCAGCAGGCCGATCGCTTCGGCGGCCGCCTTCGCTTCCTGCCTACGCTCACCGTCGGCATGACCGAGCCGCTCCGCGAGATCGGGCCGGCCCACCTGCCGCGCGACGCGCACGAGGCGGCGGCGAATGCCGCCGATCACGCCGCGCGCCGACCGCCCTTCGCCGAGCCGATCGGGCAGGTAGCGCTCGACGGCCTGGCGCACGGTCATGCCCGCGTACCACGCACGCAGCGCGGCCAGTTCGTCGGCGTCGGGAAAGCCTGCGGGCGCAGGCGCGGAATCGGAGGAAGACGGTGAGGCGAGGCGCGGTTTCATGACCGCGAGTTTGACAGAAGCGCGCGCGGCCGGATACGTCGTGCGTGGGGTGTCGGGCGAGATACGCGTTCACACGCAGGACGCTCAACGTGGCCTGCTATGCTGCGCGCTGCATTCCCGCGTCATCCGTCCGCCGCTTCTTCGCATCACGTTGCGACGGGCGGGTTCCGCATTGAACTGCGCTGGACGATCCGGCCATCCGTATCAATATGCGCAGCCGGATATCAAAGGCTGCGTGGGTCGTCCAATGCAATTCCGGCCGTCGTCAATCACACTTTTACCAACAAGAACCGCCATTTCATGACATCCCGCCTTCTCGCCGCGCTCGTTGCCGCGGCCTTGAGCTGCACCGCCCTGCCCGCCGCCCACGCGCGCACCTACATCGCGCCGACCGCGTCGCTCGGAAAAGGGGCTTACGTTCACCAGTTCGTGCTGCGCGACCCCGTCACGCACCAGCCGCTGCCGAATGCGCGCTACCGGCTGTTCCTGCCCGGTCAGGTCATCGCGGGGCTACCCGTCAAGCCGGAGGAGCATGACAGCGTGATCTTCGGCACGACCGACGCGGCCGGGCGCACCGTCCGGGTCCGACTGCCGAAGCTGCATCCGGAGAAGCAATGGGTGTTCAACCCGATCGTCGGCGACGGCGATCTCGGCGAATCGTTCCGGCTGGTCGAGCCGGGCGGCTCGGCACCGATCGGCCATTTCCCGTACGTGCTGGACGTGGAGAACGAATACCTGGCGTGCGGCTATTCGGATGCGAACGGCTACACCTACTACGCGCAATCGCGCACGCCGCGCAACGTCAATCTTTACGCCGGCACGCTGGCCGGGTCGGCCGACACCGACTGGTGCGCAGGCGCGGGCTTGACCATCGCGAACAGCGCGAATGCGCCGGGCGCGCCTGACCTCTACACGCAATACCTCGGCAGCCTGGTCGCCAACCGCGACCGGATCAGCAGCGAATTGCGGCAGCAGATCGTCGCCAAGCTGCTGTCGCTCGCGATCGCCGAACGCGATGAGGGGCGCGTGGCCGCCGCGCTCGATCTCGACAGGATTCCCGACGATCGCCGGAACGACATCGGCTATCGGCTCGCGGACGCCGGCGTCGCAGTCGAGCGCGGGCTCGCGATGATCGACGCACATCTGGCGGAATCGCCGGACGATGCGTATGCGCTCGACAGCAAGGGCTGGGCGCTGTATCGCCTTGGCCGCAACGACGAGGCGCTGACGTGGTTCGACCGCTCGATTGCGATCTTCGCGAAGGGCGGCGACACGGACAAGGACGCAAGCGAAGCCCATGCGACCGGGCTGACGCACAAGGGTGAAGTGCTGTGGAAACTGGGCCGCCAGGATGAAGCGCGCGAGGTGTTCGCGCAGGCGCGGAAGATTCAGCCGAAGAACGACGAGCTGGCGGAAACGTTGAAGCGGCTGGCGATTCGGATCGGGCAGGACGACACGAACGCGCCGGGTACCGCCAGCGAATAAGTGGAAAAGCCGCGCGGCAGCGACTGTCGCCGGTCTTGCGGAAAGCGGTTGCCGGCTGCCTCCCGCCCGCTCGGACGCAAGCAGCCGTGCGGGCCTGCCCGCCTCACTCTTCGCCCTTCGCGCCCGGGTTGAGCATTACGACGAAGCCGGCCACGCCGACGACCAGCGCGATCGCGCCGCCGTGCAGCGCCATCGCGTTGTCGAACAGCAGCCCCGACACGACGGCCATCATCCCCGCGAGCGACACGAACACGGCGATCGCCGCGACGACGACGCGGGACTGGCGGCGGATCATCGCGCGCCGCGTCAGGCAGCCGCGGCGGTAGCCGCGACGTCGTCATCATCGCCGCGAATCAGCAGCACCGGGCACTTCGAGCCGCGCACGAAGCGCTCCGCGACGCTGCCGAGCAGCACGCGCCGGATCCCGCGCCGCCCATGCGTGCCGACCACCGCGAGATCGAACCCGCCTTCCTTCACGTAGCGCTGCAGCCGCTCCGCGATGTCCTCGCCGATGCTTTCGGTCTCGACGAGTTCGGCCTCGCCCTTCGCGCCAGCCAGCGCGATGATCTGCTCGGCTTCGCGCAGCACCTTGCGCCCGTCGTCGCGGATCTCCTCGACCAGTGCGTGCGGATCGAAACGGCCCGCGTAAGTGAACAGCACCGACTTGTCCACCACATACACGACGCTGACGTGTGCGTCGCCTGCCAACGCGACCTTCACTGCCTCGGCAAGCGCCTGCTTCGACGAAGCGCTGCCGTCGACGGCCACCATGATCTTCTCGTACATGCGAACCTCGCTGGGGTGAGTTGCCACGCGTCCGATCGCGCGGCCTTGTCACCATCATCGGCGGATGGCAGGTTCGAATGTTGATGGCGATCAAGGTCGACCGGACACCGTCCGTGCGGCAAAGCGCCGCGACGTGACGCCGCTACCGCTCGCTTGCGGCCAGGTCGCAAACCCGGCTGACACGGAAGCCGACGCAGCGGGATCGAGCGGTCATCGTGCCGAAAGCGCTATCATCGAATGTGCGACTTTCGTCCGGCCCTTATTTGCCGGCCCACATTCAACTCGCTCAACCGACATGACAACGACTACCGAACGCGTGGACGGCGCCGCCCAGCATCTCGTCGCCGCCCGCCATGCCGGCTCGCCCGGCCCGCTGCTGCCCGATGCGCTGCGCCCCGAGGACGTCGAGACTGCGCTCGCGATCCAGCAGCGCGTGGCCGACCTGCTCGGCGAACCCGTCGGCGGCTGGAAATGCGCGCTGCCGCCGCCCGACCGCGTGATCCTGGCGCCGATCTTCGCGTCGACGATCCGCGAGGCCGATGCGCCGTACCGCGTCGTCGGCGGCCCGATCGTGCGGATCGAACCGGAAATCGCGTTCGTGCTCGATCGCGACCTGCCTGCACGCGAACAGCCGTACGACGAACAGGACGTGCGCGCCGCGATCCGCGAAGTGCGCATCGTGCTCGAAGTGCTCGGTTGCCGCTATGCGGAGCCCACGCGCGCGTCGAAGTTCGAGCTGCTGGCCGACGGGCAATTCAACCAGGGGCTGTGCGTCGGCCCGGTCGTGCCCGACGGGCTGAACGTGCCGCTCGAGACGCTGGCGCTGTCGTTCGAAGGCGCGCTGAACCGCACGATCGACGGCCGCCATCCGGACGGCGATCCGCTGAAGCCGCTGGTATGGCTCGTCAATTTCCTCGCGTCGCGCGGCGATCCCCTGCGCGCCGGGCAGATCGTGACGACCGGTTCGTACGCGGGCGCGATCGACGTGCCGCTCGGCGATGCGCTGACGGTGCGCTTCGGCGAACTCGGCAGCCTGTCGGTGACGTTGACGGCGTGATACGTGGGGTGCGCGGGAGCGGTTGCGCCGATCGCTGATCGCAGCGTGGCAGCGGAGATCGATGCGTGGCGTGGTTCGCGACCGTTGTCAGGTGCGTGACTGCCCGCGCTGCCGTGACGGCAATGTCATCGCGGCCACGCCCGCGACCACGCATCCGAATCCGACCCGTGCCGATGCCGACAGCGATTCGCCGAGCAGCGCCATGCTGATGCCAACACCGGAAGATCGTTCGTCTATCCTTGGACGACATGAGGTGCTGAACAAAACGCAGCAACGGACACCGAGGGCTTCAATGGATGAGACGACAGGCGCGATCAAGCGCGCCGCTAGCTACCGCGCAGCACGCGAGCAAGACGTCGACGTGCTCGTCGAACTGGTCAATGCGGCGTACCGCCCGACGACGTCTGCGGGCGGATGGACGCATGAATCGGCACTGATCGACGGCCCGCGGATCACGTCGTCGCAGCTCGGCTCTGCGCTGCGAGCCCCGGACTCCATCCTGCTCGTCGCCGAGATCGACGGCAGCATCGCCGGCTGCATCGAAGTCAGAAAAGACGGAGACGCGGCCTATATCGGCACCTTGGCCGTCGCTCCGTCTATGCAGAACCACGGGCTCGGAAAGGCGTTGCTGCACGAAGCCGAGCAATTCGCCGTTCGCAACTGGCAGATCGGGACGGCCGTGATGGTCGTCCTGTCGGCGCGCCGTGAACTGATCGACTTCTACTTACGCCGCGGCTACACGCAAACTGGCGAGCGGATGGGCTACCCGTTCGACGCGGGTGTCGGCAGGCCTCGAGACGAAAGTCTGACCATCGAGACGCTGACCAGGAATATTGCGCGCGGCTGAAGCCGCGTGCCGTCGCATCAAGCCCTTTCGCAACGACATGCCCCGTATCCCGCTCGTCCCGGCGTGATAACGTTGCACATCGTCGCGTCCACCGCACCACCACACCCTACCCCCGGGCCCGCGCATCGCCTTCAAGCCGATACCGACCATGTCGCTGACACCGCTTCCCGCTCTGCTCGACGAAACCCTGCGCACCGTCGCGCGCCGCTAC
Source organism: Burkholderia sp. HI2500 (assembly GCF_002223055.1). Classification (NCBI taxonomy): domain Bacteria; kingdom Pseudomonadati; phylum Pseudomonadota; class Betaproteobacteria; order Burkholderiales; family Burkholderiaceae; genus Burkholderia; species Burkholderia sp. HI2500. The sequence continues at coordinate 452,340 of NZ_NKFL01000007.1, read as the reverse complement.
CGGCTGCCGCCGCTCGACAGCACGCTGTCGCCGGCCGACGCCGCGAACCCGGCCGCCACGCTCGCGATCGTGATCGAGGAAGCGCGCCGGATGCGAAGCGACGGACGGACGCCCGACGCGGTGCTACGGCAGCGCTTCATCGACGCCCTCGCGCGGATGATCCGCGATGCAATGGACACGCACGCCGGCGATCCCGCCTTTCAGGCCGCGGTGCTGCGGCACGATGCGCCGAGCGTGCGCGAATACGCGTCGTTGTCCGCGCACGCCGAGCAGGACCGTCGCGCGCTGCACTCGGCCGTCAACGCGATCGCGCACCCGGCCAAGCTCGAGCGCAGCGCCCGCCCCTGGCAACGCGACGGCCTCGCGCGGCTGCATGCGGCCGCCACCACCGCGTCGTGGGCCGACCTGCACGACACGCTGCTGCACCTGCTCGCGCTGCCCGACATGGCGACCGATGCCGCGTTCGAGCAGGACATCGTCAAGCTGAAAGACAGCCCCGCGCTCGAACGCATGCTGCGCGTCGCCGCACTGGCATCGGACGAGCACGTGCGGCGCTACCGGGCGCTGTGGGTGCGCCAGGGCCCGCTCGAAGGCAGCACCGTCGCCGTCGCGCAGGGCGTCGCGTCGCAGCAGCGCGGCGCGGCCGTCGAAGCGCTGGCCGCGCAGGCGCTCGATGCGCTGGCGCGCCGGCTCGACGCCGTCGACGCACGCCGCACGTACCGGGTGGTGACGTCGATGCGCGTGCCGTCATCGATTCCGGGCCGCCACGATCGCGCGAAAACCGAATGGGACGCGATCCTGCTCGAACGCCCGCGCGGCGATGACCCGGCGCCCGCCTGGAACGTACGCTTCCTCGTCGAAGCGAAAGCGTCCGCGGATGCCGCGACGACCGATCTGCCGCGGCTGCTGCGCGGCCTGAACCTGCTCGCGCAGGCCGACCCGGACACACTCTATGCGTTCGAGACGCACCAGGGCACGGTGCGCGTGCACGGCGCGTCGCTGCGCGCACTGACGACCGATGAAGCGACGCTGCCACGCGAAGTGCTCTATTGCTGCGATGCGTCCGCCGACACGACGCCGCGCCTGCTGGGCGCCGCCAGCCGGATGCAGCTGCTGTCGGCGCAGGCGAGCCTCGAATACGCGAGCGCGCTCGCGCAGCGGCCGGATGCCGATCCGGGCGGCCTCGGTGTGGTCTGGCACGCGCTGCTGACGCTGCCGCAATGGCATGCGGTGCTGCACCAGTACCCGTCGTTGCGGCAGGTCCGCGAGCTGATGGTGGCGATCGACGACTTGCGGGCCGCGATCGACGATGTCGATGAAGGCGGTGTGGCGAGCAGCGCGTACGCGTGACGCACGACACGAACCGCCGTGCGGCGGCCGGCGTGCCCCGCCCGCTCAGTTGGTGAGCACGCCGAACGGCAACGTCCACCCTGTCAGCCGGCCGCCGTCCGCCCATCGATCCTCGGCCGCATCGCATGGCAGCAGCACCGGCGCGGTCGCGCATTCGAGCGTTTCCTTCGGCGTGTGGCCGAACTCCGCCTTGAACAGCCGGTGGAAATACTTCTCGTCGGGAAAGCCGTGCGCCCACGCAATTTCCGCGATGCGCCGATGCCGGCGCTGCGGGTCGCCCAGCACGTGGTACGCATGGCGCAGCCGCCGGCGCGTGATCTGCCGCATCACGCCGCCGTCCTCCTTGAACAGCTGGTAGAGCCGCGCTCTCGACACGCCGATGTCGCGGCAGATCCGGTCGGGATCGAGGTCCGGCTCCAGCAGATGCACGTCGATGTAGCGCCGGACCCGCTCGGCCAGCGCCCCGTCGATCGGGCCGCGTGCGTCGTGCAGCGCCTGCGTGGTGGGTGAAACGGCCGCGGCCAGCAGCAGCAACATCGATTGCACGATGCCCGGGATCTCTTGCGTGCGCAGAGTCGGCAGGTTGCGGAACAGCGACAGCAGGTGGTCGCCCAGCAGCCGCCCTACGCCGCTCGTCAGCGTCTGGCCGTGCGCCTGTGCGGCATGGCTCGGCAGCAGGTACCTCGGCACGACCAGGCTGATCACGTCGCCGGCCTCGACCCGGCAGTCGTTGACCTGCGCGACGTCGTAGACGAACACGTCGCCGGCGCGCTTGACCAGTTCGGGCCCGCCGGTGTAGCTGGCCAGCCGACCGCCGAGCAGCAGCGTGAAGCGGATCGAATCCTGGCCGTCGAGCCGGATTCGCCGTGTGGTGCGATTGACCCGATAGGCCGGTGCGCGCGACCGCCATTGCCGGCCCGACAGGATCAGCGGGCCGAGCGCCGCGCCGCTCGCTTCCGCGTCGAACGCGCCGTGGCCGCCGTCGTCATCGAGACGGTAGTCGCACAGCATGTCCTTGACCCAGACGTGGAACCGGTCCTGTTCGGGGTAGTCGATCGTGCGAAACTTGAAAACAGGGACGAATGCCGCTTGATCCATGACAGTTTTTTTATCGAGCCGACACGGGAGGATAGATCGGTTCGTCGATTATCGGACCAAATTGCGCCGGCGCAAGGCCGACGCGGCATGTCGTCCACACAAGCGGCCGACCGGCGCCCTGCAACGGGCGCCGTCGATCTCGCGGCCATCAGCGTTGCGGATGGCATTCCCAGTTGTTGTACGTCGGCCGATCGATCGGCGTGAGCCCCGGAATCATGAACACCGTACAGCCGAAACGCCGCCCCTTGCCGGTCGTCGCGTCGTAACCCACCTTCTGGCCACCCAACCCGTCCTTCTTCCCGTACTGCACGTTGGCGATCGTGATCTCGTCCGACGACGCGAGGCCGAGCGTCTTCGCGGTCGACGTCTGCACGTCGACCATGTTCATCTGCGTCGAACCGCACGCGGACAACACGAGGCCGGCGGCCGCCGCGCCCAGCGCGGTCCGCAAGGTAGCAACGGTGCACTGCAAGACTTGCTTCATGGCTTCTCCTTCGAATGCCCGACGCGACACGATTACGAGCCCGGCGTATAAAAACTGGACTGGATCTGGCTGCCGATGTTCGCGGCAAACCCCTGCCAGACGAGCGCCATCGCCCCCGCAGCGTTGACGGCCAGCGCCGGCCACGTTCCATCCTGCGGATCCGCCGTCGACGTGCTCCACGCGCCGTTCCGGTAGCCGGCCACGAGGAGAACCGACGCGTTCGGCGTGCCCGTGTCCTCCCAGGCGACCGTCACGTTGCCGGCCGGGTCGATCACCAGCGGCGGGTACTGGAGCGCCGCCCCGTTCAGGTGTTCCGTCAGCTTCTGCAACGGCCCCCAGTTTCCGCTGGCGTCCGACACGCTCGCCTGCAGCACCGCGCCGCCTTCCGCCCACATCGCGGCGGCCACGCCGTTTTCGTTGACGGTCAGCATCGGCGTCGCGATGAAGCCCGTGGGCACCACGATCGCCGGGGCGACCGGCTGCGCGGGCTGCCACCCGGTTCCGGACACATAGCGCTGCGACATCGTGGCGTTGTAGAGCTTGCCGCCCGTCACGTCGAGTTGCCCCCAGACCAGCGTGATGTTGCCCTTCGCGTCCATGCCGGCGACCGGCGAGATGATCGTCGTGAACAGGCTCGAGTTCGAGACGACCGGGTTGACGTTGGTCCAGCCGTTGGTCGCGTCGTACGTGGCCGTCCACAGCGCCGATTTCGTATGGTTGGTCTGCCGCCACGCGAGCACCGCCCGGCCGGACGACAGCACCGACAGCATCGGCCGCACGTTGTCGGTGTCGCCGGTCACGGCGTCCGGGCCGCTCTGCACCGGCATCTGGACCAGCGCCGTCGGCGACCACTGCCCGGCCTGCGTATAGCGCGACCACGCGATGCGCGTATCGAGCAGGCTGATCGACTGCGTCCAGGTGACGAGCGCGTTGCCCTGGCTGTCCATGCCGGCCGAATAGGACGACCCGGCCATGTCCGGCGCGAGCGTGACCGGCGTGCCCCAGCCGCTACCCGGGCTGTACGGGCGCGCCCACAACGCGTACGTGTTGGCGCCCGGCGTCCATTCGGTCCAGAACGCGACCGCCTGCCCGCTCGCATTGCCGACCAGTTTCGGCTGCACGCCGGTCAGCGTGTTCATCGCATGCGAACCGTCGCCCGTGTCGAGCCGCGTCGCGCTGCCCCAGCCCGAGCCCGCCACACGGCGCGCGCCCCACATTTCGTTGCCGTTCGTGCCGGCCGGGCCATTGGTCATCCAGGTGGCGAGCGCGTTGCCGCTCGCGTCGATGGTCACGCTGGGCTGGCCTTCCGGCCCGTTGCCGTCCACGGCGGCAGCCTTCGACCAGCCGGCCTGCGGTTGCGTCGTCCCGCCGCCGCCCGTCGGCCCGCCGTTCGAGCCGCCGTTCGTGCCGCCACCGGGCGAGGTCGGGCCGGAAGGCGTACCGGGCGTGTTCGGCGACGACGACACGCCGCCGTTCGTGGCGACGTCGTCGCCGCCGCAGGCGGACAGCGCGAGCGCGACTGCCATGACCATCCATGTAATGGGTTTCATCGGAATCCTCTTCTTTTCGTGTGCCGGCGCACTCTCGTCTGCCGTTCGCCTCACGATGCCTCGCATCGATCGGCCTATTGATAAGCAATACTATTGAACAGGCATGGAAACCGGCGTCCGCTCACCCTCAATCATGATCGACCCCGTCGTGCGGATCGATGCGAACGCCGCTTCCGGCAGACCGCCCCCGTCAGGCAGCGACGACGACGGGTCGTCTATCGTCGGATGTCCGTCACTGCCGGCTGCATCTTAATTCAGGCGGTCCGGATTCAAGGTGGCGTTGCGTCTACAGTGAGTGGACTTCCATTTCGCCGGCCCGCATTCGATGCGGCGATCGGCCGGTCTGCGCGCGCTCGCGGCCGAAGCGACCGGTGCGGTACGATACGCGCCGGGGCGAAACGCCTCACCTGAGAGACCCGGCCGCTGCGGCCCCACACCCGGCACAAGAAGAAATGCCTAATAGCCCATTGCTGCACCGACACCTGTTCGCCGCGCTGGCGGCCAGCCTGTTCTGGATTCCCGTTGCCCATGCCAGCGGCGACGACGGCTGCTATGCGCCGACCACGCTCCGGCAAAACACCTACTCCTGCGCCAACGTGCCGATGCTGAGCCCGGCCAACGACACGCGCATCAACGCGATGCTGATGATGGTCGACAGCGCCAAGGTCGCGCAGGCGTTTCCCGACCCGAAGACGATCCCGGCGAAAGACCGGATCAACCAGATCATCGTGCCGTTCCCGATGGACTTCTCCGGATGGATCTATATCGGGCAGAAGGAGCCCGACAAGACCGGCAGCGCAACGGATGCCGAAGCGCCGTCGAACCAGTACGCCGACGGCGAAGGCAGCATCTGCCGCAGCATGGCCTCGGGCGTCGATGCGTTCAACGACGCACTGGGCGGTGCCGGCGGCCTCCCCGCCGACGAAGCCTCACGGCTGCGCGCGGCGCGCGCCGACATCGCGCAGAAGACTTGCGCCGCCGGCGGCGCGAGTGCCGCGTGGACCAAACCGCCCGTCAAGTCGCCGCTCGGCCAGCAGTTCGCCGCGTACCTCGACGGCACGAACGCGTTCTACCGCGCCGACTTCCTCACCGCGACCCGGGCCTTCGCGAGCGCGTCACACAGCGCGAACCCGTGGCTGAAGGAAACCGGGCTCTACATGGCCGGGCGCGCGCAGCTGAACGCCGCGCAGGCCAACGTGTTCGACCACGACAGCCCCACGCCGACGCGCGGCCGCGTGACGAAGGTGTCGCTCGACGCCGCGAACACGGTGTTTCGCACTTACCTGAAGGTGTACCCGCAGGGGCGCTATGCGACCTCCGCAAACGGGCTGTTGCGGCGGGTCGCGTGGCTTGGCGGCAACGTCACGCAGCAGGCCGACCTGTACGGCCACGCGCTCGCGCGCTGGTCGCCGGCGACGTCGAACGTGCCGCTGATCCAGCTCGCGAACGAACTCGACAGCAAGCTGCTGTTCGGGTCGGAATTCGACGCGAGTCAGATCCAGTCGCCGACCGTGCTCGCGACCGTCGACCTGCTGCGCATGCGCACGTCGGAAAACAGCGACTCGAGCCGCGCCAAGCCGCTGACGCTGGACGACCTGCAGGCGCAGAAGCCGCGCTTCGCGAACGCGCCCGCACTGTACGACTACCTGCTCGCGACCTGGCACGTCCAGATCGGGCACAAGCCGGACGCCGCGCTCGCGTTGCTGCCGCAGACGCCCGCGGAGCCGCTCGACTACTTCGGCCTGAGCCAGCAGGCGCTGCGCGGGTTCGCGCTGGAGGATAGCGGCCAGTCCGACAAGGCGCGCCAGCTGTGGCGCGACCTGATCCCGCTCGCGACATTCCGCTTCCAGCGCGAAGCGCTGGAACTCGCGCTCGCGATCAACCTGGAGCAGGCCGGACTCGTCAACGATGCGTTCGCCGACGATTCGCCCGTGCAGAACGCCGCGATCCGCGCCGTGCTGCTGCAACGCTCGGCCAATGCGGACCTGCTGCGCGCCCAGGCGCAAAACCAGGCGACCGGCGGCGCGCTGCGCGACACCGCGCTGTACACGCTGCTGTACAAGGAGCTCACGCGTTCGCATTACGCCGAATTCATCGCCGATGCCGCGCTGGTGTCCGGCAAGCCGGCCGATCCGCTGAAGCCGTTCATCGCGGCCGGCGCCAGGAACGAAGACGGTTATACGTGCCCGTCCGCGCACGACATCGCCACGGTGCTCCAGCAGAATCCCGCCGATGCGAAAGGGCTGAACTGTCTCGCCGATTTCGTGCGCCTGCACCCGCCCGCGGCCGGCCTCGAAAACGATCCGGTGCCGCTGTGGATGCGCAACGCGTCGACGACGGCCGCCACGCGCATCCCGCCGACGCTCGGCGCCGCGCCGTCCCAGTTCGCGGGCAAGCCGTTCGAGCGGATGTCGAGCTACGTGACGGTGATGGCCGATGCGCAGGCGAACCCGAACGACCGCGCCTACGCGTACTACCGCGCGATCAGGTGCTATGCACCGGGCGGCTCCAACGAATGCGGCGGCAAGGAAGTACCGAAGAACGTGCGCAAGCGCTGGTTCGATACGCTGAAGGCCAGCTACGCGGGGAGCCCGTGGGCGCAGAAGCTTCGCTACTACTGGTAAGCGCCGCGTGACGCGCATCGCATGCCTGGCGTGCCTCGCACTGCTGCTGGCCGGACGCGTCGCACTGGCCGGCACCGTCGACGCCGCGCGGTACGACGCGTTCTGGCTGTGGGCAGGCGTGAAGCCGCAGGCGGTCGTGCACGGCGCACGTGCCGTCTACGTGCTGCAAGGGCAGATCGAGGCGTCGCCACGGGACGAGTCGCAGGTCCGCGTGATCGCGCAGGGCGTGGCGCTACCGCCCGCGCCACAGGCGCGCGTGTGGCTCGTCTATCGCGCGCATACGCTACGCTGGACGCCGCGCGTCACGCAGATCACGCTCGCGCAACTCACGCGCTGGCGCGCGTCGGGCCGCACGATCACCGGCATCCAGATCGACTTCGATGCGCGCACGCGCCACCTGCAGGATTACCTCGAATTCCTGCGGTCGCTGCGCGACACGCTGCCCGCCGATTGCCGGCTGAGCATCACCGGGCTGCTCGACTGGAGCAGCCGCATCGATACCGACCAGGTCAACCAGCTCAGGGGGATCGTCGACGAGGTGGTCGTGCAGACCTACCAGGGCCGCCGCACGATCCCCGACTATGCGGACTACCTGCCGCGCGTCGCGCGGCTGCAGTTGCCGTTTCGCATCGGCATCCTCCAGGGCGGCGAATGGGACGCGCCGCCGTACCTCGCGACGAATCCGTGGTTCCGCGGCTACGTCGTGTTCCTGCGCAACGACTAGCAGGCAAAGGCGCGGCAGTGACGCGCCTGTTCGCGCGCCGGATTCAGGCCGGTCGCGGCGAAGTCGCGTCCACGTACACCCACGCGGCGACGCCCGATTCGAGCACCACGCGATCGCGGCGATACGCGTCGACTTCGTAGTCGTCCGCGTGCTGCAGTTCTGCCGGCGTGATCGCGAACACGGTGCCCGTGACACGGTCACCGGACCGGCCGGTATAAGCCACCACCGGATGATGCGTCTTCCCGCTCGTCGCCACCACTTCCGGATCGTCGATCTTCAGCATCGTCATCGCGTAACCGGGCATCGCATCCTCGCGACCGTCGAGCTGGCGGCCGAAGGTCGCGAGCTGCACGGGTTCGAGTTGCAGCGTGCCATAGGAAAAGAGGTGTTCGGAGAAAGCCGGACGGGTGCTGGACATGATCGAAATCGGTCAAGGAGTGGGAGCGAACGAAGCGTCACGCAGATCGCCGGCGGGCTTACGCGGCGCCCGCGATCGTGCTGCCGAGCCCGGCGAGCGCAATCACGAGCAGCGCGCTCGCCGACGACGCCGTGATCCAGCGCTGCTTGCGCTGAATCAGCGGATGGTTGATCGCGGCCATGTAGCTGGTCAGGATCGTGAAATCGACCGCGATCCACAGTGCGGCCAGGATGGCCAGGCTCACGCGCGAATCCGGCGTGATGCCGACGAACTGCGGAAAGAACGCGACGAAGAACAGCAGGTCCTTCGGATTCGCGATGCCGACGAGAAAGCCGCGCACGACGCCCGGCAAGCCGCGCGCCTGCGATGCCGGTTCTCCTTCCCGCGCGCCGTTGCCGTTACGCGTGCGGCCGGCGCGCCATTCGCCGAGCAGCGTCCGGACCGCCAGCACCGCGATGAACACGCAACCGGCCACATGCAACCCGGTCAACAGACGCTCGCTGACGAGCACGACGCCGAACACCATCAGCATCGCCCCCGCGATCATCACGAGGCTCGCGGCATTCGCGCCCACCGCGGTCAGCATCCCCTGGCGGAAGCCGCGCCGCGCGACGGTGCCGACCACGAGCATGACGACCGGGCCGGGTGTCGCGATGAGCAGCACGATCGCGGCGAGATAGGCGAACAGCAGCGGGTAATGAAGTGCCATGACAAAAAGTTGTGGGGTGAATGGACGCGCGTGCCCGCCACGGTGGCATCATCGTGCTTCGGCGCACCGGATTGCACGGTTTTCTGAAGTATTGCGTACCCGGCCTGCTGTTGAAAAACGGAAAATCCTGCCGGATGACATGAGTTTTATTCCTGTTCTAAACCCATGAAGGCCAAACCGCTCCCGCCTGTCTACGCGCTGCGCGCGTTCGAAAGCGCCGCGCGCACCGGCTCGTTTACGCTGGCCGCCGAGGAACTCAGCCTCACGCAAAGCGCGGTGAGCAAGCACGTGAGGACGCTCGAGGCGTACTTCGGGCGGAAGCTGTTCGTCCGGCACGGCCCGAAAATGACCGTGACGGCGGAAGCGCACATCTTCGCGTCGGGCCTGCGGCGCGGCTTCCGGCAGATCGAGGAAGCGTGCGTGCTGTTCCAGTCGCAACGCGACGTGCTGCGGCTCAAGGCGCCGTCCACGCTCACGATGCGCTGGCTGCTCGACGCCCTGGCCGCGTTTCGCGCCACGCGGCCCGCGTTCGAGGTGCAGATCGCGAGCGTGTGGATGGACGTCGATACCGTCGATTTCTTCAGCGAATCCTACGATTGCGCGATCCTGCTCGGCGCGGGCAAGTTCGGCGAGGCCACGCAGTGCGTGAAGCTGTTCGACGAATGGCTGATTCCGGTGTGCTCGCGAGCGACCGCGACGGTCGCACGCACGAATCCGGCGGCGTGCGAGCTGATCCACCCGTCGCCCGACCGGCGCGACTGGCGCCGCTGGCTCAAGGGCAGCGGCCATGATCTCGAGGTGGACATCACGCGCGGGCAGGTGTTCGACATGCTCGAACAGGGGATCGCGGCGGCGATTGCCGGCCACGGCATTTCGATCGGCGATCTCGCGCTGTGCGCGACGGCCATCGACGAGAAGCAGCTCGTGCTGCCGTTCAAGACCGCCGTCAATACGGGGGACGCGTACTACCTCGTCTGGCCGGACGATTCCGCCAAGGCCGCGCAGGTGCGCGAACTGCTCGCGTTTCTGGAAAGCCGGCTGCCGCGCCTGACGTTTCCGGGCATCCGCTTCAACGGCCCGGGCTGAACCGCAGCGGCCGGTGATCCGGCCGCGTGGCCGGCAGCGCGACGGGCGCGACCGCGCGCCGCCGGCCCGCAATGGCAGCGCAGCCCGCCGAAGCGGGCCTGCGCTCACACTGTTACGCCTGCACGAAAGCCAGCAGGTCGGCGTTGAGGACGTCCGCGTTGATCGTCAGCATCCCGTGCGAGTAGCCCGGGTACGTCTTCAACGTGCCGTTCTTCAGCAGCTTGATCGACTTCAGCGCGGCATCCGCGATCGGCACGATCTGGTCGTCTTCGCCATGCAGCACGAGCGTCGGGACGGAGATCGACTTCAGGTCTTCGGTCTGGTCCGTTTCCGAAAACGCCTTGATGCCTTCGTAATGCGCCTTCGCGCTGCCTTCCATCCCTTGTCGCCACCAGTTGCGGATCACGCCCTGATGCACGGTTGCACCTTCGCGGTTGAACCCGTAGAACGGGCCGCTCGGCACATCGAGGAAGAACTGCGCGCGATTGTCGGCGAGCGCCTTGCGGAAGCCGTCGAACACCTCGATCGGCAAGCCTTCCGGGTTCGATGCGGTTTTCACCATCAGCGGCGGCACCGCGCTGACCAGCACCGCCTTCGCGACACGGCCGGCCGGCTCGCCGTGCTTCGCGACGTAGCGCGCGACTTCGCCGCCACCGGTCGAGTGGCCGATGTGCACCGCATTGCGCAGGTCGAGCGCCTCGACGACCGCGAACGCGTCCGCCGCGTAATGATCCATGTCGTGGCCGTCCGATACCTGCGCCGACCGGCCGTGGCCGCGCCGGTCGTGCGCCACCACGCGATAGCCCTTCTGGACGAAGAAGAGCATCTGCGCATCCCAGTCGTCCGCGGACAACGGCCAGCCATGATGGAAGACGATGGGCTGCGCGTCCTTCGGGCCCCAGTCCTTGTAAAAGATCTCGACGTGATCCTTCGTTGTGACGTATGGCATCGCGATGACTCCTGTGAGGTGGATGAACGGCGCACTGGCCGGCAGCCATTATCGGACAGGTTTGTTAAACGAGGATGCCAAGTTGCGAATGACCGTCGACGATGTCGACAACGTGGACGAACCCGCTACGGGCGAACGATCGTGCGGCACGGCACGTCAACCGTCCGTCGACACCGTCACGGCCTCCCACGCGCGGATTTCCGCGTCCAGCGCCGCCAGCTTGCCGCGTACCAGCCGCAACGCATCGCTGCCGAGCAGCAGGTGCGCGGGCGGATGGTCCGCCGCGATCGCCGCGAGCATCGCCCGCGCGGCCTTCGCGGGATCGCCCAGCTGCTTGCCGCTCTTCTCTTCGCGCGCCTGGCGGATCGGATCGAACAGCGCGTCGTAATCGGCGATCGAGCGCGGCGTGCGCAGCATCGAGCGGCCGGCCCAGTCGGTGCGGAACGAACCCGGCGCCACGGCCGTCACCGCGATGCCGAACGGCGCCAGCTCCTTGCCGACGGTTTCGGTAATACCTTCCAGCGCGAACTTGCTGCCGCAGTAGTACGCGATGCCCGGCATCGTGATGTGGCCGCCCATCGACGTGATGTTCAGGATGTGGCCACGCCGCCGTTCGCGCATGTAAGGCATGACCGCCTTCATCATCGCGACCGCGCCGAACACGTTCACGTCGAACTGCCGGCGCATCTCCGCGAGCGGCGCCTCTTCCATGATCCCTTCGTGCCCGTAGCCGGCGTTGTTCACCAGGACGTCGACGGGCCCGACGTTCGCCTCGATGTCCGCCACGACGCCGTCGATGCGGTCGAAGTCGGTCACGTCGAGCACCCGCGCGAACGCCCGCGCGGACAGTGCGTCGAAATCCTGCGCCGCCTGCGCGCTTCGCACGGTGCCGACCACCGTGTAACCCGCCGCGAGGGCCTCCTGCGCGAGCGCGCGGCCAAAGCCGCTGCTGACGCCGGTAATGAGCATGAGCTTGCCGGATGCCATGTGAGCTTCTCCCGAATGTCGATTGGAGCGTGCATACTAGTCTGAAGAACCCCGTCAAATAAGCCCGATTCCGCTGATTTTCTTGCACAAAACTATGAGCGCCGATCCCCTCCCCGCCCGATCCCCGACGCTGCCGCCGCGCGACCGGAAGCGCCTGGTGGCGCTGCTGCGCACGCTGGCGCCCGACGAAGGCTACAACCTGACGGCGCTGCCGAGCGTGCGCATCCTGCGCTCGAACCGCGCGCTGTCGCGCACGCCGGTGCTGTACGACCCGGGCATCGTGATCGTGTGCCAGGGCTGCAAGCGCGGCTACTTCGGCGGCGAGCGCTATCTGTACGACGAACATCACTACCTGGCGGTGTCCGTGCCCGTGCCGTTCAGCATGGAAACCGACGCCACGCCCGAGCGCCCGCTGCTCGCGCTGTATCTGCACCTCGATTTCACGATGGCCGCCGAACTCGCGGCGCAGATCGACCGCGAAGGGACGGCGGAGCCCGTGCAGGCGCCCAGGAGCATGATGTCGACGCCGATGGATGCGACGATGCACGCGTCGGTGCTGCGTTTCGTCGAGGCGATGCACCGGCCGCTCGACGCCGCGGTGCTCGGCCCGGCACTGCTGCGCGAGCTGTATTTCCGCGTGCTCACCGGCGCGCAGGGCAGCGCGATGCGCAGCGCGCTGGCGATGCGCGGGCAGTTCGGCCGGATCGGCCGGTCACTGCGCGTGATCCATGCCGATTACGCGCAGCCGCTCGACGTGCCGCAACTGGCCGACGCAGCCGGCATGAGCGTGCCGAGCTTTCACAGCCACTTCAAGGCGATCACACAGGTGTCGCCGATGCAGTACCTGAAGTCGACACGGCTGCATCAGGCGCGCCTGCTGATGGTGCGCGACGACCTGACGGCGGAGGCGGCCGGCTACGCGGTCGGCTATGCGAGCCCGTCGCAGTTCAGCCGCGAATTCAAGCGCCTGTTCGGCCTGACGCCGGCGAAGGAAACGCAGCGCTTGCGCGACAGCTTCGCGATTCCGGAAGCCTTCGAGGATGCGCAATTCGTGTCGTCGCATTGACGTGCGTCGGCATGCGACCGTCGACGCATGCCGTCAACGCATGGCATCGCGCACCAGACCGGCGAGCGATCTCAGGATGAGCGCCGTCACGCCCCAGATGTCCTGCGCCTGCTCCGCCCAGTACCATGCGCCCGTGCGTTCGCCGTCCGTGTATTGCCGCAGCAGATCCGGATTCAGCAGCACGGCGAACGGAAACTCGAAGATCTCCGCGACTTCCGCGGGCGCCGCCTCCCATATCGCCGTTTCCGGCACGATGCCGACCACGGGAAAGATCGCGTGATTGCGTTTTCTGGTTTTGTGGATCGGCAAGCTGCCGGCCACGCGGACCGCATCAGGCGCGAGACGGATTTCCTCGAATGCCTCGCGCAAAGCGGTCGTACCGATATCGCGGTCGGACTCGGCCGGGCGTCCGCCCGGAAAACTCACATGCGACGAGTATTCGCTGAGGTCCGACGCGCGTCGGGTCAGCAGGATCGTCGGCTCGCGCCGCGCGACGATTGGGACCAGCACCGCCGAGAATTTCCACTGGCCATCGTTGTCCGCGAGGAGTTGCTTCGCGGTCGGCCAATCGGTGCCGGCAGGGATGCCGTGGCCTTCGACGCCACGGACGATCGCGTCCAGGAGCGTTTGCGGCGAGCCGGCATTCGCTTGGTCGCCGCCGGTGCCCGGGGCGCTTCCGTCAGATCCCATGTCGTCCCCCTGCACGCTCGAACCTGCACGTTGCGGATAGTCGAATGATCGAACCGGATCTCCATCCGCAAACCGGAGACCCCGATCATGCATGAAAAACGGCCAGCCCGGATGGCGCCCTTTCATCGCATCTTGCGGGCACAATGACGCACCGCATTGCGACGCGATGTCGCCGCCGCTCTGCCGCAAGCCGCCGACAAACGTGCCCCTCGGTCCGTCGATTGCCGCACCCACACGAGATTCAAATGCCTGCCTACGCCTTCCGCCTGCTGAACGTATTCGCCGAATCGACTTTCGGCGGCAACCCGCTTTGCGTATTCGACGATGCGCGCGGCATGGACGACGTGACCATGCGGGCGCTCGCGGTGCAGTTCAACCTGTCCGAAACGACCTTCGTGCTGCCGTCGGAGCGCGCCCATGCGCGGGTTCGCATCTTCACGCCCGGTTATGAAATGGCCTTCGCGGGCCATCCGACGCTCGGCACCGCGCATGTCGTGCGCGACTTGCTGGGCGCCGGCGGCGATCTCGCGCTCGAATTCAAGGCCGGCGTGGTCGACGTGAGCGCGCATGACGACGTGTGGACGTTCACCGCGCCGCACGCAGGCATGCCGAAGACGGCGCCGTGCGAATTGTCGGACGCCCGGATGGCGGCGCTGCTGGGGCTCACGGAAGACGATCTGCTCACGTCGCCGATCTGGGTCGACACCGGCGCCGACCAGTTGCTGGTCGCGCTCAAGGATCCCGCCGCCGTGCGCCGCGCGCAGCCCGACAGCGCCTGCCTCGATATCTGGCCGACCAGCAGCCTCGGCCGCAAGACCGCCTACGTCTTCGCGTTCGATGCCGAGCGTCCGGGGACGGTGGTGTCGCGCTACTTCTTCGTGAAGCAAGGCAGCGTTTCCGAAGACCCGGGCACGGGGTCGGCCTGCGCAAACCTGGGCGGGTGGCTGCTTGCGATGAAGCGCGACCTGCCGGCCGCGTTTCAGGTCGAACAGGGCGACGCCGTCGGCCGGCCTTGCCGGTTGCGGTTGTCGGTCAATGCGAGCGGCGAAATCGGCGTGGGCGGCCGCGTGATCGAACTCGGGCGCGGCGTGGTCAACCTGTAGCGGAGACGATCCGGGCCGCGCCCCGGCTCATCGCGCCCCCACCCGCCACACCGTCACTTCGTGCAGCGTCTCGCCGGGCTTGAGCACCGTCGTCGGGAATGCCGGATGATTCGGCGAATCGGGAAAATGCTCGGCCTCCAGCGCAAACGCATCGGTTTGCCGATAGACCGTCCCGCCCTTGCCCGCGACGCTGCCGTTCAATCCGTTGGCCGTATAGAACTGCAGCCCCGGCTGCGTCGTGTACACCTCGAGGAAACGCCCCGACGCCGGGTCGTAAGCGCGCGCGGCAAACGCCGGCGCCGGCTGGCCGCCCTGGTCGAGCACCCAGTTCTGGTCGTACCCATGCGCGATGACGAGTTGCGGATAGGCGTCGCGCAAATGCGCGCCGATCGGCGTCAGCTGGCGCAGATCCATCGGCGTACCCGCGACGCTCGCCAGTTGCCCGGTCGGAATCGACGTCTCGTCGGTCGGCGTGAAGCGCGAGGCGGCGATCTCGATCAGTTGCCGCTCGACGCTGCCGCCCGCCTGCCCGGCCAGATTGAAATAGCTGTGGTTGGTCAGGTTGACGACCGTGTCCCTGTCGGTCGTCGCGCGGTAGTCGATGCGGATCTGGTTGTCACGCGTCAGCGTGTAGGTGACGTCAGTCGTCAACGTGCCGGGAAAGCCGTTCTCGCCGTCGGGGCTCATGTAGCTCAGCGTGACGCTCGAACCGCTCGCGTCGCTGTGCGTACCGGTGACCGTCCATACCTTCGCGTCGAAACTGCCGGGGCCGCCATGCAACGTGTTCGGCCCGTCGTTGACCGGCAGCGTCCACGTCCGGCCATCGAGCGGGAACCGGCCGCCGGCAATGCGGTTCGCATACCGGCCGATCAGTGCGCCGAAATGGATGTTGCCGTTGTGCGCTTCGTAGTCGTGCAGCGAATCGAAGCCGAGCACGATGTCGGCAACGTGGCCGGTTCGATCCGGCACGTCGAGCGCGGTCACGATAGCGCCGTACGTGATGACTTTCAGCGTCACGCCGCGCTGGTTCGCCAGCGTGTACTGGCTCACCCGCTGCCCGGACGCGGTCGTTCCGTCATCCGCGCGGCTGATCGATACATCGGGCGCCGCCGAGGCGAGGTCTGCGTACAGCGCGAGCGCCCCGACCGCCCAGATCGCGAGCAGCGGGCAGCGCGGCCAGATTCGTTTCATGGCAACCTCCGATACGGTGCAATCCGTGCGCGTGCGCAAGCGGCATGCCTGCTCGCGGCCACGTTTGCTATGCTGCGCGCATCGCCCGCCCGAGCCGATCGCCGCCATGAACGCCCTCGATCCCGATATCGCGCGCACGCTGCGCGCCGCCTGCGACGCCTGCTTCGGCACGACGGCCGTGTGGCCGCTCGTCGAACGCGCGTACGGCGAGCCGCAGCGCTTCTATCACACGCTCGCCCATCTGGCGGAACTGTTCGCTCACCTCGCGCCGTATCGTGCGAACCCGCTGTGGCCGGCTATCGAGCTGGCCGTGTGGGCGCACGACATCGTCTACGCGACGACCCTGCCGGCGTATGCGGACAACGAAGCGCTCAGCGCGCAATGGCTCGCGCAGGTCACGCACGCGCGTTGCGACGCAGCCTGGTTGCATGCGCATGCATCGCACGTGTCCGTTGCCCGCGACCTGGTGCTGGCGACGAAGTCGCACCGGCTGCCTGACGGGTTCGCCGCCGATCCGGAATTGCAGCGCGCCGCGCAAATTTTTCTCGATGCCGATCTCGCGATCCTCGCGGCCGCACCCGACCGGCTGCGCGAGTACGACCGCGCAATCGCGTGCGAGTGGGCGCAGGATCCCGATGCACCGTCGGCAGCCTTCCGCGCCGGCCGGAAGCAGGCGCTCGAGCATCTGCGCGCGCAGGCCCCGTTGTTTCGATCGGCGGAATTCGCGCCGCTCGAGCCGCACGCGCAACGCAATCTCGACATGCTGATCGGCTTCTACGCATAAGCACCCTGCGCACACCGCTACAGGCGCGCGCTAATCCGGCCGGCGTGGCGCAAGCCGCGCGCCGCACGTGCGATCGCCGCTACCGCGCCCGCCCCGCACCCGGCCGAATCGAGCCGCGCAGGATGCACACCCTCCGATACCGGATGACGAAGCGAACCTCGCCTGCCCGGCCCCGCATCACGACGCTCAGGTATGGTCCGCGCGCCAGCGGCGAGGGCTGACGCCGGTCAGGCGCGTGAAGGTCCGCGAGAAGTGGCTCTGATCGGCAAAGCCGCACGCGTCGGCGATCATGCTCAACGGCAGGCTCGGATTGCGCATCCACTCCTTCGCCCGTTCGACGCGCTGCACGATGAGCCAGCGATGCGGCGGCAGCCCGGTGGTCTGGTGAAACGCCTTCACGAAATAGCTGCGAGACAGCCCGCATGCGCTCGCCACGTCGGCCAGCCCGAGGTTGCCGTCGAGATGCTCGAGCAGCAATTCCTTCGCACGGCGCGCCTGCGACGGCGTGAGTTTCCCGTACGTCTTTTCCCGTCGCTCGCTGACGCCGCCATAACGGTGGGCCACGTGCGCCTGAAACGCGAGGCCGACGTGATCGATGAACATCTGCGACGCCTCGCCCGGCCGCGCGAGCGCGGGCAGCAGCGACTGGCCGAGCGAGTGGATGATCGGATCGTGCGCGCTCAGGTGAGGCGGCAGGTAAAGCCGCGGCCGCTGCCGGCCGCCGAGGTCGTCCACCGTTTCCTCGAGCAGCGGGCGCGGCATGTGGAAATGCAGGCAGTCGAACGCGCCCTTCAGATCGGCTACCCAGTCGCGATCGAGATCGTAAACCGTGACCGTGCCCGCGCCGTAGGGCACGAACGGCGCGCGGCGGCCGTCGAGCCACAGATCCTGTTCGCCGAACGGGCGCAACTGCAACACGATGAGATCCGAATTCTCCAGTTGATAGGGCGCGGTGAGCCCGCTGTTGCGGCGCAGCGTCTTCAGCCGGACGATGCTGACCTGTCCCTTCGGCAGCGCCTGCGCGACGACGGTCTGCCTGACGTCGGCCGGGATGAAATCGGAAGAAGCGTTGTCCGCCTGACGCGCAGTCATGAGTGGAGACAAGCAAGTGAATGACGAGGCGTGTCAGTCTAGCAAACCACCATGACGCGCGCTGCCCTTCGTGCGGCACGCGCTGGTATGATGCGCCAGCCTCCTCCACCCGGAACTCGCGATGAAGCTGTCATTCGAAGCGCTCGAAGCACTGGATGCGATCGACCGTACCGGAACGTTCGCCGAAGCCGCGGAACTGCTGCATCGCGTGCCGTCCGCCCTGACCTACCTGGTACAAAAACTCGAGAGTGATCTCGGCGTCATGCTGTTCGACCGCAGCGGGAGACGCGCGAAGCTCACGCACGCGGGCCGCATCGTCGTCGAGGAAGGCCGGCGGCTCCTGCATGCGGCCGAACAGCTGGAGATGAAGGCGCAGCGTGCGCAGGAAGGCTGGGAAACCGAGGTCCGCATCTGTATCGACGAGATCCTGCCGTTCGATGCGATGTGGCCGTTCGTGCACCGGTTCTATGCGCTCGAGATGGACACGCGGCTGCGGCTGTCGACCGAAGTGCTCGGCGGGGCCTGGGACGCGCTGATCTCGCGCCGCGCGGATCTCGTCGTCGGCGCCGCCGGCGCGCCGCCCGAACTGCCGAACATCATCGCGCGCCCGATCGGCGCGCTGAAACACGTGTTCGCCGTTGCGCCGACCCACCCGCTCGCCGCGCTTCCCGAGCCGCTGTCGATGGCAACTGTCGTCCGGTATCGCGGCGCGGTGATCAGCGATACGTCGCGCGAACTGCCGCCGCAATCGGTTGCGATCGACGCGGGCCAGCCGACGCTCGCGGTGCCGACGCTCGCGGCCAAGCTCGATGCGCAATGCGAAGGGCTGGCGGTGGGCACGCTGCCGGAATGCATCGCCGCCCGCGCGATCGCCGACGGCAAGCTCGTCGCCCGCAGCGTGACCGGCATGCGCGACACCACGCATTGCTATCTCGCCTGGCGCAGCGACGAGGCCGGCCGTGCACTCCTGTGGTGGGTCGAGCAACTCGATCGCCCCGACCTCGTCGATCGCCTCTTGCAGCTCGCGTGATCGCGCCGTCCGTGCGCCGCGCGCACGCGTGCTGTCTGCCTTCCGGCCTTCCCGCCTGAACGACCTGACTCGCCTGAACGCTTGCAACGCGCCGGCCCTTAGCCGCTGCGCTTGCCCGGGCGCGTGGTTCGGCGCCAGCGAAGGTCACTGACCGCGGCGCGACCCGCGTCAGACGATCGAATCGTGCACGCGCTTCATTTCCTTCTCGAGCCACGCGATCAGGCTGAATGACGCGTGCGCCTTCTCGACCGGCGGGATCATCATCCTTTCCTCGGCCGCGATGTGCTCGGTGACCGATTCACACATCAGCCTGCCGAGCTCCGGCTTCCTGCGGATCAGCGCCGACAGGTCGTCGCTGCGCAGCTGCAGGACGGTCATCGCGGTCACCGCATGCACGGTCGCATGCAGGCGCGTGCCGGCCAGCACGACCGATTGCCCGATCGCATCGCCGGGCGCCATGCGCCGCACCTCGACGTCGCCCGCCGGGCCCGGCACGAATACGGCCGCGACGCCGGATTCGACGATCGTCAGCACGCGCGTATCCGAATTCGACGCATAGATCACGTCACCCTGGCCGAACGAACGCGGGACCAGCGCATCGGCCAGCGCGGCGAGATCGTCGCCGTCGACGCGCGCGAACAGGTCCACCGCACGCAACAGCAGCAACCGGCGCGACACGTCACGTCGATCGTGCCCGTCGCGCCCGTCCGGCGCCGCTGCCGGCGCGGCGCTCGCGAGCGGCCGCCACGCGGTGCCTGCCGCGGCCAGATGCCGATGCGCGAGATCGTACAGCGCGTTGCGCACGGCCGTCGTCTTCTGCAGCGCGTCGACGTAGCCGAGGAGCTCGTAGCGGATCGCGTTGGTGCCGAACGCCTTCACGACGGCAACCGGCGCGGGGCGCGCGAGCACGTCGAGCGAACTGGCCGCCGCGCGCTCGAGCGCGCCGACCACGACCGCCGGCCGCACCGCGGGATCGACGTCGAGCGTGAGCGTCACGCCGTGCAGGCCGGACGGTTCGCTGAGGTTCACGATGGTGGCGCGGGCCGCGGCGCTGTTCGGCACGACGACCAGGTTGCCGAGGCTGTCGATCAGCTTCGTCGCCCGCCAGTTGCTCTCGACGATCCGCCCTTCGATTTCGCCGATCGACACGGTGTCGTTCAGCCGAAACGGCTGCGCGGTATTCAGCACGAGCCCGGAGAATACGTCGTTCAGCGTGTTCTGCAGCGCGAGACCGAGGATCACCGCCACGGCGCCGGACGTCGCGACGACGCCGCTCAACGGCAGGCCGAGCACGTAGCCCAGCGCGGCGACCACGGCCGCGCCGAACACGACGCCCGCGGCGATGTCGTGAAAGAGCCGCTGGCTGCGCCACGCGGGCGGCAACAGCAGATGATCGAGCAGCAGGCTGAAGACGATCGCGCATTGCAGCCACCACGCGATGCAGATGGCCTGGAGCGCGACGCGATCGAGGCCGGTGGCCGACGCGGGAACGGCGAGCGGGCTCACGCCGTGCGCGAACAGCACGGCGGTCAGTGCGGCGAACGCCGCGCAGCGCCACACCGCCCGCGTCGCGCCGCGACCGCGTCCGAACAGGCGCCACGCGACGAGATCGGCCAGCACGATCGGCGCGCCGTAGAGCGCCGTGTCGGAGAGATTCAGCATATCGGAACGAAACGGAACGGAACGATGGCGACGGCAGCGTGACGGTCGGTTCGCCGTCGCTGCGACGGGATGATGGGCGCGGGCGACGCCCGCCGCCACGCTACTCGCGCCGGCGTACCACGCCCGGCAACGCATACCGGCCGGCGCCCGCGATCGCGATCGTGCCGAACAGGATCAGCAGCATCCACGCGAACTGCGCATCGCGCAGCGACCAGTCGGGGTGGACGAACACCAGCGCGACGAGCGTGATGATCATCACCGGCAGCGCGGCCAGGCGCGGCCATACGCCGACGATCATGAAGATCGGGCACACGACTTCCGCGAAGATCGCAAACAGGATCGACAGCGTGCGGCCGAGATGGAACGGATCCTCGATGGCGGCGGCTTCCGACGTGTAGTGAAACACTTTGGGCAAGCCGTGAACCACGAGCAGCAGCACGCTGGCGGTGACGCGCAGGAACAGCAGGCCGAGGTCGGCCGCGTGGCGGGAAAGGTCGGATTCGGGAAGTTTCATGCGGCGGTTCGTCCGGTTGGGCGGGTACGCGGCGGCGCAGGTGGCACCGCACGCGTCGCGACGCCCGCGTGGCGAATGGCGTCGCGATATCTCGGCGCGCGCACAGGGTCGCCACGCAAGCGTGCCGGAATGGCCGCGCCTTACGCACGCAATCTACGCGTGCCGCGTGCCCGTGTCCTTGAGCCGCGCTGAAACGTTCTGAAGCGCGGCAGGCACACCGCCCATCCGCCGTCAGCCGTCGCGCGCCGGCAGCTCCGCCTCGGCCGCATCGAAGCCGAGCGCGTGCACTTCCGACCACGCGTCGTGCACCGCCTGCGTCGATCCGGCCGTATGCGCGAGCGCCGCCGCATAGGCGGCGAGCAAGCGCACGCGCGCATCGGCGGCCTCTGCCGTGGTGTCGGCGTCGCGCATCGCATCGAGCGCCACGCGCGCCCGTTCGCGGCATTCGTCGACGAGCGACAGGTCGAACAGGCAAGGCACCGCGACGGCCGCGAGCGCGACGCCGAGCGCCGCATCGCCGTTCGCCGAGAATGCCCAGTCGAGCGCGGCACGCAGGTTGCCGAGCTCACGCCGCACCGCCTCGAGTTGCGTGGAGCCGCCATGATCGCTGCCCCGCGCGCCGCCGCCATGCGCCGCTTGCCGGAACAACTCGAGGAAATAGCCGGCGTGCGCACGCGCGGCCGCCGCGCCGTCGCCGTGCGCGTCGAGCTGCTGCTGCGCATACGCGCGCGTGGTCGTCAGCAACCGGTAGCGCGGCGCGCCGTGCGCGGTCTCGAGGATCAGCAGCGATTTCGACACGAGGCCCGCGATCGTATCGAGCAGGTCGGCGCCGGCCAGCCCGTTCGGGCCGACCACCGCGCGCACGGCCTCGATCGAGAAACCGTCGCGGAACACGCCGAGCCAGCGCAACAGCAGGCGCTCGGCATCGCCCAGCAGCCGGTCGCTCCAGTCGTACATCGCCTGCAATGTCTGATGGCGCGGGAGCGCGGTGCGGAAACCGCCCGTCAGCAGCCGGAAATGATCGTCGAGATGGGCCGCCAGCACGTCGATGCCGAGCACGGCGGCACGCGCCGCGGCCAGTTCGATCGCAAGCGGCAGACCATCGAGCCGGCGGCAGACCGACGCCATCAGCGACAGGCTGCGCGCATCGAGCGGAAAACGCGGATCGGCCGCGCGGGCGCGTGCGGCGAACAACTGCACGGCGCTCGCGCGCATCGCATCGTGTTCGGCCGCGCCTTCGTCCGGCACGTCGAGCGGCAGCACCGGGCACACGCGCTCGCCGTGGATGCGCAGCGATTCGCGGCTCGTCGCGAGCACGCACAGCCCGTCGTCCGCATCGGTCAGCGCGCTCGCGATCCGCGCCGCGGCATCGAGCAGGTGCTCGCAATTGTCGAGCACGAGCAGCATCCGGCGGCGTGCGACCGCGGCGAGCACCGCTTCGAGAGTCAGCGCGCCGGTCGGCTGCGCGATGCCGAACGCGCCCGCGAGCGCATCCGGCACGAAGCGTGGGCACGCGACCGTCGCGAGCGACACGAACACGGTGCCTTCGGGAAAACGCGCATCCGCGCGCGCGGCCGCCTCGATCGCGATTCGCGTCTTGCCGATGCCGCCCGCGCCGACCAGCGTCACGATGCGTGCGTCCTGCAACGCGGCCAGCACCTCGCCGACCATGCGTTCGCGGCCGAACAGCGCGCCGGGCGCGGCGGACGGCCGCGACATCGCGGGGCGCACGGGCGCGCCGCCGTCGTCATGTTGCTCGATGACGAGCCGATAGCCGCGGCCCGGCACCGTCACGATCAGGTTCCGGTCGTCGGCCAGCGCCTTGCGCAGCGACGCGATGTGCACCTGCAGGTTGTTTTCTTCCACCACGGTGTGCGGCCACACGCGCTGCATGATTTCGTCTTTCGATACCAGTGCGCCGTTCGCCCGAATCAACAGCTCGAGAATCTCGAATGCGCGGCTACCGATGCGCAACAGCTTGCCGTTCGAACGAATTTCACGTCTGTCGAGAAAAACGTGAAGTGTTCCAATTCGGATCATCGCAATTTCTTGATGGTGACATTCAACGGCGCACGGTTTAAACCGCGCGCCGGTTTCGCGTCAATGCTACGGTATTTACGTAGCAGAATGATTCAAATTATCAGAATGAAGCGATCGAATTTTTTGAAATGACGAAAAATTCCGTGACGACGTCGTGTGGCAAGCGTGTGGCCCTATGCACCCGAATGCGGCAAGAGGAGCACGGCGGCGCACGATTCATGTGCGAATTGCCGATTCGCTCGTAAATATGATTTTCATATATCAGACGATATGCTTGCCGGTTCGGGAAAATTCGACGTATTTTCCGTTTGATTCGGCCGGTCGATCGAATGCGCGCGGGCTCCACCTATCGCGCCAGTAGATCATTGCTCCGTTTCGATAGCGGAATGATTCCCGCTTCGAGCAGCCGTGCGATCGGGCAGGTGCAAACTGCGGCCATTCGTCGCGGTATCGACAAGCGTGTCGCAGTCGCCTCCGTTCCGAGATTGATGGCGTCACGACGTACCGCGCCGGTCGCAACCGATGCCACGCCGCGCTGCCGGCGTCATGGCCGGGACTGTCGCGCGGCGAACACGTCGAGCGCCGACGCCAGAATCATCTCGCGGCAGTTCGCCGGCCGTTTCGCGCCGCGCCACTGGGGCTTGTAGATGGCATCGCCGACCCGGATCGGCCCGCCGGTGAGCGCGCACCGCCCAATCCCGCGCGCCTTCGCGCTGATCCAGCGCTGCTCGTCGTAGCGGCAGTGCGTCGGGTCGCTCCACGACACCAGCATCGACGAATCGGTCTGCCGCTCGGCGGTGACGATCGCGCTGCGGCGGCGGATGTCGCCGCTCGACGGCGTCGGCGCGTCGCCGCGATGGCCGCGGCGCGGGCCGTCCGCCTGTCGCGCGCGCGGCATCGGCATCGGCATCGACCGGAGGCCCGCCACGGAAGGCGGCCCGAGCAACGTGATCATGTGCTCCCAGCGATTGAAGGCATCCATGGCGGCATATCCAGGCGAGTGACGGGCGGTGCGGGTATCGGATCCGTGCGCGCGGCGCGAAAGGTGCGCGGATGATCCGATGTCGACGATAGTCGCCGCGCGCTGAAGAGTCCCGGTCGCGCGCTTAATTTTTCTGCAGCCCGGCGAATTTCCGTCCGTGGCGCGGCGCGTTCAAGAAAATTCAGCCTGATTTCAGTACGGCGCGCGGCGCACCGCGATACGCTCCCGACGGCATTCGTTCGCCCACGCGGCACGAACCGACGTGCGACGACGCAAGCGGACCGGCTGCCGGCGGGATGGCCGCGGCCGGTCGTCACCGATCCACCATCCCGCGCGGCATCGTTGCGCCGCATATTTCAGGAGTCCAGATGCACCCCGTACAGACCGACGCCGTTTCGTCGGCGCGCCGCCGCGACATGCTGCTTGCCGGCGCGACGGCCGTCGCGGCCGCCGCGCTGCCCGCGATGGCGGCCGCGGCCGGCACCCCCGCCCGCAGCGCCTCTTCAGCCCACCCAGGAGCCCATTCGATGAACACGATCACCACCCAGGACGGCACGCAGATCTACTTCAAGGACTGGGGCACCGGCCGCCCGGTCGTGTTCTCGCACGGCTGGCCGCTGTGTGCGGACGCGTGGGACGCGCAGATGCTGTTCCTCGTGCAGCACGGCTATCGCGTGATCGCGCACGACCGTCGTGGCCACGGCCGGTCGAGCCAGCCGTCGCACGGCAACGACATGAACACGTACGCGGACGACCTGGCCGCCCTGCTCGACGCCCTGGACGTGCGCGAAGCCACGCTCGTCGGCCACTCGACGGGCGGTGGCGAAGTGGCGCGCTACATCGGCCGCCACGGTACGAAGCGCGTGGCGAAGGCCGTGCTGATCGGCGCGGTGCCGCCGCAGATGGTGAAGTCGCCGACCAACCCCGGCGGCCTGCCGATGGAGGTGTTCGACGGCATCCGCAAGAACGTCGCCGAGAACCGTTCGCAGTTCTACAAGGATCTCGCGGTGCCGTTCTTCGGGTTCAACCGCCCGAACGCCAAGCCGTCGCAGGGCACGATCGACGCGTTCTGGTCGCAGGGCATGATGGGCGGCATTCACGGCCAGTACCTGTGCGTGAAGGAGTTTTCCGAAGTCGACTACACGGACGATCTCAAGAAGATCGACGTGCCGACGCTCGTGCTGCACGGCGATGACGACCAGATCGTGCCGATCGACGATTCGGCCCGGCTGTCGTCGAAGATCGTCAAGCACGCGCAGTTGAAGGTGATCGAAGGCGGGTCGCACGGCATGTGCGTCGTGAACGCCGATCGCATCAACGCCGAGCTGCTCGCGTTCCTGCAGGCGTAAGCGCACCGTCTGCCGTCGCGGCGCGCATGCCGCAGCGGCAGACGTGCCGTTCAGGATTTTTCAGAAAAATTCAGCCGCGCCGCGCTCACGGCGAGCGCACCGGCCGCAGCAGGATGCCGATCAGCGCACCGGCGAGCGCGCACGCCATCGCCACGCGGAAATTGTCGGCCAGCGCGAGCGTGGTCGCCTGCACGCGCACCGCCCGATCGACGAGCGCGTAGGCGGCCTGGTTGCCGGTCGCGACCGTGGCGCCGTGCGCAACCAGCGACGCCGCGCCGGCGCGCAGCCGCTCGAGCGTCTCGGGATCCGACAGCGACACATGCAGACCGACGAGATTCGAATGGGTACCCTCCCTGATCCGCTGAATCACCGCGATCGACGTCGTGCCGAGCTGCCCGCTCAGCAGGCGCGTCGTCTGCACGACCGCGCCGAACGTCAGCGCGTGTTCGGCCGTCACGTGCTTGCCGAAGAAGAAGATCACCGACGTCAGCGCCATCGTCTGCCCGAGCGCCTGCAGCAGTTGCGACGGAATGAAGTCGGGTTCGGCCCACGCGGACGTGAGGCGCGCACCGAGCGCGAAGGCGAACGCCACCGTCACGAAGCCGGCCACGATCAGCCGGCGCGGATCGACGCGCTGCAGCAGCAGGGCGACGCAGGGTGCGAACAACAGCTGCGGAATCGCGATCCAGCGCAGCGTATCGCCGATCTGCAACGGCCGCAGGCCGTAGGTGCTGGCGAGGAACAGCGACGGGATGAAGCTCGTATTGAGCACGGTGAAGCGCACGAGACCGACGAGCACGATCAGCAGCGCGACGTTCGGCCGCGCGAGATAGCCGAGATCGAGGCCCGCGCGCGGCGACGCGAGCTCATGGATCAGGAACGCGGCGACCATCAGGACGCCGAGCGCAAGCAGCGCGACGATCAGCGGCGACTGCAGCCAGAACAGCCGTTCGCCCTGGTCGAACGCGACGCACAGGCACGCGAAGCCGCCGGCGCCGAGCAGCATCCCGCGTGCATCGAGGCCGGACGCGAAGCGCTTGACCGGCTCGTCCGCCAGCGACAGCAGCAGGCACGCGATGAACGGCACCGTCAGCACCGCGTTCTGCCAGAACAGCCAGCGCCAGCTCAGGTGTTCGCTGTACCAGCCCTCGAGCGTGGCCGACAGGTTCAGCGACATCTCGAGATTCATCGCATACGCGGCGATGCCGAACGCAATGAGGCGCGGCGGCAGCGTCCGGACGACGAAGCCGACCGTCAGCGGGACGAACACGCCGGACGCGAGCCCCGCGATCGCCTGGAACACGACGAACGCGCCGAACTGCGTGCAGAGCGGCAGCACGGTTTCGGCGCCGAGAAACACGACGGCGCCCGCGACCAGCACGCGGCGCGTGCCGAACATGAATGCCGCGGCGATCGCCAGCGGCCCGACGAACATCTGCGACGCGGTAAACGCGGTGTTGATCCACGCGCCTTCGTCGACGCCGACGCCGAGCGCGCCGCGCACGTCGGCGAGCCCGAGCGACGTGATGCGCGAGGTCAGCGTCGCGATGATCGCGCCGAGCAAGACTGCCGCGATCGCGGCGATCGAGCGGAACGTCGGGATGTCCGGCGCCGCCGCCGGCGCGGCACGACCGGTTGCAAACGTGGTGTTCATCGTCAAGCGGCTCCCCGCTGTCAAGCTGGCGCAAGCATAACGCGATGCATCGAACCCTGCCCGTACGATGGAGTTTGTCGACCATGACCTCACCTTCTGCCGATACGCCGGCCGCTTCGCCGCCGCCGACCGCCGCGCCCGTTCGCTCGCGCCGGCCCGCGATCGTCGCGATCGCCGCGATCGCGCTGCTGCTCGTCGGATTGCTCGTGTACGAGTTCGACGCGCGCGATCGCGGCACCGACGACGCATATGTGACCGGCCACCTGCACGTGATCTCGCCGCGCGTGGCCGGCACCGTCGAACGCGTGCTCGTCGACGACAACCAGTTCGTGCACGCGGGCGACGCGCTCGTGCAGATCGACCGGCGCGATTTCGACGTGCGGGTCGCCGCGCAGCGCGCACGCGTCGCCCAGGCACATGCCGATGCGAGCCGCGCACACGCGCTGATCGAGCAGGCGGACGCGGCGCTCGTGTCGGCGCACGCCGATGCCGACAAGGCCGAACTCGATTACGCGCGTGCACGCGAACTGACCCGCGAGACGCCGCGCGGCCTGTCGAAGCAGGAGTTCGATGCGGCCGATGCCGCCCGCAAGTCGGCCCGCGCGCGCGTCGCGGCGGCCGATGCGCAACGGCGCAGCGCCGTCGCCGCCGCCGAGGCCGCCGATGCCGCGGCGAGCCAGAACGATGCCGAGTTGCGCGACGCGCTGCTGCAGCTCGGCTACACGGCGGTCGTCGCGCCGTCGGACGGCTACGTCGGCAAGAAGACCGTCGAGACGGGCGAGCACGTCGCCCCCGGCCAGGCGCTGCTCACACTGGTCGAGCCACACCCGTGGATCGTCGCGAATTTCCGCGAGACGCAGCTTCGCCGCGTGCGCGCCGGCGATGCCGTGCAATTGCGCTTCGATGCGCTGCCGCAGCGTGTGTTCACCGGCCGCATCGACAGCCTGTCGCCCGCGACGGGCGCCCAGTTCGCATTGCTGCCGCCCGACAATGCGACCGGCAATTTCACGAAGGTCACGCAGCGCGTGCCCGTGAAGATCCTGCTCGACGGCCCGGCCGCGACGGAGCCGCGCATCCGGCCCGGGCTGTCGGTCGTCGTCACGCTGCAACCCGGCGGCGAATCGCGATGAAGCGCGCCGCCGTCGTACTCGCCGCCTGCCTGCTCGCCGCTTGCTCGATCGCGCCGCAGCCGCTCGCGCCCGTGCCGGTCGGACGCGACGAGTTCCGCCATGCCGATCCGTCGACCAATACGTCGACCGATGCGCGCGCGCCATCGCTCGCTGCGTGGCCCGCGTGGTTCGGCGACCCGCAGCTCGGCACCCTCGTCGACGCCGCGCTCGCGCACAACCTCGATATCCGCGCGGCGGCCGCACGCGTCGACCAGGCGCAGGCGCTGCTCGGCGTGCGCGATGCCGCACTCGCGCCGACCGTGCGCGTCGACCCGTCGTTCAGCCGCACGCGCGTATCCGGCACGGTCGACAACGCGCTGCCGAAGCGCACGATGCACAACTGGTCGGTTCCCGTCGCCGCGAGCTACGAAGTCGATCTATGGGGCCGCTTGCGCGGCGGCGCCGACATCGGCGAACAGAACGTGCTGCAGGCGGCGGCCGATCGCGATGCGGTGCGTCTGCGGGTGGCGACCGAAGTGGCCGTCGACTACCTGACGCTGCGTTACGTCGACGACGATCTCGTGACGCTCACGCGCGCGATCGGGCTGCGGCGCACCGCGCTCGACGTGATCGCCGCCCGCGTGCGGGCCGGCGCGGCGAGCGATCTCGACGGGCTGCGCGCGTCGGCCGATCTCGATACCGCGCATGCCGATCTCGCGGAGAGCCGCCGGCTGCGCGAGAACCTCGTCGACGCCATCGCGGTGCTGACCGGCGTGTCGCCGACCGCGTTCGACGTCGACGCGCGCCCCGTGCCCGTGCAAGTGCCCGACGTGCCGGCCGGGCTGCCGTCCGCGCTGCTCGCCCAACGCCCGGACGTATTCGCGGCGGCACGGCGCGCCGATGCGGCGTCGCTCGAGCTGGGCATCGCGCGCACCGCGTGGCTGCCGACACTGACGCTGACCGCCGACGGCGGTTTCGCCACCCGCGACCTGCGGTCGTTTCTCGACCGCAACAGCTCGCTGTGGAGTCTCGGCGCGAACGTCGCGCTGACGCTGTTCGACGGCGGCAAGCGCGAGGCGATGGTGGCGGCCGCGCGGGCCGGCATGGACGCAGCCGACGCGAACTATCGCGCCACCGCGATCGGCGCGTTGCGCGACGTGCAGGACGCGCTCAACGACATCGCCGCGCAAAAGGAGCGGATCGTGCGCTACGACGACGCGGCGCGCGCGACGGATGCGGCGGCGCGGCTGTCGCTGAGCCGTTATGCGCATGGGTACGTCAGCTATCTGGAAGTCATCGACGCCGATCGCGATGCACTGAATGCGCGACGCCAGCTGATTCACAGCCGGCAGGCACTGGCCGTCGCGACGGTGAGTCTCGTGCGTGCGTTGGGCGGCGGCTGGACACCGCCGGCGCGCGCCGCCCGGGACGGATTGCGCGACGCGACGCAGGCGGACGCACGATGAATCCATCGAACGGCCCGCACCTGCGTCACGCGCTCGCGAGCCGATACGCATCCTCGCCGAGAAACCGGTGCACGAAGGTCACCGCCATCGCGCCTTCGCCGACCGCCGACGCGACGCGCTTGACCGATCCCGATCGCACGTCACCGGCCGCGAACGATCCCGGCACGCTGGTTTCCAGGTGATACGGCCGTCGTTCGAGCGGCCACACGCGTTCGAACGCCGGACAGTCGTACAGGTCGCCGCCGGTGACGAGATAACCGTCCGGATTGCGAATGATGTCGGTGTCCTTCGCCCAGTCGGTATTGGGCGCGCCGCCGATGCACACGAACAGGCGCGTGGCCGGCAGCCGTTCGCGCGTGCCATCCGCCGAGCGAAGCTCGATCGCGTCGAGCCAGCCGTCGCCGTGCAGCGCGGCGACGCTCGACCGGTAGCGGACCTCGATGTTCGGCGTGCGCTCGATCCGGTCGATCAGGTAGCGCGACAGCGTGTCCGCGAGCGACGCACCGCGCACGAGCATCGTCACCTGGCGCGCATGCCGCGAGAAATTCATCGCGGCCTGGCCGGCCGAATTGCCGCCGCCGACGATGAACACCTGCTCGCCCGCGCACATCGGCGCTTCGCTCGACCCGGCGCCGTAGAACAGCCCCGCATTCAGAAACGCCGGCTCCTCCGGCAGCCCGAGGCTGCGATATTCGATGCCGGTCGCGCAGATGTTCGCGCGCGCGACCAGGATCGACCCGTCGGCGAGCTCGACGCGGATCTTGCCGTCGACGAACGTCGCATGCACGCCCTCGCGCATCGTCAGCAGTTCGACGCCGAACTTCACCGCCTGCTCGCGCGCGCGTTCCGCGAGCGCCGCGCCCGGGATGCCGTCGGGGAAGCCCATGTAGTTCTCGATCAGCGAACTCGTGCCGGCCTGCCCGCCTATCGCGCCGCGCTCGATCACGACCGCGCGCAGCCCTTCGGACGCCGCGTAGACCGCCGCCGACAGCCCGGCCGGCCCCGCGCCGTAGATCGACACGTCGTATTCGACGAAGCGCGGGCGCGCGACCCAGCCGAGCCGCGCGGCGATCTCGGCCAGGGTCGGCTGGTACAGGCGCGAGCCGTCCGGAAAGATCACGACCGGCAGCCGGATGTCGCGCAGCGGCGCGATGCCGAGCACCTGCGCGCAGTCGGCGTCGGAGGTCAGCTCGCACCAGTCGTACGCAATCATGCGCCGCTGCAGGAAATCGCGGATCGCGTACGCGTCCCTGCTGCGCGGCAGACCGACGATCCGCACGTGTTGCGGTTGATCCATGAGCGCCTCCCGATGATGTCGATGTCGATGTCGGATGCGGTTCGGCCGGTGCCGCGGCGTGGCCGAACGCATTCGCGACTGTACGCCGCCGCCGCGCGCCGCGCGGGCCGCTTCATGACAATTAAGGTCCGGCCGCGACGCGACGCTGCACAATGCCGCGTATCCCTCCCGCTTGCGGCCGCGTGCCGGCCACGCCGCGAGCGTCGCTCCCGCGCCGGCATCGGAGCGCAAGATGGCCAACGACTGTACGCATCTCGACGAAGCACGCGTGTTCGACACCGACAAGGACTACTGTGAGGAATGCGTCAGATCGGGCAGCGGCTGGGTGCATCTGCGGATGTGCCTGAGCTGCGGGCACGTCGGTTGCTGCGACTCGTCGCCGAATCGCCATGCGAGCCGGCATTTCCGTGACACCGGCCACCGGCTCGTTCGCTCGATCGAACCCGGCGAGCGCTGGATCTGGTGCTACGCGGACGAAGTCGTCGCCGGCGAGATTCCGTCTTGACGTGACGCGCGGGGCCGCCGCGACACGGCGCGCCCGTCATCCGCCCGCGCGCCGCGGCCCGGCTGATCCGGGGCCGGACACCGTTCAGAACGTTTCAGCGCCGCTTCAGGCCATGATCGCGGCCTCTGCGTAGACTGCGGTCACGAGCTGCCGCGCAGGACGGCGCTCGGCGCCCGTTATCGACTGCTGGAGTGACAACTTGATTCCCGTCGCCAATCAACGCCGCGCCGCAAGACGGTCGCGGCCGCATCGGACGGCCACGCACGGCCGATGCGCATCGTCCGGTGTTGCCGCGCATCGCATCACTTGCGCCGCACCACTTCGCCTGGAGCGCGCATGAAGCACAAACGACTCTGGATCGGCGCGGCCGGCATCGCGATCGCGGGCATCGCCGTCGCGATCGGCATCATGATCCGGCCGTCGATCGCGCCGATCGATCCGCCCGCCCCTGCTTCGTTCGATCCGCAACTGGTGCGCGCCGGCGCGCGCGTCGTCGCGCTCGGCGACTGCGTCGTGTGCCATACCGCGAAGGACGGCAAGCCGTTCGCCGGCGGCCTGCCGCTGGCGACGCCGTTCGGCACGATCTATGCGACCAACATCACGCCGGATCCGGAAACCGGCATCGGCCGCTGGTCGCGCGACGCGTTCGCCCGTGCGCTGCGCACCGGGATCGGGCGTAACGGCCAGCCGCTGTACCCGGCGTTTCCGTACATTCATTTCACGAAGATGTCGGACGACGACATCGCCGCCGCGTATGCGTACCTGATGACCCGCACGCCGGTTCGCGCGACGACACCCGCCAACGACCTGATATTTCCGCTGAACTTCCGGCCGCTGGTCGCGTTCTGGAACGTGCTGTTCCTGCGCGAAGGCGCGTCTCAACCCGACCCCGCGCAGTCCGCGCAATGGAACCGCGGCAGGATGCTCGTCGACGGGCTCGGCCATTGCGCGTCGTGCCATTCGCCGCTGAACGCGATCGGCGGCGAGCAAAGCGGCCGCGCATTCGACGGCGGCATCGTCGACGGCTGGGAAGCGCCACCGCTCAATACGCTCGGCCATGCCGCACGGCCGTGGACGCAGGCGCAGCTCGTCACGTACCTGCGCACCGGCCGCGCGAGCGAGCACGGCGCGGCGGCCGGGCCGATGCTGCCCGTCACGCGCGATCTCGCGACGGTGCCGGTGGAGGACGTGGAAGCGATCGCCGCGTACATCCTGTCGATCCAGAAGCCGGCGAACGGGCATGCGACCGCGGCCGCCGCACCGGCCGAACGCGCCGCGACGACGCCCGCCGCGCAGCGTGGCGCGGTGCTGTTCCAGGCATCGTGCGCGCAGTGCCACGGGCCGGCCGCGCCGATGCAGTCGATCGGCGAGCGGCCGACGCTCGCGTTCAGCACGGCGGTCAACGCCGATACGCCGCGCAATGCGATCCAGATGATGTTCAACGGCATCGGCTGGCACGGCGAAGACACCTTGAACTACATGCCGTCGTTCATCGACCAGTACGACGACGCGCAGATCGCCGATCTCGCCGCATACGTGCGCGCGACCTACACCGATCGCCCCGCATGGTCGGGCATCGACGCGCTCGCCGCGAAGCTCAGAAAAGAGGACACCGCCCGATGATTACCCTCACCGTCAACGGCGTGCGGCACACGCTGGACATCGATCCGTCCACGCCGCTGCTGTATGCGCTGCGCAACGACCTGCACCTGCACGGCGCGAAATTCGGCTGCGGCCTCGGGCAATGCGGCGCCTGCACGGTGATCGTCGACGGCAAGCCGACGTTCTCGTGCCTGATGCCGGTGGCCGCGGTCGGCGCGCGCAGCGTGCGCACCATCGAGAGCCTCGGCACCGCCGAGCATCCGGGCCCGCTGCAGCGCGCGTTCGTCGAGCATCAGGCCGCGCAGTGCGGCTACTGCATCGCGGGAATGATCATGCGCGCGCAGGCGCTGCTCGAGCGCAACCCGAAGCCGACCGAACAGGAACTGCGTACGCATATGGAGCCGAACCTGTGCCGCTGCGGCACCCATATGCGGATCCTCGCGGCCGTGCGCTCGGTCGCCGGGCTGCCGCCCCCGGAACCCGCCTCCGCCCCCGTTACGATCAGCAAGGGACTTTGATGAATGCTCACGACGATATCGACGAAGGCCGCCGGCATTTCATCGTCTCCGGCGCGCTGTTCGTCGCGTTCACGCTCGCGCCTGCGTCGCGTGCGGCCGCGCAGTTGGTGATCGCCGACGAAGGCGCCGCCGTGCATGTGGCGAAAGCCACGCAGGCGCTCGCCGGCAGCCTGAAGACCAATCCGCTGCTCGACGCGTGGATCAAGATCGCGCCGGACGGCAAGGTCACCGTCTTCACCGGCAAGGTCGAGCTCGGCACCGGCGTGCGCACCGCGCTGCTGCAGGTGGCGGCCGAAGAACTCGACATGAAGCCGTCACTGATCACGTTCCTGACGGCCGACACCGGCGCGTCGCCCGACGAAGGGTTGACCGCCGGCAGCCACACGATGGCCGACAGCGGTTCCGCGCTGCTGAACGCGGCCGCGCAGGTGCGTGCGCTGCTGGTGGCAGGCGCGGCGAAGCGCTTCGGCGTCGAAGCGCGCACGCTGACGACCGCCGACGCGGTCATCAAGGCGCCCGACGGCCGCACGATGACCTACGGCGACGCGATCCGTACCGTCGACCTGCATCGCAGCGCCGCGCCCACGTCGCCGCTGAAGAGCCCGGCGACGTTCACGGTGATCGGCACGTCGCTGCCGCGCATCGACATCCCGAACAAGGTGACGGGCGGCGTCAGCTACGTGCAGGACATGGAATTGCCCGGCATGCTGCACGCTCGCGTCGTGATGCCGCCGGTGTACGAAGCGAAGCTGCTGTCGTTCGATGACGCGGCGATCCTGAAGCTGCCGGGCGTCGTGCGGATCGTGCGCAACGGCAGCATGCTCGCGGTGGTCGCGCAGGGCGAATGGCAGGCGGTGGTCGCGCAACGCGCGCTGGCCGCCGCGTGCCGCTGGTCGCCCGGCCGCAAGCTGCCCGATCGCGCCACCGTGCATGCCGACCTGAAGCGGATCGCAACGCAGCGCATCGAGATCGCCAACACGCACGCGGCCACCGCGCCGGCCGTGAAGACGCTCAATGCGACGTTCCTGAAGAACTACCTGCTGCACGGCTCGATCGGGCCGTCGTGTGCGGTCGCGCATCTCGAGAACGGGGCGATGACGGTGTGGACCCACTCGCAGGGCGTCTATCCGCTGCGCGACGCGCTGGCCGAGATGCTGTCGATGCCGAAGGCGAGCATCCGCTGCATTCATACCGAAGGATCGGGCTGCTACGGGCACAACGGCGCGGACGACGCCGCCGCGCACGCGGCGCTGATCGCCGCCGCGATGCCCGGCAAGCCGATTCGCGTGCAGTGGATGCGCGAGCAGGAACATACGTGGGACCACTTCACGCCGGCGATGGTGACCGAGGTCAGCGCTTCGCTCGACGCGAGCGGCCGCATCGTCGACTGGAACTACGCGCTGTGGAGCAGCTCGCACAACGAGCGGATCGTCAACGCCGGCCGGCTGCTGCCGGCGCGGATGCTGGAGCCGCCGTTCGTGCCCGCGCCGTCGACGCCGATGCTGCAACCGGAGGGCGGCGCCGATCGCAACGCGATTCCGCTGTACGCGTTGCCGAACCAGCACATCGTGAACAACTTCTCGCCGACGATGCCGCTGCAGACGTCCGCGATGCGCTCGCTCGGCGCACACACCAACGTGTGGGCGATCGAAAGCTTCATGGACGAACTCGCGCACGCGGCCGGTGTCGATCCGGTCGAATTCCGGTTGCGCCACATGGAAGATCATCGCGCGCTTCAGGTGATCAAGCTCGCCGCGACGCACTTCGGCTGGCCGCGGCCGCCGCGCGCGCGCAACCGCGGCGTCGGCTTCGCGTTCGGCAAGTACAAGAACCTGATGGCGTACGTCGCGATCGCGGTCGAGGTGTCGGTCGTGCCGGAAACCGGCCAGGTGACGCTCGAGCACGCGGAAGCCGCCGTCGATGCGGGGCAGGTCGTGTCGCCGGACGGGATCCGCAACCAGATCGAGGGCGGCATCGTGCAGGCCGCGAGCTGGACGCTGTACGAGGCGCTGAAGTACGACACCGAACGGATTCGCAGCTTCGACTGGAGCAGCTACCCGATCCTGCGCTTCTCGGCCGCACCGCGGAGCGTGAAGGTCCACCTGATCAATCGCCCGGGCGCGCCGTTCCTCGGCGCGGCCGAGGCGTCGATGGGGCCCACCGCCGGCGCGCTGGCCAACGCGATCTTCGACGCGACCGGCCAGCGCATGCGCGAAATGCCGTTCGCCGGCGACGCGCTGAGACGACGCATCGACGCATAGCGATCCGGTCGCCCCGATACGCGCGACCGACACCCGACACGACGGACGGCGCCGGCATGCACCGGCGCCGCGACCCGACAGAACTGGAGCCCCCCGACGATGGATACCTTGCTTTCGATGCGCGTGTTCACGCGCATCGTCGAAACCGGCAGCTTCACGCGCGCCTCCGACACGACCGGCCTCACGACGCCGCGCGTGTCCGCGCTGCTCAGCGCGCTCGAACAGCACCTCGGCTGCCGGCTGCTGAACCGCACGACGCGCCGCATCTCGCTGACCGAGGACGGCCAGGCTTACTACGAACGTTCCGTCGCGGTGCTGCGCGAAATCGACGACATGGAGGCGTCGGTCTCGCAGGCGCGCAACGTGCCGCGCGGCCGGCTGAAGGTGAACCTGCCGCCGGCGATGGCCAAGCAGGTCGTGGTGCCCGCGCTGCCCACCTTCCTCGACGCCCATCCGGGCATCATGATCGAGCTTGGCGTGACCGACCGGCAGATCGATCTCGTCGGCGAAGGCGTCGACTGCGTGGTGCGCATCGGCGCGCTCGACGACTCGGGGATGGTCGCGCGGCGCATCGGCAGCCTGACCACCTGCACGTGCGGCTCGCCCGCGTACCTGGCACGGTGCGGCGAGCCGGAGACCGTCGACGATCTCGCGCAGCACGTGGCGGTCAGCCACATCTCGGCCGATACCGGGCGCCCCCGCGTGTGGGACTACGTCGTCGACGGCGAGCCGCGCGTCGTGCAGATGTGCGGCACGGTCGCGGTCAACGATGCGGACAACTACATCGAGTGCGGCATCGCGGGCATCGGCCTGATCAAGACGTCGCTGTACCTCGTCGAGCCCTATCTGAAATCGGGGCGGCTGCGCGAAGTGCTGACCGACTTCAACGCGCCGGCCCGGCCGATCTCGGTGCTGTATCCGCCCAATCGCCACGTGCCCGTCAAGCTCAAGGTGTTCGTCGACTGGCTCGCGGGCCTGTTCGAGCAGATTCCGACGCTGCAGGGCAAGCGCGGCTGACCGGACGCGACCTTTGCGTGTCGCGCAAAGCTCGATTGCGCTGCGGCTCGATTCCGGTTTGATCGACCGGTCAATAGTATGGGCGGCAACGCGGTGCACCGTATCGCGCCCCCGGCGAACCCCGTGCAGGCGCGGCGACACGGTGACCCACCTCTCTCTTCTCAAGGAGTCCACCATGTCAGCAGATTCCACGCCGCTCGCGCCGCCTGCGCACGGCACCCAACTCACGCAGGGGTTGATCCTGCTGTTCGCATTCAGCTGCGGCGCGATCGTCGCGAACCTGTACTACGCGCAGCCGATCACGGAACTCATCGCGCCGGGCCTGCACATGTCCGGCGGCACGGCGAGCCTGATCGTGTCGTTGACGCAGATCGGTTATGCCCTCGGCCTGTTCTTCATCGTGCCGCTCGGCGACCTGCTCGAGAACCGCAAGCTGATGATCGTGACGGCCGTCGTGTCGATTGCGAGCCTCGCCGCGGCGGCGCTCGTGCGCACACCCGGGCTCTTTCTCGCGATTTCGCTGCTGATCGGCTTCAGCTCGGTGGCCGTGCAGATCCTCGTGCCGCTCGCCGCGCATCTCGCGCCGGATCATTCGCGCGGCCGCGTGGTCGGCACGATCATGAGCGGGCTGCTGCTCGGCATCCTGCTGGCCCGCCCGCTGTCGAGCGTCGTGGCCGACGCGTTCGGCTGGCGTTTCGTGTTCGCGGCGGCCGCCGTGCTGATGACGCTCGTCACGGCCGTGCTCGCGCTGACGATTCCGCCGCGCCAGCCCGACCATCGCGCGACCTATTTCGAGCTGATCGGCTCGCTGCTGCAACTGGTCCGCACGATGCCCGTCCTGCGCCATCGCGCGTTCTACCAGGGCCTGATGTTCGCGTCGTTCAGCCTGTTCTGGACCGCCGTGCCGGTCGAGCTGACGCGTCACTACGGATTGTCGCAGTCGGCCATCGGCCTGTTCGCGCTGGTCGGGGCGATCGGCGCGACGTCGGCACCGGTGGCCGGGCGCCTCGCGGACGCCGGCCATACGGTGCGCGCGACGCTGATCGCGCTGGTCGCCGGCACGCTGTCGTACGCGATCGGGTTCGTGCACGGCACCGGCCTGTACGGGCTCGTCGTGACCGGCATCGTGCTCGACTTCGCGGTGCAGATGAACATGGTGCTCGGCCAGCGCGAGATCTACGCGCTGCACGCGGCCAGCCGCAACCGGCTGAACGCGCTGTACATGACGAGCATCTTCGTCGGCGGCGCCGTCGGCTCGGCGCTTGCGAGCCCGCTGTACGAGCATGGCGGCTGGTCGCTCGTCGCGGCGGTGGCCGGTGCGTTCCCGATCGTCGCGCTCGCGCACTACCTGCTCGTCGGGCGGCCGCACGCGCAACGTCACGTACTCGGCTGAACCCCGCCGCCGCCCTTCAAACCGATTCGTTCGCGGGGCGCGTTGCCGTCCCGCTCCCCGTCGAAGAAAAGGAGTCCATCATGTCTTCCCTGCTCAGTACCTATGATCTGCGCGGCCTCGCGCTGCCGAACCGCGTCGTGATGGGACCGATGACACGCTCGCGCGCGCCGTCGCGCGGGCTGCCCACCGAACTGATGGCCGAGTACTACGCGCAGCGCGCGTCGGCCGGCCTGATCGTGACCGAGGCGACCAACGTCAGCCGGGCGTCCGCCGCATTCGAGCTGACACCGGGGCTCGTCGACGATGCTCAAGCCGCCGGCTGGAAGGTCGTCACCGATGCCGTGCACGCGAACGGCGGCCGGATCTTCGCGCAGCTGTGGCACGGCGGCCGGGTCAGCTCGCTGACGCTGCTGGGCGGCGCCGCGCCGCTGTCGCCGTCCGGCGTGAACGACGACCTCGAACAGCTGCAGGTATGGGCGCAGTTGCAGAACGGCTATTACACGAAGATTCACGCGACGCCGTCGCGCGCGATGACGACCGACGAAGTCGTCGCGGCCGTCGATGAATTCCGGCAAGCGGCAACGCGCGCGATGGCCGCCGGCTTCGACGGCGTCGAGATCCATGCGGCCAACGGCTACCTGCCGCACCAGTTCCTGTCGTCGACGCTGAACCGCCGCGACGATCGCTACGGTGGCTCGGTCGCGAACCGCGCGCGCTTTCTCGCGGAAATCGTCGACGCGGTCGGCGGCGTGATGCCGCTCGGCCGTGTCGGCGTGCGGATCTCGCCGTACGCGAAGTACAACAACGTGCGCGATGCCGATCCGGATGCGACGCTCGCGTACGTCGGCCGGATGCTCGACGACGCGGGTGTCGCCTACCTGCACGCGGCCGACACCAACGGCTGGAGCGGCGAGCCCGACCTGCCGCGTATCGTCGAGCACGCGCGCCGGTCATTCGGCGGCACGCTGATCGTCAACGGCGGCATTTCACCGGACGCGGCGAACGCGCTGATCGACGCAGGCGACGCCGATCTCGTCGCGTTCGCGCGCGCCTATATCGCGAACCCCGATCTCGTCGAGCGCCTCGCCGCACGCGCCCCGCTCGCGGAGCCGAAAAACGTCGGCTGGTACGGCGGCGACCGCGCGGGCTACGTCGACTATGCGCGGCACGACGCGGCCGAATCGCCCGCGTAACCGGCGAATGCCCCGCGCACGGCACGGGTCGTCACGCACCCCATCGCGATACCGGGCCCGCGCGGCCGATTCCCGCGCGGGGCAACGGCGCCGTCACGCGTCGTTCCAGCGCGCCCCCAGCACGCGCCCGCAGAAATTCGGCCGCTGGAAATCCGGATCCGCGCGCTCGAGCACGTCGGCGCTCCACGTGCCGAACGTCGACTGCGGCCGATGCTCGACGCCGCGCGCGACCGCAGCAAGGAAAGTTTCGCGAAATCCGCTGCCGCGCGGGTACGCGGCGAGCAGCGCGGCGCGCTCGTCGTCGGTGTAGCGGTCGAAATCGGTTGCCATCAGATCCGTCGACACGGCGCGGGCCAGCGCGCGGGCGAGCGGCGACGCACGCGCGGCCACACCGGGCGTCGTATGCAGCGCGATCGCGTGCCATACCTCGTCGCGCATGCTGCGCGCGCGCCGATGCCGCACCAGCAGCGCGTGCGCGGCATCGGCGCCGTCGAGTTCGTAACGTTCGGGCGAACGGCAGTAAGCGGGGCTCAGCCCCATGTTCGCGTACATCGCGGCGACGTACAGCGCATCGGGATCGCACCCTTCGCCCGCGCGCCGCGCGGCGAGCGACGCGAACACGAACACGCGCGCGGCATGATCGGCGAGCGCGGCAGGCAACGATGCGCGCGCCGCGTCGGCCGCCTCGACCGCAAGCGTCGTGCGCGGAATGCTGACGCCGGCCACTTCGTCGGCGCTCGACGGTGCGCGCGTGTGCGCAACGTTCATCGTGTCTCCTTCCTGTCCCGTGCACGGGACACAAAAATCGTTCAAGGCAAGGCCGTGCCCCGGCCGCACCGGCGCGCGCACCGGTGCGTGCCGGCTAGCACACGGCGCAGCGGCCGCCGCACGCGTCGCAGCGGCCGCCGGCCGCGCTGGCCGTCGGATAGCGCGGCCGCGCGAAACGGCGCCCCGGGCAGCGTGCCCGGCACGCATCGGTACCGGGTTCCGTGCACGCGTCGCCCGCCGCCGCTGCGCGCGGACCGCCGTGCCCGTTCGCACCGGGCGCAGGCGTGCCGCCGCCGTCGGCGACCGGCGACCATTCGGGGCTGACGGGCGGCGGCGGCGGCGGCGCGAGCGACGCAAATTCCCGTTCCGCGTGCACGACCTTGCCGTCGACGACCGTCAGCACCGACGACAGCTGCGGGATGCGCGCCATGTCGATCGTGAAATAGTCGTCGCTCAGCACCGCGAAGTCCGCGTAACGGCCGGGCACCAGCGCCCCCTTGCGATGCTCGTCGGCGGAGAACCATGCGCTGCCGACCGTGTAGCGGCGCAGCGCCTCCATCCGGCCGAGCCGGTTGCGCGCCGGATACAGCACGGTGCCGCCGACGCTGCGCCCCGACACCATCCAGTACAGCGCGACGAACGGGTTGTAGCTCCCGGCATCCAGCGCGCCGGAGCCTGCCCCGACCGGCAGCCCGGCCGCGAGCATCGCGCGGATCGGTGGCGCGCGCGTCGCCGCGGCCGCCCCGTCGCGCGCGATGAACGCCTCGCCCTGGAACGCCATGCGCGGCTGCACGGTCACGCCGCCGCCCAGCGCCGCCACGCGCGCGATGTTCGCATCCGACATCGTCTCGCATCGGTCGAAACACCAGCGCAGCCCGGCGAACGGCGTATCGCGGTTCACCGCCTCGAACACGTCGAGGAAGCGGCCGATCGACTCGTCGTAGGTCGCATGCAGCCGGAACGGCCAGCGGTGGCGGACCAGCAGCCGGACGACGGCGGCCAGTTCCGCATCGACCGACGCGGGCAGCTCGGTGCGCGGGTCGAGAAAATTCCCCAGGTCGACCGCCGAAAACAGCAGCCGCTCGCCTGCGCCGTTCGCGCGCAGGAACGCATCGCCGTCGCCGGGCGAGGTCAGCGCGATCCACTGCGCGAAGTCGTCGATTTCCCGGCCGGCGTGCCGCGCGCCCAGCGCGTACGCGATGCGCGTCGTCAGTTCGCCGCGGCGTGCCAGCGCGATGACCGCCGCGTAATCGTCCGGATACGCCAGACCGTCGCCGCCGGCGTCGATCGCGCTCGTCACGCCGACGCGGTTCAGCGCGTGCATGAACTGCCGCGTCGAGTTGACCCGGTCGGCCGCGCCGAGCACCGGCGCGCGCGCGAGCGCCGCGGCCAGCACGGCCGGATCGGGGCGCGCGAGCAGCAGCCCGGTCGGCCGCCCATGGCGGTCGCGCCGCAATTCGCCGCCCGGCGGATCGGGCGTGTCGCGCCCGTAGCCGATCGCGCGCAGCGCGGCCGCATTCAACCACGCGCTGTCGCCGAGATGCCGGACGAACACCGGCGTATCGGGTGCGATCGCATTGAGCTCGGCCACCGTCGGGCCACGCTTTTCCGCGAACTGCAGCGCGGTCCAGCCGCCGCCCACGCGCACCCAGTGCGGTGCGGGCGTGCGCTCGGCCTGCCGATGCAGCAGGTCGAGCGCGGCGGCGAGCGACGGCACGCCGTCCCAGCGCAGCTCGAGGTTGAAGTGCGTGCCGCCGCGGATCGCCTGCAGGTGCGCGTCGACGAGGCCGGGAATCGCCGTGCGGCCGTTCAGGTCGATGCAGGTCGTGTCACCGTGTGCATGACGCAGCACGTCGCGATCGTTGCCGGTCGCGACGATGCGCCCGTCCTTCACCGCCAGTGCGCTGACGAACGAGCGCTGCTCGTCCTGGGTCGCAATCTTGCCGTTGAAGACGACGAGGTCCGCCGCGCGCGCGGGTTCCGTCGCTCTAAGCACCGTCGGGCCTCCCGTGCGCACGCGCACGCCGCGCCGCGCCGCACGTGCGGCGCGGC
Source organism: Burkholderia sp. HI2500 (assembly GCF_002223055.1). Taxonomy (NCBI): domain Bacteria; kingdom Pseudomonadati; phylum Pseudomonadota; class Betaproteobacteria; order Burkholderiales; family Burkholderiaceae; genus Burkholderia; species Burkholderia sp. HI2500. The sequence goes on along the minus strand of NZ_NKFL01000007.1, from coordinate 410,023 downwards.
GTCGAACGACGGAACAGGGCTGCGTCGCACGCATCGGCACGCATGCCGCGATCGCGCAGTCGCGCGGCTGCCAGGAACGCGCGCATCGCTATGCGGCCTGCTGCGCCGCGTCGGCGGCGTCGTGGCGCGCACGCGTGCGGGACGGCGGAGACGGCGCGTCCTGGCGCACGAAATTCTGCACGCGCAGCAAGCGCCGCACGTCATGCGCGCGCGAATGCGGATCGAAGTGCCGCGCGACGCCGGCGACCAGTGTCGACGCGTGCGCGGTGCGCCCGCGCTCGATCAGGTGATCGGCGAGATCCAGCGCGCCGCGCAGCGCCCACATCGCGGCGCCCTGCCCGTTCGCGGTCTGGATCGCCATCTGCAGATGACGATGCCCGTCGGCCTCGTACGCGAGCGCGACGTCGGGGGCCGCGGAGCGTGCCTGTTCGAGCATCGCGACGCCCGTCACGCGCAGCAGTTCCGGCACGAACAGATGCTCGCCGTGCGCACGGCAGCGCGCGAGCGTCGCATCGAGCCGCATGCGCGCCTCGCTTGCGCGGCCGACGCGCACGAGGCCCTCCGCATACGCGACGTTCAACGGGGCGAGCAGCCGCCGGAATCCGCTCGCCTCGACACGCCGCAGCGCGGGTTCGAGCCGCGCGAGGCCCGCGCCGGGATGACCGGCCTGGATGTCGAACTGGCCGGTCAGGCATTCCGCGTGATTGCGCCAGATGTCGAAGCCGTGCGCGCTCGCGGTCGCGCGCAGCGTCGCGAGATAGTCGGACGTGATGTCGTGGTCGCCGTAGCGCAGTGCGATCGGCACGGCGGCCGCCCCCAGCACCACGCAAAGCGCGAGCGCGGACGGGCCGCGGCGCGCGCACTCGACCGCTTGCGCGGCGATGCGCATTGCATGGTCGGGGTCGCCCTGCATCCACACGAGCCGCGTGAGCATCGTGCGCGCGAGCGTCGTCATGTCGACGCCGAGCGCTGCCTGCGCGCACGGCGGCTCGCCCACCGCGCCGAGTTCGGCCGTCGCCGCCTCGAGCCGCTCGCGCGCCTGCGCGTGCTCGCCGAAGTAGTGCAGCGACGTTGCGACCATCGCGTTGGCCAGGAGCCGCTGCGAGCGGTCGCCGCGCCGCTCGGCCGCGCGCTCGAAGCGTGTCGCGTAGCGCAGCGATTCGTGAATGTCCGACAGCGTCAGCATCGTATGCCACTGCCCGACCAGCGCGCGCGCATCGAACGTATCGTCGCCGACCTGGGCGGCAAGACCGAGCGTGCGGTCCCACATCGCGGCCGCGGCCACGGCGTCGCCGTCCGTATGCAGCAGTGCCGACGCGCAGGCCGCGCGCAACCGCATCTCGCGCGCGGCATCGACCGGGTCGGCCGCCGCCGTGTCGAAAGCGTCGAGCACCTGGCGCGCCCGCGCCGCGCACTCGTGCATCCGTGCCGGCTCCAGCAGCGCGCGCGCCAGGCGGTCCGCTTCGGGCACGGGCGTTGCGTCGGCGGCCAGGACGGGCGCGTCGGTTGATGGATCGGCTGGTGCGTCGTTCGGCGCTGTCGTGACCGCACCGGCTGTTACGTCGTTCAGTGCCCCGGTGACCGCATCCGCTGATGCGTCGTTCGGTGTTTCGGTGACCCCATCGTCGCGCCGCGCGGCGTCCACGCTCGCCGCCGCGTGCGCGTGCTCGCGTTCATGCCCTTGCTCACGCTCGTATCGTGCGTGACGCGCCGCGATGCGCTCGAACTCGCCCTCGTTGTGCAGTTTTTCCAGCGCATACGCACGCGTCGATTCGGTCAGCCGGTACCGCGCCGATGCGCCGTGGAACTCGACGGTCACCAGCGACTTCGCGACCAGTTCGCCGAGCACCGCGATCATGTCCGCGGCCGATGTGCCGGGCTCGGTGGCGACCGCGTGCGCGGCATCGAACGTAAACGGCCCGATGAAGCATCCCATCCGGCGGAACAGCGCACGCGCGGCCGGGTCGAGCAGCACGTAGCTCCAGTCGAACGTCGCCCGCAGCGTCTGATGACGCGGCAGCGCCGAGCGCAGCCCGCCGGTCAGCAGGTTCAGCCGGTCGTCCAGCCGCGACGCGACGACCGCGAGCCCGAGCGTCGCGACGCGCGCCGCGGCCAGTTCGATCGCGAGCGGCAGCCCGTCGAGTCGCCGGCAGATATCGGCGATCAGCCGCATGCCGGCTTCGTCGACCGGACAATCCGGCGCGGCCGTGCGAACCCGTTCCAGGAACAGCTCGACGGCGGAACAACGAACGATCTCGTCGGTGCGCGCGTCGTCGTCGGGCACCGCGAGCGGGCTCAAGCGCAACACCGCTTCGGCCGAGATATGCAGCGGCTCGCGGCTCGTCACGAGGACGCGCAGCGAGCCGGCGCACGACGTCAGCGTTTCGACGAGGCTCGCGACGAGGTCGACGATGTGCTCGGCATTGTCGAACACGAGCAGGTAGCGCGACGCCGCGAATGCGGCGCCGATGTCCTCGATGGCGGGCACGCGCTGCGTGTCCAGGCCGAGCTCGGCCGCGACGGCGATCAGCATGTCGGCGCGCGTCCCCGCGCGCGCCAGCTCCACGAACAGCACGCGCTCGCGCGAGCGGCTGCGCACCGCGTGGGCCACGCGTACGGCGAGGCTCGTCTTGCCGATCCCGCCCGCGCCGACGAGCGTGACGACCGGCGTGCGTTCGAGCATCTCGACGATCTGCGCGATTTCGGCGTCGCGTCCGACGAGCGGCGCGATTTCGGCGTCGCGTCCGGCGAGCGGCGCGGGCAGCGACGACGCGTGGGCATCGGTCGGTAGGGCGGAAGGTACGGTCGGTACGGCGGCCGGCGTGTCGGCCGCGGGCATGGGTTCCGGGCCCGGCGACGCGCACGCGACCAGCAGGTAGCCGCGCCCGGGCACCGTCTTGATCAGATCGCGGCTCGTGCCGAGCGCCTTGCGCAGCGTCGCCACATGCACCTGAAGGCGGTTTTCCTCGACGATCAGCCCGGGCCAGACCGCGTCCATGATGTCGTCTTTCGACACGACCGCCCCGCTCGCGCGGTGCAGCACTTCGAGAATGTCGAGCGCGCGTGCACCGATGCGCAACGACGCGCCCTGACGGCGAATGTCGCGCTGCTCGAAATCCACCGACAACGTTCCGATCTGGATCATGGCCGCCTCCGGGTCCCTCAGGATGACCGCCCGGTGAACGCGGCAGTCCACCCGGCAGGATGTCCGGCCCCGGCGCACCGTGGCGCCGGCCGGACACTGTTGAATTACGGGCTGAGTGTAGACGGGCGCGCGACGAAAATCTTGAAGGAAAATGCACTGTGGACGGCGGCCGGATCACGCGATCGGCGCATTCGCTTGCATGTAAAAGTGGGGCGCGATACTCTGCCGGGCCGCTCGCACGCCGGACGTGACGGGCGATGCGGCGGCCGTGCGCCGTCATTGAAAGCAATTCGTCAGATTCACGAGCGGACGTTTGTGCAAATTCATTTTGAATGTTCACTTGCGTCGCTAAACTGGACTCGCCATTTCGCGCGCCGAGTCACTTGCCCGGGAATTCCATGTCAGACTCCGTTACCGCAGCGCCGGCGGTATCCCCGCCCCCACCGCCGAAGGACACGCTCGGCTGCGTGGCCAGCCTGCTGTCGAAGGATGTCGAGACCGCCACCGGCGGCCTGCGGCTTCACCGCAAATGCATGCGCGAAGCGCACGTGGAACACATCGACATGCCCGCGTGCGACCGCGGCTTCCTGGTCGGCGTATCGCTGGCCGCCGGCCATCGCCGCACGCTCTACGGGCGCGCCGGCGCGAGCGAGCGCCGGTTCCAGCATCACTCGATCTACATTCGCGATTTCTCGCGCCACTTCCATGCGGACCTGTACGGCAACTTCGACTTCGTGCTGGTCGAGCTGCCGCATGCGTATCTCGAGCGCGTCGGCCCGGAGCACGGCGGGCAGGCAATCGGCGGCCTCACGTGCCGCCCCGACGTGCGTGATCCGGTGCTCGGCCATCTCGCGCACGCGGTGGCCGGCAGCCTCGACGCGCCCGGCCCGCTGAACGCGCTGTTCATCGAGCAGGTGGGGCTCGCGATCGGCACGCACCTCGTGCGCCGTTACGGCAACGCGCGCACGCGCGAACTCGACCACAAGGGCAGCCTGTCGCCGGCGAAACTGGCGCGCGCGCAGGAGCTGTTGCTGGAAAAGGCGGATCTCGGCGTATCGATCGAGGAAGTGGCGAACGAATGCGACCTGTCGCGCGGCTACTTCATCCGCGCGTTCTCGCGCACCACCGGCCGCACGCCGCACCAGTGGCTGCTCGAACAGCGCGTGACGCGTGCGCGCGAACTGATCGAGACGTCCGACATGACGCTCGCCGACATCGCGATCGCGTGCGGCTTCGCGGACCAGAGCCATCTGAACCGCATCTTCGCGCGGATCGTCGGCCATCCGCCCGGCGCGTGGCGGCGCGCACGCTCGCGCTGAAGCCTCTGCGCGGTCGCGGACGCGCGCACCGGTAGCCCGGCCGATTGTTCAATCGAGGTTCATGCCGCCATCCGTCTGATCCGACAGATTGCGGCGCCAGCCCGCTCCATCCACCTTTTTGGTGGAGGAAGCGGGCTCATCGCTTTATCCCGGTCGTCGTATCGTCACCGAACGACGGGACGACTGCCAGCCGGGTCTCGTCCATGGTCGAGCAGAAGTGACGAGAACGAGCCCGCCGATCAGTCCCGGGGGCTCGCAAAAGGCGTCAAGGGCGATGAAGCGCGCGGACCCACGTCGCGGAGTCGCAATGGGGCCGCGCGCCGTGTCAGACCGCCCAGCAGGAGCACCCGAACGCGCCCCAGAAGCCCTTTGCGTCGGACGTCGGTAGCGCACTTGCCCATGCGCTCGCATGCGCATGCTGGTGAACGTTGCATGCGTTCGCGCAACCGCACATCGCAGCGGCGGCCGCCCGTTGCAGCGGCGCGCCGGCGCGCTGCGTCGCCCCCCAGCCGCCATAGCCGCCGAACTCACGCACGGGCGACCAGTCGGGCATCGCGGGCGGGATCGGTGCATCGTACGACTCGAACGGCCCCGCGCCCCACACGATCTTTCCGCCCACGACCGTCAGCAACGCCGTCGTGCCGGCGATGTCGTCCTCGGCACACGCGAAGAAATCGCGATCCGGGACCACCAGGTCGGCCAGCTGCCCCACCGCGACGCGCCCTTTCTTGCCCTCCTCGTTCGAGAACCACGTCACGTACTCGGTCCACATGCGCAGTGCCGTCTCCCGATCGAGCAGGTTGCGCTGCGGATACATCCGCATCCCGCCGACCGTCTTGCCGGTGACGAGCCATGCGAGCGACACCCACGGGTTGTACGACGCGACGCGGGTCGCGTCGGTGCCGGCCGAGACCTTGAGTCCCTTGCCGAGCATCTTCGCCACGGGCGGTGTGGCCTCCGCGGCTTGCGCGCCGTAGCGCTCGACGAAGTATTCGCCCTGGTACGCCATCCGGTGCTGCACCGCGATGCCGCCGCCGAGCGCGGCGATCCGGTCCATCGATTTCTCGGTGATGGTTTCCGCATGATCGAAGAACCAGTTCAGCCCGTCGAGCGGGATGTCCTGGTTCACTTTTTCGAACACGTCGAGCGCGCGGCTGATGGTCTCGTCATAGGTCGCGTGCATGCGCCACGGCCAACGGTTTTCCGCGAGCACGCGCACCACGCCTTCGAGATCATCCTCCATCTGGTCGGGCAGGTCCGGGCGTGCCACCCGGAAGTCTTCGAAGTCGGCCGCGGAAAACGCCAGCATCTCGCCCGCGCCGTTATTGCGGAAGTAGTCGGTTCCGTCGTGGTACTTGACGCTCTTCGTCCAGTTCACGAAGTCTTCCTTCTCCGCGTTCGGCTTCTGCGTGAACAGGTTGTAGGCGATCCGGATCGTCATCTCGCCCGAGTCGTGCAACTTGCGGATCACCTCGTAGTCGTCGGGATAATTCTGCGAGCCGCCGCCCGCGTCGATCACGCCCGTCACGCCGAGCCGGTTCAGCTCGCGCATGAAATGGCGCGTCGAATTGTACTGATACTCGAACGGCAGCTTCGGGCCCCTCGCGAGCGTCGCGTAGAGGATCGTCGCGTTCGGGTTCGCAAGCAGCAGGCCGGTCGGGTTGCCGGCGGCATCGCGAACGATGGTCCCACCCGGCGGCTCCGGCGTGTCCTTCGTGTAGCCGACCACCCGCAGCGCGGCCGCGTTCAGCAGCGCGCGATCGTACAGGTGCAGGATGAACACCGGGGTGTCCGGCGCGGCGGCATTGAGTTCGTCGATCGTCGGAAGCCGTTTCTCCACGAATTGATGCTCGGTGAAGCCACCGACCACGCGGACCCACTGCGGCGCGGGCGTCACGGCCACCTGGCGCTTGAGCATTTCCATCGCGACCGCGAGCGAGGGCACGCCGTCCCACCGCAGTTCCATGTTGTAGTTCAGTCCACCGCGAATCACGTGGCAGTGGTTGTCGATCAGACCCGGCAGCACGCCACGGCCGCCGAGATCGACCACCTTCGTCGCGCGGCCCGCGAGCGGCATCACATCCGCGTCGCTGCCGACGGCGACGAAGCGGCCGGCGGCAATCGCGACCGCCGTCGCGACGGGGTTCGCGCGGTCGAGCGTCGTGAATCTTCCGTTATGCAGGATCAGATCCGGTTGGGTCACGGTTGCGGTCATAGACATCACCTCTTGTTGATCAGAAGCCAAGCAGCTGTTTCACGGTGGGCAACGCCTGCACGCCAATCAGCATGCCGAGCAACCCGACCAGCGCAATCAGCGGCGGTGCGGGAGAGCGAACCTTGATGGCGCTGTAAATCACACCGATCAGCAGGCCCGCACCAAGGGAAACCAGATAAGGTTCCATGCGATAAATCTCCCGGAAATTTCGAATGCAGCGGCCGTGTTCCGATCAGCCTGCTGCGGGCGGCATTCGTGTTTCGGTCACGTCCGCCGCCCGCGCAAGGGAGCCAATGCGGCGCGTTCGCCTCGAACCCGCCGCACCGGCATCAACGATCGCAGGCCGTCCGCGCTTACTTCGCCGGAACGGGCGCGATCGACTCGTGCGGCGTCGCGGTGCGCGGCGCGGCCTTGTGGACCATCGTGTACGCGTAGTCGACGCCCATCCCGTACGCGCCCGAATGCTCCTTCGCGATCGCCATCACGGCGTCGTACGTCTCGCGGTGCGCCCAGTCGCGCTGCCACTCGAGCAGCACCTGCTGCCACGTGACGGGCACGACGCCCGCCTGCACCATGCGCTGCATCGCGAAGTCGTGCGCGGCCTGCGTGGTGCCGCCCGATGCGTCGGCGACCATGTAGATTTCGTAGTCGCCTTCGAGCATCGCGCACAGCGCGAACGTCGTGTTGCAGACTTCGGTCCACAGACCGGACACGATCACCTTCTTGCGGCCGTTTGCGGCCAGCGCGTCGCGCACCTTCTGGTCGTCCCACGAATTCATCGACGTGCGTTCCAGCGTCTTCTGGTTCGGGAACACGTCGAGCAGCTCCGGATACGTGTGACCGGAGAAGCTGTCGCTTTCGACCGTCGTGATCGTGGTCGGGATGTTGAAGACCTTCGCGGCCTTCGCGAGCCCGACGACGTTGTTCTTCAGCGTCTGGCGATCGATCGACTGCACGCCGAACGCCATCTGCGGCTGCTGATCGATGAAGATCAGTTGGCTGTTGTGCGGGGTAAGTACTTCAAGCTTCGGGTTGCTCATGGCGGTGATGTCCTTTGACGCAGAGAGAAATGAGGCTCGCCGGGCCGACGAATCCGCGACGCGTCGAATGCGCTGGGGCGGAAGACTCGGCAGCCGGCCTGCGTCATTCAATCGACTAATGCGCGGCCACACCAATTAATTGTTCTGATTCTCGCGACCTTCATGAATCCAGGCTGAAAAGATCTGAATTTCATTGAACGGACCCGCAACGAACAGGCAGAACTGATAGGCTGACCCAGGACTTTCGGATCGACTCAAGATCGGTAGTTGTCCATATTTCCAACTGCCGACACACCATTCCAGACCTATGAAACCGTACACTGCTTCGCTGTTCGCCGGCATCCTCGCCGGCATCGTTTATGCGCTGATCGGCGTGCAATCGCCGGCGCCGCCCGCGGTCGCCCTGGCGGGCCTGCTTGGCATTCTGGCCGGCGAACAGATTCTCCCGCTGGCACGACGGCTGTTCAGCGGCATCCGGCTGGGAACCGCATGGCGCGACGCGAAGTGCAGCCAGCACATGTTCGGTGCGCTGCCGGGCGCCCATGCAACCGACGCTGGCGCGAAGCGCCGCGAATCGACACCGCTGTGATCGGAAGGTTCGAGCGCATCCGACCAGGACGGTCGGGGCGCTTGCATGTGTTTCAAGACGTTCGTCAATGGCCTGCGTGACGCCGCTGTTTCTGCGACCGTCCGCCGGCAGCACCGCCGGCTGCTCGAACGACGCATGACGCGTGCTCCGCATCTGATCGGCACGCCGACCTGACCTTCGCCGAGATCGGGGCCATTTGCGACTTTTCCGATCGGCACCCTCTGAACGACGTATTCGCGCAGGTCGTTGGGCGACCTGCCCCGTGCCCGGCGTCGTTCGGTTACACGCGCGCCGCCCTGCAGAAGCGGCAGCGCGCGCCGCGTCACCAACCGAACTTCGCTTCCACGCCGACATAGTCGGCATTACGCGCGCCCAGCGCGCGAATCGAATCGGCGAGCTGGAAGTGCACCGCCTCGACGGCCAGGGCCGTGTTCGCATTGACGAGCCAGTCCACGCGAGCCTGCGCGTACATCCCCGTCCACGCGCCGCCCTTGCCCGCCGTGCCCGGCACGGCCGACATGCCCTGTCCGTAGATCGCATCGGCCGTCGTCTGCCGCCACTGGAAGCCGACGGCGGTCAGCACCGTTACCGAGCTGGCGGGCTTGAAGGTCAGCGAAGGCTTCACGTGGATCAGGTTGCTGTATCCGGTATAACCGGCGAGCGTGAAGTAATAGCCGTTCGGAAACATCGGATTGAACGTGCCCACGCGCCGGTCGCCCGGGTGAGCATCGCCCGACGCGCCGTCAATCTGGATCCCGATGCGCGGCGTGCCGGCCGTCTTCGCGAACGTATAGCCGCCGAGCGCGCCGAACGCCCACGCACCGACCGTGTCCTGCCCGACGTGGCCCGTCTGCAGCATCGCCTCGACGTCCCAGTCGAGCCCGTCGGCCTTGCCCGCATAGCGCATGTCGAACACGTCGCGCCGCTCGGTGCCCGACGCATCCGGAAAGCGCGCGTTGTCGCGCGTGTAGCGCGACCAGTACGCGGACAGGTCGCCCGGCCCCGTGCCGTTGCGCTCGACGCGCACGCCGTCGAATCGCAGGTGCCGGTTCGACACGTCGTCGAACGCGGCGGCGTCGCGATACTGCACCGGGCGCGTCACGTAGCCGATCAGCCGCCACTTGCCGATTTCGTAATCGGCCCACAGCGCGTCGAACGCCTGCCGCACGTTCGGGCCGTCGCGCACCGACACGAAGCGTTGCAAGTCGAACGCCATCTCCTGCCGGCCGACCCGCGTCTTCAACGTGCCGGGGCCGATCTGGTCGACATACGCGACGAACGCCTGCTCGATGTCGAGCTGGTCCCTGTCGACCGGGCCGACCGTATTCTTGCCGAACGGCCGCGCATCGACGAACTGCACGAACGCCTGCAGATGGCCGCGATAGCGCAGGTCCGCGTGCACGTTCGTGCGCTGGATCACGTAGTTGTCGTCGTGCGCGGAGCCGAGGCCGAACAGCGGCGCGTTGTTCAGCTCGAAACGCTCGCGCAGGTTCGCGCCGAGCGACAGGTAGGTCGACGGGTCGTCGCCGAGCGGCACGTATTTCAGAGCGTCGAACGGCTTGCGCGGCACGCACGGGTTCGCGAGCACCGACCAGTCCTCCTGCCAGCGGTTGAACAGCACGGTCGGACGCTTCGCGGTGCACGCCACGGCGGCGCTCGCTGCCGCCGGCGCCTGCGGCTGAACGACGGGTGCTGCTGCGGCTGCTGCGGCCGGCGCATCGGCACCGGCCGCCGTCCCGGCATGCAGCGCGACGCCGCCGGCCAGCACGACGCCCGGCAGCGCGCCGCGCCACGATGGTTTGATCGGCCGGCGCACCGTTATTTCGACCGTGCGTGGATTTCGGCGACGTAGCCGCCCGGGAACTGCACGAGCGCCGCGTCGCGGCCGTCCGACGTGAACGGCGGCACGAGCACGGTCACGCCCGCGGCTTCGGCCTGCTTCAGCGTCGTGGCCAGGTCGGCGACTTCATAGCCGGTCATCTCGCGCCCGAACGGGAACGGCAGGTGGCCGTCCGTCGCGAGCACGGTCATCTTGCCGAAGCCCGATTCGATGCGGATGCGGCGGTACGTGTCGTTCGGCCGGCCGATCTCGATGCCCGGCGCCTTGCGCACGTCCGACACGATCTTGCCGTGCGAGAACGCGGCGAAGTCGTGCGCGAGCTTGCCCGCGCGTTCCGGCGACACATACACGCGGTTTTCCGGCACCGTCTGCAGCGGGTCGTAATTCGGCGCCTGCGTATGCCAGTACAGCTGCATGTTCACGCCGCCCGGCCAGCGGATGATCGCGTCGCGCCCGATCGGATCGGGGAAGGTCGCGACGACCACGTCCGCGCCATGCGCGCGCGCCGATTTCACGGCCATGTCCATGTCGGTCACCAGATAGCCGGTGCGCTCCTCGCAGAACGGATACGGGATCGGCGTCTTGAAGCCGAACACCGAGATCGTGCCGACCGGCGTGAGCACCAGTTGCGACATCGTCTGGCTCGGCGTCGGCGTGACCTGGAACACGCCCTGCTTCGACTTCTTGCCGCCGAACGTCGCGACGAAGCTGTCGGTGAAGCGGTCGAAGTCTTCCGGCGCGACGCACACGTGCGTCGTGTCGTACTGCGGGCCGACCGCGACCGCCGGGAAGCGCGCGGCGGCCGGCTGGCGCGCCGTGTCGTCCAGATGCGTTTCGTCGGCATGCGACGGGGCGGCCGCCAGCAACGCGGCGAGCATCGCCGTCGACGCAGTCGTCATGCGCAGCACGTGGCGCAGGTTCAGTGAAATCATCGGGTTCTCCTTGAAGGTGGCGCGCAGCGGCACGCCGCGCGCGAAAACGGGTTCAGCGCGAGGCGGGCAGCTCGGCCAAGCGTGCGGATCGATACGTGAGAAAGCCCAGCACCGCGAGCGGCAGCGCGAGCGCCCAGAACGCGGCATACAGGTACGCCGTCGCGCCGGCGCCCGCGCCGAGCGCGAAGCCGGCCACCGGCGGCAGCGTGCGCTGCAGCCGCGCGCGGGCGGCGTCCCGTTCGGCCGGCGCGGCGATCGGCACGAGCCAGTCGAAGGCATCGATGACGGCCTGCGTGACGTTGCCGGTCATCACCGTGTTGGCGACCACCGAGCGCGCGGTCAGCCGGCCATGCGCGTTCTGCACGCCCATCGCCGCCGCGCCGAGCAGCCCGCAGACGATCGTCGCGGGCGCGTCGGCGCTGCCGATCGGCGACGCCGCGATCCCCGCGAACATGAAGCCGGCGAGCAGGATCGCCTGCAACGCGTACAGCGAACCGGCCCGCGCGCCATGACCGCGCACGCGCATCCGGTGGTCGAGCAGGCGGGCGGCCACGATCCCGGCGATGAACGCCGGAAACGCGAGCCATTTGATCAGCAGCCCCTGCCCGACCCCGGCCAGGCCCGAGCCGATCAGGATGAAGTTGCCGGTCACATGGGCGGTAAAGAGGCCGAACAGCGCGACGAAGCCGAGCGTGTCGACATAGCCTGCGATCGACGCGAGAAAGACGTCTTCGCCGGGCAGGCGATCGGGCGCGGCCGCGCCGGCGGCCGTTACGTGTCCAGGTTGCATGTCGTGGTTTCCTTGGTTTTGCCGGCGCAGTCCGCGCCCTCGACCTGCGCGCCCGGCCCATGCGGCGGTTCGGTAGCAAGACTAGGGGACGTGCGCCTGAAAGTCATGGCGGCGAACTGAATTTTTCTGAAGCAACGCCGGCGGCGGAAGCGCAGCGCAACGCGCAAATCGAACGGGGCTGGAGCCCGCAAGCGAGCCTCTCCCTCTGGGCGTGTGCAAGCGGGGGATACGGATTGCCGGCGCCCGACGATCTCGACGCCGAAATCGAACGGCAGGTCGACGCGTTCCTGAACGGCACGCCGGCCGCACTGCAACGCGTGGCATCCGGCTCCTGCGCCGCCCCCGCCAAACGCCGCCGAGGCTGAGCGGCGGCGCACGCGTCACGCTGTCACGCAGGCCGCTTCAGAACGATTCAACCGCTGCGTCCGTTGCTTGCCCTATGCTCGGCCATCATCGGGAGACATCGGATGGAACACGGATCGGGCCGCAAGGCCGTCATCGTCGGCGGGTCGGTCGGCGGGCTGTTCGCCGCGACCGCCCTGCGCGCAGCCGGCTGGGACGTCGGCGTATTCGAGCAATCCCCGCACGACCTGGACAGCCGCGGCGGCGGCATCGTGCTGCAGCCGCCGATCGAGCGGGCGTTCGCATTCGGCAACGTACCGCTGCCGCGCGAGGCCGCCGTCGATTCGATCGACCGGATCTACGTCGATGCGCAAGACCGCATCGTGCAACGCTTCACGATGCCGCAAACGCAGACCGCGTGGAACGTGATCTACGCGGCGTTGAAGCGCGCGCTGCCGGCCGGCATCGTCCATGCGGGCGACGCGTTCGAGCGATTCGAGCAGGACGGCGAGCGCATCGTCGCGCATTTCGCGAGCGGCCACGCCGAGACGGCCGACCTGCTGATCGGTGCGGACGGCGGCCGCTCGGCGGTGCGAGCACAGTTGATGCCGGATGTGCGGCCGACGTATGCGGGCTATGTCGCATGGCGCGGGCTCGTCGACGAGCGGGCGCTGCCCGAACAGGTGCTGGATCTGCTGCGCGAGCGCTTCACGTTCCAGCAAGGCGACGCGCACCTGTTCCTCACCTATCTGGTGCCCGGCGCGGACGGCGCGATCGAGGCCGGCAAGCGGCGCGTGAACTGGGTCTGGTACCGGCGCCTCACGTCCGACCGGCTGCGGTCGCTGTTCGTTGCGCGCGACGGCACGCAACGCGACGGGTCGCTGCCGCCCGGCGCGATGCGCGACGACCACCGCGCGGAACTCGTCGACGCCGGTGGCCGGATGCTCGCGCCGACGCTCGCCGCGCTCGTCGACGCGACACCCGCGCCGTTCGCGCAGGCGATCCAGGATCTCGCGGTCGAACGGATGGCGGTGGGGCGTGCGGTGCTGCTGGGCGACGCCGCATGCCTCGTTCGCCCGCACACGGCGGCCGGTGTCGCGAAAGCGGCGGACGACGCGGTCGGCCTCGCGCAAGCGCTGCGTGAAGTCGGCCACGGCCGCGGGTTCGACGCCGCGCTGGCGGGCTGGGACGCCCGTCAGCGCGCCGCGAGCGCGGTGATCGCCGCGCGCGGCATCGCGCTGGGCGCCCGCTTGATGGGCGCGGCTTGAACGTGGGCCGGCCGCGTGTGGGCGGGCCGGCGCAGCGCCTCGCTCGACGGATCGAGCTCGCGCAGCACGCTGGCGCGCCCGCCATCGTCGTCGGGCAGTTGCGGCTGGCCACGCGCGGCGGCCGGCGCGCCATGCGCCGCGAGCCACGCGGCGAGCGCCAGGCCCGCCACCCGCGCCAGTACGGCAGCCGGCTTCATTGCGCGCTCGCCGTTGAAACAGCCGCGCCCGTTCCCACGCCCGCCGTCGCGGTGCGCGGCTCGCCGTGCGCGATCGCATACAGCTCGCGATTGCGCGCGATCGTCGGCGCGCTCGGCGGATAGTCCCAGTTCGACGTCGGCAGCGTGCCGTCGCGCTCCGCTTGAATCAGGTCGGCGACCACGTCGGCGCGGGTGAGCGCATGGTCGGCGGTTTGCGCAAATGCGACGATCGGTGCGCTCAGTGCGCAGGAAAGCAGGACTGCACGAATCAGGTTGTTCATGACGTTCACCTCTCGAGATGGCGTGTTCGCGTCCGCAGATCAGGCCGGACATCCGCTCCGCATCGATGCGATGAGGAGTGGTGTCCATTCTGCGATTCGCGCGCTTTCCGGAAGGTGAGGCTTCGATTACGGTCTTGTCATCAGGTCGCGGCCCGGCCGCACGGCCGTGTCAGTCAGCGCGCAACCGTTTCCGGGTTCCGCACGCTGCCCAGAAACCGCGTCAATTCCACCGTCTGCGGACGCTCGAAGATCTCGTCGGCCGTCCCGCTCCCCCACACGCGTCCCTGGTGCATGAACACGATCCTGTCGCTCACCGCCCGCGCGAAGTTCATCTCGTGGGTGACCATGATCAGCGTCATGTCCTCGCGCGCGAGTTGCTCGATCACGCCCAGCACCTCGCCGACGAGCTCGGGATCGAGCGCCGACGTGATTTCGTCGCACAGCAGCACGCTCGGCTTCATCGCGAGCGCACGCGCGATCGCGACGCGCTGCTGCTGGCCGCCCGACAGGTGTTCCGGAAACGCGTCGAACTTGTCGCCGAGGCCGACGCGCTCGAGCATCAGCTCCGCGATCGCGCGCGCCTGCTGGGGGTGCGACTTCTTCACCACCGACTGCGCGAGCATCACGTTCTGTCCGGCGCTCAGGTGCGGAAACAGGTTGTATTGCTGGAACACCATGCCGACCTTCAGCCGCAGCGCACGCAAGTCCGCATGCCGCGCATCGACGCGTTCGCCGTCGACCGAGATCGTGCCCGCGTCGATGCTCTCGAGCCCGTTGAGCGTGCGCAGCAGCGTGCTCTTGCCCGAGCCGCTGCGGCCGATGATCGACACGACCTGCCCGCGCTCGACGGACAGGTCGATGCCCTTGAGCACATGATGGGTGCCGAAGTGCTTTTCGAGACCCCGGGTTTCAACGAGCGGCATGCCATCTCCTTTGCAACGTGCGCGCATAACGGGTAAGCGGATAGCAGAGCGCGAAATAGATCAGCGCAACGAGGCCATACACGACGAACGGCCGGAACGTCGCATTCGAGATCGCGATACCGACCTTCGTCAGCTCGGTGAAGCCGATGATCGACACGAGCGCCGTATCCTTCACCGCCTGCACGCCGAAGCCGACCGTCGGCGCGATCGCGATGCGCGCGGCCTGCGGCAGGATCACGTGACGCAACTGCTCGACATAGCTCATCGCCAGGCTGGCCGACGCCTCCCACTGCCCTTTCGGCACCGCCTCGACGCAGCCGCGCCAGATCTCCGCCAGATAGGCGCTGGTGAAGAACGTGAGCCCCGCCGTGGCCGCGACCCACGGCGGCACGTCGAGCCCGACGAGCGGCAGGCCGAAGAATACGATGAACAGTTGCATCAGCAACGGCGTGCCCTGGAACACTTCGATATAGAGCTTCGCGACGCCGCGCAGCACCGTCGAACCCGACACGCGCATCACGAGCAGCCCGAGCCCGACGAGGCCGCCGGACACGAACGACACGATCGACAGCACGATCGTCCAGCGCGCGGCCAGCAGCAGGTTCGCGACAATCTGCCCGAACGTGAAATCGGTCATCGCGCACCTCGCACGCGGCGGGAGAACAGGCGGCGGCCCATCGCGCCGAGCGTGGCGCGCATCAGCAGCGCCATCGCCAGATACGCGAGCGTGATCACGAAGTACGTCTCGAATGCACGGAAGTTGCGCGACTGGATGTAGCCGGCCGCATAGGTCAGGTCGGCCACCGAGATTTGCGACACGACCGCCGAACCGAGCATCGTGATCACGATCTGGCTCGACAGCGCGGGAAACACCTTGGCGAGCGCCTGCGGCAGCACGACGTGGCGCAGCATCTGCGCGCGCGACATCGCCAGCGCGGACGCCGCCTCCAGATGCCCCTTCGGCACGGCGGCCACGCCCGCGCGCACGATCTCGACCGAGTACGCGCCGAGGTTGAGCGTCATCGCGAGGATCGCGGCCGTGTATTCGTCGATGTGCACGCCGAGCGCCGGCAAGCCGAAGAAGATGAAGAACAGCTGGACGACGAACGGCGTATTGCGAATCGCCTCGACGTACGCGCCGATCAGCGGGCGCAAGCGCACGGCCGCGCGCGCGTCGGCACTGTACGCGGCCGCGCCGAGCACGCCGACGGCCGCGCCGAGCACGGTCGCGACCGCGGTCAGCGCGAGCGTGATCGCCGCGCCGCTCGCGAACACGCCGGCGTAATCGGCGAGTTCACCGAATTGAAGCTGGTAGCTCATGGGAAGCGGATGAATTCGGGTTCGGACAACGACACGCGCCACGCCGGGCATCCCGGCCGCAGCAACGTGCAGGCTGCACTGCGATACGTCACAGCCCGGCCGGCAGCGGCTGGCCGAGCCACTTGCGCGACAGCTCGCCGAGCGAGCCGTCCTGCTTCGCATGCGCGATCGCATCGTCGATCTTCGCGAGCAGGCGCGGTTCGTTCTTGTTGACGCCGACGAAGCACGGCGAATTCTTGATCACGAACTTGACCTCGGGGCGGCGCGGCGGATTCTTCGCGAGAATCGCCGCCGCGACGATGTTGCCGGCCGCGATCAGTTGGACCTGCCCCGACAGGAACGCCTGGATCGTCGCGTTGTTGTCCTCGAAGCGCTTGATCGTCGCGTTCGGCGCGAGCTGCGACAGCGCGATCTCCTCGAGCGCGCCGCGCGTCGCGCCAACCGTCTTGCCGGTGAGGTCAGCGGGCGCGCTCACCTTCACGTCCGACGGCCCGAACACGCCCTGGAAATACGGCGCGTACGCGCTCGAGAAATCGATGACCTTCTCGCGCTCCGGCGTCTTGCCGAGCGACGAAATCACCATGTCGACCTTGTTGGTCGTCAGGTACGGAATCCGGTTCGCGCTGTTCACGGGCACCAGCTTCAGCTTGACGCCGAGCGCCTTGGCGAGGAGGCCTGCCATGTCGATGTCGTAGCCCTGCGGCTGCATGTCCGTGCCGACCGAACCGAACGGCGGATAGTCCTCGGGCACCGCGACGCGCAGCGTGCCGTTTTTCGCGATGGTGTCGAGCGCATCGGCGTGGGCCGGCGCGGCGGCGAACAGCGCGATCACGGGGGCGGCGAGCAGCGCAGCCAGCCAGGTGCGTCGGGGGAACGGTCGGGTCGTCGGGCTCACGGTGAATCTTCCTTGTCTGGTATGTCGTCGGGCAGCGCGCAACGATTGCGCGGCCGACACCACTCCAGCAAAAACCGGGCCATCGCCGTGAAACGCTTGCCGCACCGGCGCGAGACGGAAAATTCGATGTGCCGGATTCCTCATTTCGGTGCATGAGCCGGCGCCGTCGGTAACGGTTGCCCCCGCAGCGCGCGCCGGCGCACCAAATTACCTATCCGGTTCACCCGGCGCCGACACCTATGCATGGATTCGACCAGGCTCAGTCCAAATTTGCATTCCGTTTGTGACCGGAATTACGGCTGAATACGTTCGCGACGTACCGTGCCTTTCGTCACGTCCGACGAACCGCAATCTGGACGGGCGCGCGCGATTGCGCGCGCCGGACCTCCGGTACCGGTGGTCCCGATCGTCCGCGACCGGGACGAATCCCATCCCCTCCATGCGCGAGGAACCCGTCATGGCATCGATTCCCGACCCGTCGACAACCGGCGAAACCGACAAACGCAGCTGGCTCGAATCGCACGAAGCCGGCTATCACAAGACCCTCGGCAATCGACAGGTGCAGATGATCGCGATCGGCGGGGCCATCGGCACCGGGCTGTTTCTCGGCGCCGGCGCCCGGCTGCAGGCCGCCGGCCCCGCGCTCGCGATCGTCTATCTCGTCTGCGGCGCGTTTTCGTTCCTGATCCTGCGCGCGCTCGGCGAGCTCGTGATGCATCGCCCGAGCAGCGGCAGCTTCGTGTCGTACGCACGCGAATTCCTCGGCGAGAAGGCGTCGTTCGTCGCAGGCTGGATGTACTTCCTGAACTGGGCGATGACCGGCATCGTCGACATCACCGCCGTCGCGCTCTACATGCATTACTGGGCGCCGTTCGCGGCCGCGCCGCAGTGGATCTTCGCGCTCGTCGCGCTGTGCATCGTCGCGACGATGAACCTGATCGGCGTGAAATGGTTCGCGGAAATGGAGTTCTGGTTCGCGCTGATCAAGGTCGCCGCGATCGTGCTGTTTCTCGTGATCGGCGCGGCGATCCTCGGCACGGGCATGCCGGTGGCCGGCCATGGCACCGGCCTGCATCTGATCACCGACAACGGCGGGTTCTTTCCGCACGGACTGATGCCGGCGCTGGTGCTGGTGCAGGGCGTGGTGTTCGCGTTCGCGGGCGTCGAACTGGTCGGCACGGCCGCCGGCGAATGCAAGGATGCACGCAAGGTGCTGCCGCGCGCGATCAACAACGTGATCTGGCGCATCGCGATTTTCTACGTCGCATCGGTCGTTCTGCTGGTCTGCCTGCTGCCGTGGAGTGCGTACAAGGCGGGCCAGAGCCCGTTCGTCACGTTCTTCGGCGCGCTCGGCGTGCCGGGCATCGGCTCGGTGATGAACCTGGTGGTACTCACGGCCGCGCTGTCGAGCCTCAACTCCGGCCTGTATTCGACGGGGCGCGTGCTGCGTTCGCTGTCGATGGGCGGCTCGGCCCCCGCGTTCCTCGCGCGGATGAGCGGGCAATCCGTCCCGTACGCGGGCATCCTGGTGACGGTCGCGATCTATGTGATCGGCGTGCTGCTCAACTATCTGGTGCCGTCGAGCGTGTTCGAGATCGTGCTGAACATCGCGTCGCTCGGCATCATCAGCACATGGGGCTTCATCGTCGTGTGCCAGATGAAGTTCCGCGCCGCGGTCGGGCGCGGCGACGTGGAGGACGTCTCGTTCAGGATGCCCGGCGCGCCCGTGACGTCGTGGCTCACGCTGCTGTTCCTGCTCGGCGTGCTGGTGTTGATGGCATTCGACTACCCGAACGGGACATGGACGATCGCGTCGATCCCGCTGGTCGCGCTGCTGCTCGTGGTCGGCTGGAAGTGGCTGAGCCGTCGCGCGCGCCGCGCGTTGCTGAAGCCGACGATTCCGTCGATCACGCTGACGCAGAACGTGCTCGAGAAAGGCGACGACTGACTCGCTACGGCATGCGTGCCGTCCGTTGAAGGAACCGCCGTCGGGCCGCGGACGGCGGTCGCCAATCGCGCTCAGTGATGGTCGTACAACTGGTGCTCGTCGAGCGACGCGAGCGATTGCGCATCAGTGCGCTTTGCGGCGACGCTCGGCCGCGCGGCGGCCGATTGCGCTTGCTGCGCGGCGACCTTCGCCTCGGCGGCCTGGATGTCGTCGGGATAGTTCGGATCGTTACCGATCGGCCGATAGCCGGCCTGTTCGACGCGGACGAGATCGGCGCGCACGTCGGCCCGTGTGAGCGCATGGTCGGCGGTTTGCGCAAATGCGACGATCGGTGCGCTCAGTGCGCAGGAAAGCAGGACTGCACGAATCAGGTTGTTCATGATGTTCACCTCTCAATGATGGCGTGTTCGCGTCCGCAGATCAGGCCGGACATCCGCTCCCCATCGATGTGATGAAGAGTTGGATTCATTCTGCGATTCGCGCGCTTTCCTGAAGGTGAGGCTTCGATTACGGTTTTGTTATCTGATCGCTCGCGTCCGTCGTGGGCGGGCCGCCCCGGTTCGCCGGACATCGCGCGGGCCCGCGACGCGATGCGCGTGCCAGTCGATCGTCGCGTTCATGCGGGCGCGTCGAGCGGCCGTACTTCCGGAATCATCGCGGCCTGGCCGTGCACGACTCCGTCCGCGTCCATGAGCTGCCACACGGTCGCGCGTTCGATCCAGAACCGCTTGCCGGACTTCGTCACGCGCACGCCGCGATATTCGGCCACGAAGCCATCGCGCATCACCTTGTCGAGAAACACCTGGCGCTCGTGTCGCTCCATCGGCTCCGCCGACAGACGGGACGGCAACGCCGTCAGTTCATCCCAGTCGTATTCGAAAATCGCCTGCGCGCGCCGGTTGCCGTACACGAACACCGGATCGGCCGACGTGTCGTGCGCCAGGATGCCGAACGGCGCCGCTTCGTACAGCCACGCGGCGCCGTCGGAGGCGCTCATGCCGTCGGGCACGAGCGGGCGGTTCACGAGCCGGCGATACGAGTCGGCAAGAAGGCGGAAGAAGTTTGCATCGGTGCGCAACGACATCGGTCTGGCTCCTGAAATCGGCGAGATACGCGAATGAGCGAAGGTTTGCCGCCGGACATTATGGATGAAGCGGCGCGCCGCCGTCGGCGGCGCGGGTCCGGCCAGCCCGCATCGCGCTGCGCGGCCCGCCGCACGGCCGCTGCCGCCGCGCCGGCGCAGATAACGGTTTCGTAATCTTCGAGTCAGGGTCGGGTCAACGCCGCGCCGGCAGACTGCGTGCTCGTCGCATCGAATGCGCGTCCATTCCCCGCTTCGAGGAGCACCATCATGTGGATCGTCCGGCTGGCGTTACGCAGGCCCTACACGTTCGTCGTACTCGCGCTGCTGATCTTCATCGCGGGGCCGCTCGCGCTGCTGCGCACCCCCACCGACATCTTCCCGAACATCGACATTCCGGTCGTCAGCATCGTCTGGTCGTACAACGGCTTCTCCGCGGAGGACATGGCCAAGCGCATCACGTCGAACTACGAACGCGCACTCACGTCGGACGTCGACGACATCGAGCACATCGAATCGCAATCGCTGAACGGCGTGTCGGTCGTGAAGATCTTCTTCCACCCGGGCGCCGACATCAATCGCGCGATCGCGGAAGCCTCGAGCAACGCCGCGTCGATCCTGCGCATCCTGCCGCCCGGCACGCTGCCGCCGAACATCATCACGTACAACGCGTCGACGGTGCCGATCCTGCAGCTCGGGCTATCGAGCAACACGCTCGCCGAGCAGCAGCTGTACGACCTCGGCAACAGCTTCATCCGCACGCAGCTCGCGACCGTCCAGGGCGCGGCCGTGCCGTTGCCGTTCGGCGGCAAGATCCGCCAGATCGTCGTCGATCTCGACACGCGTGCGCTGCAGGCGAAGGGCCTCGCGCCGATCGACGTGGTGAACGCGATCAACGCGCAGAACCTGATCCTGCCCGGCGGCACCGCGAAGATCGGCACGCACGAGTACGACGTGCAGATGAACGGCAGCACGCAGACGGTGGCCGCGCTGAACGACCTGCCGGTGAAGACGATCGGCGGCACGGTCGTCTATGTGCGCGACGTCGCTCACGTACGCGACGGCTACGCGCCGCAGACCAACATCGTGCGGGTGGACGGCAAACGCGCGGCGCTGCTGACCGTCGAGAAAACGGGTAGCGCGTCGACGCTGACGATCATCGACCAGGTGAAGGCGATGCTGCCGAAGATCGCGGCCGGGCTGCCGAAGGCGCTGCACATTTCGCCGCTCGACGACCAGTCGGTGTTCGTGAAGGCGGCAGTCCAGGGTGTCGTGCGCGAGGCGCTGATCGCCGCGTGCCTGACCGCGCTGATGATCCTGCTGTTCCTCGGCAGCTGGCGCGCGACGCTGATCATCGCGATCACGATCCCGCTCGCGGTGCTCACGTCGCTGCTCGCGCTCGCCGTGCTCGGCCAGACCATCAACATCATGACGCTCGGGGGCCTCGCGCTCGCGGTCGGGATCCTGGTGGACGACGCGACCGTCGCGATCGAGAACATCACGCATCATCTCGAACGGGGCGCGCCGCTCGAGGAGGCCATTCTGACCGGCGCGGGCGAGATCGCGGTGCCGACCTTCGTGTCGACGCTGTCGATCTGCATCGTGTTCGTGCCGATGTTCCTGCTCACCGGCGTCGCGCGCTACCTGTTCGTGCCGCTGGCTGAAGCCGTGATCTTCGCGATGATCGCGTCGTACTTCTTCTCGCGCACGCTGGTGCCGACGCTCGCGATGGCGCTGATGCGCGCGAAGGGCCACGGCCGGCCGCCGCGCGGCGTGTTCGCCCGCCTCGCGCGCTTCCAGGCCGCGTTCGAACAACGCTTCGAGGCCGTCCGGCTGCGCTATCGCGCGCTGCTCGCCGCGGCGATCGCGCGGCGCCGCCGCTTCGCGGCCGCGTTCCTGCTCGCCTGCGTCGCATCGACCGGCCTGTTCGCGTTCGCCGGCCAGGACTTCTTTCCGTCGGTCGATACCGGCGAGATCCGCCTGCACCTGCGCGCGCCGACCGGCACGCGAATCGAGGAGACCGCACGGCTCACCGACGAAGTGGAAGCGAAGATCCGCGGCGTGATCCCGGCGGACCAGCTCGCGGGCGTGCTCGACAACATCGGCGTGCCGGTCAGCGGGATCAACCTCACGTACGACGCGTCCGACCCGATCGGCACCGGGGACGCCGACGTGCTGATCACGATGAAGCCGAACCATGCGTCCACGGCCGCGTACGTCGCGACGCTGCGCAACGTGCTCGCGCAGTCGTTCCCCGGCGTGACGTTCGCGTTCCTGCCGGCCGACATCGTCAGCCAGATCCTCAATTTCGGGCTGCCCGCGCCGATCGACATCCAGATCGTCGGCAACCAGCTCGACCAGAACCGCGCGGTCGCGAACGCGCTGCTCGCGAAGCTGCGCGGCGTGCGCGGCCTCGTCGACGCACGCATCCAGCAACCCGGCGACGAACCGGCGATCGACGTGAACGTCGACCGCACGAAGGCGATCCTGGCCGGACTGCAGCAGCGCGACGTCGCGCAGAACCTGCTGATCGCGCTGTCCGGCAGCTCGCAGACCACGCCGAACTTCTGGCTCGATCCGCGCAACGGCGTCAGCTACCCGGTGCTCGTGCAGACGCCGCAGTACACGGTGAATTCGCTGCAGGCGCTCGCGAACGTGCCGCTGCCCGCCGGCACCACCCGCGCGCCGCAGACGCCGGCCGGCGGCCCGGCGGCCGGCGCACCCGCGCAGAACCTGCTCGGCACGCTCGGCAGCTTCTCGCGCACCACGCAGCAGGCGGTCGTGTCGCACTACAACGTGCAGCCGGTGCTCGACCTCTTCGCGTCGGTGCAGGGGCGCGACCTCGGCGGCGTCACCGCCGACGTGACGACACTCGTCGACGAAGCCCGCGCGCAACTGCCGCCCGGCGCGTCGATCGTGCTGCGCGGCCAGGTGCAGGCGATGCACGAGTCGTTCACCGGACTGCTCGGCGGCCTCGTGCTCGCGGTCGCGCTCGTCTACCTGCTGATGGTCGTCAATTTCCAGTCGTGGCTCGACCCGCTCGTGATCGTCGGCGGCCTGCCCGCGTCGCTCGCCGGCATCGCGTGGATGCTGTTCGTCACGCGCACGACGCTGTCCGTGCCTGCGCTGACGGGCACGATCCTCTGCATCGGCATCGCGACCGCGAACAGCATCCTCGTCGTGAACACGGCGCGCGAACTGCTCGCCGGCGGCGCGCCGCCGTGGCAGGCCGCGCTGGACGCCGGGTTCAACCGCTTCCGCCCGGTGCTGATGACCGCGCTCGCGATGCTGATCGGGATGCTGCCGATGGCGCTCGGCCTCGGCGACGGCGGCGAGCAGAACGCGCCGCTCGGCCGCGCGGTGATCGGCGGGCTCGCGTTCGGCACGGTGTCGACGCTGCTGTTCGTGCCGGTCGTGTTCGGCTTCGTCCACGCGTGGCTCGACCGGCGTCGCGAGGCCGCGGCCGCACGGCGCGCGCAGCCCACCTCCGATACGCCGGCGCTCGGCTGATCACGCCGCCGCCCTTTCATCCGATTCGTCCAACCTCGAGCCCCCATCATGAACGACTCGATCGAACCCCTCGCCCCGCCGGCCGCCGACGCGGCCCACCCTGCCGGAAGCACGATCGAACGCGCGGCCGTCCCGCCCGGCTCCCGCGAGGCGGCGCCCGATGCGCCGCACCGCCGACGCGGCCGCCGGCTGACCGTGCCGCTCGCCGCCGTCGCGCTCGCCGCCGTGCTGCTCGCGATCGGTATCGTGCCGCGCATCGATGCGCGCGCCGCGCAGCGCGCGCAGGTGGCCGCGCAGCAGGCGCTGCCGGTATCGGTGATCGCGCCCGGCACGGCACCCGCCGACCAGACGCTGACGCTGCCCGGTTCGGTGATGCCGTTCGCGGAAGCGTCGATCTATGCGCGCACCAGCGGCTATATCGCGCACTGGAGCGCGGATCTCGGCGCGCACGTGAAGGCCGGCCAGCCGCTCGCGCAGATCGCCGCGCCCGATCTCGATGCGCAGTTGCGCCAGGCGCGCGCCGACGCGGCCACCGCGCAGGCGAACTACGACTATGCGAAATCGACCGCGCAGCGCTGGCAGGACATGCTGACGTCGCAATCGGTGTCGCAGCAGGACACCGACACGAAGGTGGCCGACATGAACGCGAAGCGTGCGATGCTCGCATCCGCGCAGGCGAACGTCGCGCACCTGAACGAGCTGGTGTCGTACGAAGCGGTCAGCGCGCCGTTCGACGGCGTGATCACCGCGCGCAACGTCGACGTCGGCACGCTCGTCACCGCGGGCGGCACGCCGGGCAGTCCGGGCTTGTCCGGCGAGCTGTTCCATCTGGAGCAAACCGGCACGCTGCGCGTATTCGTCGACGTGCCGCAGGACAGCGCAGCCGACGTCTCGACCGGCACGCCGGTCTACCTGACCACGCAGCAGTATCCGGGGCGGCACTTTGCCGCGCGCGTCGCGCGCACGGCCGGCGCGATCGATCCGGTCACGCGCACGCTGCGCGTCGAAATCGACGTCGACAACGCCGACGGCGCGCTGCTGCCCGGTGCGTATGCGCAGGCGCACCTCGTCGTCGCGAGCGCCGCGCCCGCGTTCGAGCTGCCCGTCAGCGCGCTGCTGTTCCGGCCGGACGGCGTGACGGTGGCGACCGTCGCCGCGAACGGACGCACCGCGCTCAAGCGCGTGCAGATCGGGCGCGATTTCGGCACACGCGTCGAGATCGTCTCGGGGCTCGCGGCAGGCGATCGCGTGATCGACAACCCGGGCGATGCGATCACCGCCGGCGAAGTCGTGAAGATCGTGTCGATCGCGCACGCGGCGGCACCGGTTGCCGCTTCGTCCGCGCAACGCGCGCAACCCGCGCCCGCGAGCGGTGCAGGCGGCGTGCCGCCGATGCGCGCGAGCGGCGCAGCACCGGCCGCGCCGGCCGCATCGACACCCGCCTCGGCGCCCGCACGCGGCTGACCTATCGAAGACCCCTGACGAGATATCCGCCATGCGCCTCGCTCATCCGTTCCCGTTCGCCCGCCGCGCCGTCGCGCTCGGCGCCGCCGCGGCATTGGCCGCGTTGACCGCCTGCACGACGCTGCCGCCGTATTCACCGCCCGCGGTCGCCGTACCGGCGCATTACGCGGGCGCACCGGCCGCACCGACCGCACCGGCCGCGCAAGCCGGCTGGCACGTCGCGATGCCCGCCGACGCCGCCGCGCGCGGCGCGTGGTGGACCGTGTTCGGCGACGCCGACCTGAACGCGCTCGAAGCGCGCGTCGACGTATCGAACCAGACGGTGAAGAAAGCACTCGCCGATTTGCAGCAGGCCCGCGCGATGGTCGACTACCAGCATGCGGGGTTCCTGCCGACGATCACCGCGGGCGCCGCGCAAAGCCGCGCACGCGTGTCGCAGAACCGGCTCGGCTCGTCGCTGGCCGGCAAGACCACGCCCGACTATCAGGCCGGCGTGGCCGCGAGCTGGGAGCCCGACGTATTCGGCCGCGTGCGCGATGCGGTGGCGGGCGCGCAGGCGAACGCCGCCGCGAGCGCGGCCGACCTGCAGGCCGTGAAGCTGTCGGTGACGGCCGAGCTGGCGACCGACTATTTCGCGCTGCGCTCGCTCGACACGCAGAAGCAACTGCTCGACGACACGGTGCACGCGTACGCGGACGCACTGACGCTACTGAAGCAGCAGCTCGCGGCCGGTGCGATCGACGCGTCGGCGGTCGCGCAGGCCGACACGCAACTCGAGGCGACGCGCACGCAGGACACCGACATCGACGCATCGCGCGCGCAGCTCCAGCATGCGATTGCAACGCTGGTCGGCGAAAGCGCGTCGACGTTCGCGCTACCGCCGCGCGTGCAGTCGTACGACGTGCCGGCCATCCCGCCCGGCGTGCCGTCGCAACTGCTCGAGCGGCGGCCCGACATCGCGGCGGCCGAGCGCCGCGTCGCGGCCGCGAACGCGCGGATCGGCGAGGCGCGCGCGGCGTTCTTTCCGGACCTCGTGCTGTCGGCGAGCGCCGGGCTCGAAAGTTCGTTCTTTGCGCCGTGGCTCGCCGCGCCGAGCCTGTTCTGGTCGCTCGGCCCGCAGCTCGCCGGCACGCTGTTCGACGGTGGCCGCCGCAGCGCGTCGCTGCGCGGCGCGCATGCGCAATACGACGGCGCGGTCGCCGATTACCGGCAAACCGTGCTGGTGGCGTTCCAGCAGGTCGAGGATCAGTTGTCGTCGCTCGATGCGCTCGCGTCGGAGGCACGCAGCCAGCAGCGCGCGACCGACGCGGCCGACCTGTCGCTGCGGCTGACGACGAACCGGTTCAACGCAGGTGCCGTCAGCTACCTGGATGTCGTGACCGCGCAGACGATCGCGCTGACGAACCGGCGCACGGCCGACCAGATCGACGCGCGGCGAATGGAGGCCGAGGTCGGGTTGTTGAAGGCGTTGGGCGGTGGCTGGCAGGCGGAGCCGGCGCCCGGCGCGGCGGCACAGACGCAGACGGGCATCGCAAGCGACGCGGCCGCCGCGCCGCACGATACCGCCGTTACGACGCCGACGGCCGGCTGAACGTGAGCATGAAGCGCGTTCCGGCCGCATCGCTTTCGACGCGCGCGTTCCCGCCGTGCAGTTCCATCACCGACCGCACGATCGCGAGGCCGAGCCCGGCCGTGCCGCCCGGCGCACCGCCGCTGCGCGCCGGGTCGCCGCGCACGAACCGGTCGAAGATCCGCGGCAGCAGCGCGGGATCGATCGGCTCGCCGGGATTGGCGACGACGACGCGCACCGCATCCGGCGTTTCGTCGACGGCGAGCGTGATGACACCGCCGGCCGGGGTGTAACGCAGCGCGTTCGCGAGCAGGTTGCCGATCGCGCGGCGAAACAGCTCGACGTCGGCGGTCAGTCGGCCCTGCCCTTCGACGCGCAGCGTCGAGCCCGCTTCGTCGGCGAGCCCCTCGAAATACCCGGCGATGCGTTCGAGTTCGTCGCGCACGTCGAACGCCCGCTGCCGCGTGACGAAGCTCGGATGCTCGGCGCGCGCGAGAAACAGCACGTTGTCGATCATCCGCGCGAGCCGGTCGTACTCCTCGAGATGCGATTCGAGCAGCGCCTGGTATTCATCGGCCGGCCGCGGCCGCGCGAGCGCGACTTCGGTGGCGCCGCGCATGTTGTTCAGCGGCGTCCGCAGGTCGTGCGCGAGATCGGCGCTGAATTGCGACAGATGCGAGAACGCCTGCTGCAGGCGGCCGAGCATCGCATTCTGCGCATCGACGAGCGCCCGCAGCTCGCGCGGCGCGCGCGACGCGTCGAGCCGCGTGTCGAGCTTGTCGACCGTGATCCGGCCGGTGTTGTCGACGATCTCGCGCAGCGGCTCGAGTGCCCTGCGGATCAGCCCGTAGCCGAGCAGCAGCGCGAACAACGCGCCGAGGCCGCCGGCAAGCTTGAGCCGGTCGCGGTAACCGTCGAGCAGCGCGGCCCGGTCGCGCATGTTGCGCGCGATCGCGACGTGAATCGGCGTGCGGTCGCCGAGCAACGCTTCGATCACGACGCCGCGCATCGGCGTGCCGCCCGCCGCGATCCATGTGACGAGTCGATCGGCCGTGATCCGGTCGTTCGCGGGTATCGGCGCCGCATTCGGCGCAACCAGCTGCGCGTCGGCCAGCGGCGCCGACGCGGCCGGCCGCGCGTCGTCGAGCGCGGCGAGCGTGACGTTGTGGCGCACCAGCATGTCGCCCTGCCCGTCGGTGACGACCATCGACAGCGCCTCGTTGCCGAGCACCTGGCTCGTGAGCCGCTCCGTATGCGCGCGCACCGCGTCGAGCGATTCGAGCTCGCCCGCGAGCCGGCGCGTATGGCGCGCGGCGAGCACGATGTCGAGGTCGTCCTGCGTATTGACCTGCCGCTCGAGGCTCGCGTACACGTACACGCCGACGAGCCCGAACGCGGCCAGCGTGGTCGCGGCAATCGCGAGGGCGAGCGTCGCGGCCAGCGAACGCGGCCACCTCATGCGTCGTCCTTCGGCTCGAGCACGTAGCCGACGCCGCGCACCGTGTGGATCAGCTTCACCGGGAATGCGTCGTCGATCTTCGCGCGCAGGCGCCGGATCGCGACTTCGACGACGTTGGTATCGCTGTCGAAATTCATGTCCCACACGTAGGACGCGATCTGCGTGCGGCTCAGCACCTCGCCCTGCCGGCGTGCGAGCAGCTGCAGCAGCGAGAATTCGCGCGGCGTCAGGTCGATCCGCGTGGCGCCGCGCTTCACGCGGCGGCGCACGACGTCGATTTCGAGGTCGCCCACCGCGAGATGCTCGGTTTCGCGCGGCGGCCCGCGCCGCGCGAGCGTGCGGATGCGGGCGAGCAGCTCGACGAACGCGAACGGCTTCACCAGGTAATCGTCGGCGCCGAGCTCGAGGCCGTGCACGCGGTCCTGCACGTCGTCGCGCGCGGTCAGGAACAGCACCGGCGTCGTATGCGTGTCGCGCAGCCGCTTCAGCACGCCCCAGCCGTCGAGCACCGGCAGCATCACGTCGAGCACGATCACGTCGTAGCGCTCTTCCTGCGCGAGCGTCAGCCCTTCGCCGCCGTCCTTCGCGAGATCGACGCTGAACCCCGATTCCTCGAGGCCCTTCTTCAGGTAGGCGCCCGTCTTCGGCTCGTCTTCAACTATCAGGATGCGCATGGCGGTTCCGTCGCGGTCGTGGTGACATGCGGCGATGTTACCGGGAAACGGCGACGGCGCACTGTACGGTGCAAGCGGGAACGGGGTGGATGACAAAACGGTAATCGGGCCGTCAGCGTGGCGAGCGGTGGCGAACCCCCGAATCCCCATTGGCGGCGCCGATCGGTATTCAGGGGACGGGCAGCTCGGCACACGCGGGCGCGGTGCGGACGACGGGTACCGAGGACGACCCGGACGGCGATGTCCGCACATCGCACGCGTCGTGAACGCGTATGCAACCGAACTTAAAGGCGCCCTCCCGAGCCCCTGCCGCCGTTATTTGGAGCCGGCCTGCGCGAACCCGCACGTCGGATCGAACGCGTCGAGGATCGTCGCCGACGTGCCGGCCATTCGCGTGGCCGTCGCGTCCGGATTCGCGCGCGCGGGCCCTGCCGAAGCCGGTGCACCGCCGTTCACATCAGGCCGCCGCCCAGCAAGGTGAGGCAGCCCCCTTCCGCTGCGTTCGGATTCCCTCATGCCTGCACGCCGCACCCATTGAGCAACGCCGAGCTTGCTGAGCGACATTTCGTCGAGCGGTTTCGACACGGCCCGGACGAGCGCATCGGAACAGCGCCGAAAGCGCCGCCCGGCCGGATCAAGGCTTGCATCAGGCGGCATCGATAGCACATGCCGGCACAGCTGCGCCCCGACAAAAGTAACCCTTCGAACATCACATGATTGCATTCTCACATTTTATGTGATTTTATTACCACCTGTCGCACGCCGCCGCCCACCACGCGCGCGGCGCACCCCATACCAAGGAAGAGACGCAGATGGAGACAATCGCCGTCATCGGCAGCAACATGGTCGATCTCGTGACCTACGTCGCACGCATGCCCGCCCGGGGCGAAACGCTCGAAGCACCGAACTTCGAGCTCGGCTGCGGCGGCAAGGGGGCGAACCAGGCCGTCGCGGCCGCCCGCCTCGGCGCGCGCGTCGTGATGGTCACGAAGGTCGGCGACGACGTCTTCGCCGACAACACGATCCGCAACTTCGAGCGCGAAGGCATCGACACCACGCACGTGCGCAAGGTCGCCGGCGTGCCGAGCGGCGTCGCGCCGATCTTCGTCGAACCCGATTCGAGCAACAGCATCCTGATCGTCAAGGGCGCGAACCGCCACCTGACGCCGGCCGACATCGACGCGGCCGCGCCGCAGCTCGCCGCATGCGCGCTGATCGTGCTGCAGCTTGAGATCGAACTCGACACCGTCTATCACGCGATCGCATTCGGCGCGCGGCACGGCATTCCGGTGCTGCTGAACCCCGCGCCCGCGGTGGCCGATCTCGATTTCGAGCGGATCCGCACCGTCGAATTCTTCGTGCCGAACGAAACCGAGCTCGCGATCGTGTCCGGCATGCCGGTCGATTCGCGCGACAGCGCGGCGCGTGCCGCCGAAGCGCTGGTCGCGCGCGGGCTCAAGCACGTGCTCGTCACGCTCGGCAGCAACGGTTCGCTGCTGGTATCGCGCGACGGCGTGCGGCATGTGCCGGGCGTGCCGGTCGACGCACGCGACACGACGGGCGCCGGCGATGCGTACATCGGCTGCTTCGCGCGCTGCTATGCCGCGTCGCGCAACGCACTCGATGCGATGCGTTACGCGTCCGCGTATGCCGCGCATTCGGTCACGGGCCTCGGCACGCAGAAGTCGTACGCCGACACCGCGACGTTCGAACGCTTCCTCCGCGACGCCGGCATGTAAGCGGCGCCTTCATCGACGAGACAATTGGGAAGGAGACACCCATGAGCCGAGCCAGGATCGAACACACCCCCGACGGCTATTACCTGAACCGCACGCCGCTCTTCGCGTTCACGCTGCTGTGCTGCCTGTTCGCGCTGTGGGGCACCGCCGCGAACCTGAACGACGTGCTGATCGCGCAATTCAAGAAGTCGTTCTTCCTGTCCGATTTCGAATCGGCATTCGTGCAGTCCGCGTTCTATCTCGGCTACTTCTTCCTCGCGATTCCGGCCGCGACCGTCGTGAAGAAGTTCAGCTACAAGACGACGATCCTCGTCGGCCTGCTGCTCTACACGACCGGCTGCCTGCTGTTCTTCCCCGCAGCATCGATGGCGAAGTACGGGATGTTCCTCGTCGCGCTGTTCGTGATCGCGGCCGGCCTGTCGTTCCTCGAAACCGCATCGAACTCGTATTCGACGCTGATGGGCCCGCGCGCAACCAGCACGCGGCGGCTGAACATCTCGCAGACGTTCTATCCGTTCGGCGCGATGGCCGGCGTGTACATGGGCAGCTTCCTGATCTTCAAGGAAGGCGATGCGTCGCATGCGCAGCTCGCCGCGATGTCGGCCGCCGACGCGCACGTGCACCAGCTCGCGATGATCCAGGCCACGCTCGAGCCGTACAAGTGGCTGATCGTCGTGCTCGTGGCCGTGTTCATCGTGTTCGCGCTCACGCCCTACCCGGCCTGCAAGGGCAACGGCCCGAGCGTGGCCACGCACCGGATCGACGCGCGCGGCACGCTCGCGCGCCTGTTCGGCAACCGGCGCTTCGTCGCGGGCGTCGTCGCGCAGTTCCTGTATGTCGGCGCGCAGGTCGGCGTGTGGAGCTTCACGATCCGGCTCGCGATGCAGATCGGCGGCCTCACCGAGCGCGGTGCGTCGCACTACCTGCTCGCCACGTTCTTCGCCTTCTTCGTCGGCAAGCTGGTCGCCACGCTCGTGATGAAGCGCGTCGGGCCGGCCAAGGTGCTGATCGTCTACGGCATCCTGTGCATCGCGCTGCTCGCGTACACGATCAGCGTGCACGACATCACGGCCGTCTATGCGGCCGTGGGCGTGAGCGTGTTCCTCGGCCCGTGCTGGCCGACGATCTACGGCCTCACGATCGACGGGCTCGGCAAGGACACCGAATACGGCGGCTCGATCCTCGTGATGAGCATCGTCGGCGGCGCGGTCGTGCCGCTGATCCAGGGGCTGATCTCCGATCACACGGGCGGCAACATGCAGCTCGCGTTCGTCGTGCCGCTCGCGTGCTTCGTCGTGATCGTCTACTACGGCTTCTACTGCCTGCGCCACCTGCCGGCCGCGACGCCCGACGCAGCCGCCGACGGCAACGCGCCCGCGCGCTACGCCGCCACGCGCAACACGTCGGGAGCCTGAGCATGCGAGGCGAAATCGAACTGCGCCGCGACGACTGCCGCGACACGCCGCGCACGCTGTACCGCACCGACGGGCTCACCGTCACCGCGTTCGCGTATCCCTCCGGCGTCGAGGCGCTGACGCTCGAGAACCGTCGCGGCCACCTCGTCGTGCTGCCGTATCTCGGCCAGATGATCTGGGCCGCCGCGTTCGACGGCCGCGACCTGACGATGAAGCACATGTTCCGGCAGCCGAAGCGCGCGGCGTCGATCATCGATACCTACGGTTGCTTCATGTTCCACAGCGGGCTGCTGCGCAACGGCTGCCCGGGGCCGGACGATACGCATGCGCTGCACGGCGAGATGCCGTGCGCGTCGATGGATCGCGCGAGCGTCGTCGTCGGCACGGATGCGCGCGGCGCGTTCGTCGAAGTGACCGGTGAATACGAATACGTGCAGGGTTTCGGCAGCCACTACATGGCGCGCCCGTCGGTGCGGCTCGCCGAGCACGACGCGCAGATGACGATCGCGATGGACGTGACGAATCTCGGCGGCGTGCCGATGGACCTGATGTACATGGCGCACCTGAACTATGCGTACGTGCCGGGCGGTCGCTTCGTGCAGGCGTTGCCTCGAGGCGGGTTGCGATTGCGCGACAGCGTGCCCGCGCACGTCAAGCCGACCGCCGCATGGCGCGACTACACGGCCACGCTCGCGCACGAGCCGGAACGGCTTCACACGCTCGATGCGCCCGCGCTGTACGACCCGGAGATCGTGTTCTTCATGAACGGTGCGGAAACGGATGCAGACGGGCTCGCGCATTTCCTGCTCGAACATCCGGATGGCGGCGCCTTCCACACCGCGTACCGCCCCGAGCAATTCCCGCATGCGACGCGCTGGATCATGCACAACGCGGACCAGCAGGTCGCCGCGTTCGCGCTGCCGTCGACCTGCGAGCCGGAGGGGTATGAAGCCGAACGCCGCAAGGGCCATGTGGCGGCGCTCGCGCCGGGCGCGACGCGCCGCTTCGAAGTCGTCACCGGCTACCTGAGCGCGGCGGAAGCCCGCCATGCGTGAAGCGATGCGCGGCCGCGCGGCGTCAGGTCACGAGCGCGATCCCGTGTTCGCGGATCGCCGTTTCGTAGCGGCGGCTCAGTTGCCCGTCCGAGATCACGTAGTTGAAGTCGGTCAGCTCGGCGAAGTAGGCCGCGCGCACTTCGTCGAACTTCGTGTGGTCGACGAGCAGGAAGCGGTTCTGCGCACGCGCCATCACCTTCTTCTTCGCGTCGACTTCGTGGAAGTTGAAGCAGGTCACGCCACATCGGTCGCTCACGCCGGCGGCGGAGATGAATGCC
This sequence comes from Burkholderia sp. HI2500, assembly GCF_002223055.1. Classification (NCBI taxonomy): domain Bacteria; kingdom Pseudomonadati; phylum Pseudomonadota; class Betaproteobacteria; order Burkholderiales; family Burkholderiaceae; genus Burkholderia; species Burkholderia sp. HI2500. The sequence continues at coordinate 376,734 of NZ_NKFL01000007.1, read as the reverse complement.
TTCGACACGCGCACCGTGTCGAGGATGCCCGTCTCGGCTACCGACTCGAACACCATGTTCTTGCGGTGGTACACGCCGCCGCACAGGATCACGCTGCAATGCGGCTTCTGCTGCAGCTTCGCGAACACGTTCAGCGAATTGCAGACCGCGGTGAATTCGAGGTCGTCCGGAATGAAGTCGACGATGAACGGCGTGGTCGAGCCGCAGTCGACGAAGATCGTGTCGCCGGTCGTCACGAACTGCGCGGCCAGCTTGCCGATGCGGCGCTTCTCCTCGGTCTGCCGGTCGTTCTCGGTGCTGACCACGTACTCGCCGATGTCGCTGCGCTGCGCGGCGAAGTGGCGCGTCACGTAGCCGCCGATCAGGCTCAGGCCGTGCGGGTTGTCCGCGAGATCGCGGCGGATCGTCATCTCGGACACACCGAACAGCTCGGCCACTTCCTTCAGATGAATCGCGTTCTGCCCTTGCAGCACGTTCATCAATGTCTTGATCCGTTCGCCTTTCTTCGTTTCCATGCCAGTATCCTGCGTGCCCGCTGCATCCGTCGCTCGTCGTGCCGGGCGCGCGGGCCCGGCCGGAATGTCGTATTTGTAACAAACCGATGTGAAAACATCAACTTTACGTGTGCCCTCCCGGCACACGCTCCGTGGAGTCCTGAAACATGCCGCTTTCCAACGCCCAACTCGCTCAAACCATCGATCACACGCTGCTCGCGCCCGACGCGAGCGACGCGCAGATCCGCGAACTCTGCCGCCAGGCGGCCGAGCATCGCTTTTACTCGGTCTGCGTGAATTCGGCGAACGTGCCGCTCGCCGCGCGCGAGCTGGCCGATACCGGCGTGCTCGTCTGTGCGGTGGTCGGCTTTCCGCTCGGTGCCGGGCTGTCGGCCGCCAAGGCGTTCGAAGCCACCGCCGCGATCGCGGCGGGCGCCGGCGAGATCGACATGGTGATCAACATCGGCGCGCTGAAGAGCGGCCGCGCCGACGACGTGAAGGCCGACATCGACACCGTGCACCAGGCATGCGGCGCGGTGCCGCTCAAGGTGATCCTCGAAACGGGGCTGCTGACCGACGACGAGAAGGTGCGCGTGTGCGAGATGTGCCGCGATCTCGGCGTCGCGTTCGTGAAGACGTCGACCGGGTTCGGCCACGGCGGCGCGACGCTCGCGGATGTCGCGCTGATGCGCCGCACGGTCGGCCCCGTGCTCGGCGTGAAGGCGTCGGGTGGCGTGCGCGACCGCGCGGCCGCGCTGGCGATGATCGAGGCCGGCGCGACGCGGCTCGGCACGAGCTCGGGGGTGGCGATCGTGACGGATCAGGGCGGGAGTGGGTCGGGGTATTGACCGATGCTGCAGGCCGCCGACGGATTGGCGGACGCGGACGCGGGCACGACGCCAGGCTTCGCGCCTATGCGCCGGCTTGCGCGCGGCGCCTGCGTCCATCCGACGAGAGCGCTCTCCGCCTGCTTGAAATCCCCGGCATCCTGCTCGCGAGCGACATGCCCTGACAGTTTCGACAGGGGCACCGCAACGCCTCTTCCACCCGCCCCGCGACATCGGCACAATGCCGCTCATGCTCCAGGACAACGCCTTCGTTTCCCCGTCCGCCGGCCCCGTCGGCCGCCTCGTCAACCGGCTCGTCGCGAGTCGCCCGCTGCTGCGCACACGCCGCGCGCTGCTGTCGCGCCTGCCGTTCCTGCAGCTCGCGAGCGAGGTCGAGAACGTCGTGTACTGCACGTGGCTCGTCGATGTTGCGGCGGTCGCGCGTCTGGTGCCGCGCGGCGTCACGCTCGCGAGCCGCGACGGCCGCACGCCGTTCACGATCCTCACCTATGCGCACCGCCATTTCGGCCCGCGTATCGCGGGCCCGCTGCGACGCGTGTTCCCGTCGCCGTTGCAAAGCAACTGGCGGCTTTACGTCGATGCGCTGCCGGGTGGTGTGCCGGCCGATCGCACGGTGCTGTTCGTCAAGAACGTGTTTGACCATCCGCTCTATGCACTCGGCAGCCGACTCTTCAGCGACGCGCTGCCGTCGCATCTCGCCGAACGCTTCACGCATGCCGAACAAGATGGACGGTATCGGACGCGGCTGTCGGGCGGCAGCGGAAGCGCGCCGGATTTCCATTGCTCGGCGGCGATGTCGGATGACGCCACGCTGCCCGAGGCGTTCGCGCCGTTCTTCGAAAGCTGGCGCGACGCCGTCGCTTACCTGTCGCTGCAGCACGCGGCCGTCGCGCATGTCGCGGACTGCGACCGCCTCGCGCATGCGTCGATCGAGCTGCCGATCGATGTCGACGCGGTTCGGCCGCTGAAACCGGTCGAACCGGTGGGCGGCGGCGAATTCCTCGCGCGCATCGGCGCGACCGGCGAGCCGATGTGCTTCGTCGTGCCGGACGTCGCGTTCAGGGTGTTGTCGGAGCGGGTGTTGTAACGCCCTGCTCAGCCCGCTCGCAACGCGCGGGCGCTTTCCTCCGCGTCACTTTCGTCCGCCATCCGCCCGATGTAATCCCGCACGAACTGCACGGCAATCCGCCCCGACCGCGCACCGCGTTCCAGCGCCCACCGCAGCGCCGGTTCGCGCGCCGCGCGAATCTGCTCCGTATCGAACCCGGCTTCGCTCAGCCGGCTGTCGACCACCGCCAGATATGCGTCCTGCGTGAACCCGTAAAACGTCACCCAGATCCCGAATCGCTCGGACAACGAAATCTTCTCCTCCACCGCGTCGCCCGGATGCAGCTCGCCGTTCTCCGCACGCGACACGTTCGCATTGTCGCTCGCCTGCTCGGGCATCAGGTGGCGGCGATTCGACGTCGCGTACACGAGCACGTTCGACAGGTCGCTCGCGACCGAGCCGTCGAGCACCGTCTTCAGTTCCTTGTAGCCGGTCTCGCCCGCCTCGAACGACAGGTCGTCGCAGAACACGATGTATCGTTCCGGCCGCGCACGCACCAGATCGACGATCGCCGGCAGGTCGCTCAACTGCTCCTTGCCGACCTCGATCAGCCGCAGCCCGTGCGGCGCGAACGCATGCAGGCACGCCTTCACGATCGACGACTTCCCGGTGCCGCGCGCGCCGGTCAACAGCACGTGATTCGCCGCGAAGCCGCGCACGAACTGCCGCGTGTTCCGTTCGACGATCGACATCTGTCGCTCGACGTTGCGCAGCGCATCGAACGCGATGAGCGCGGGTGCCGCGACCGGTTCGAGCGGCGCCGCTCGCGGCCCGCCGTCGAAGCCGCGCCAGCGGAATGCAACGGCCGCGTCGAAGTCGACGGGCGCTGGCTGGCCGCTGCCTGCCAGCGCTTCGAGCGCGGCTGCGATCCGTTCGAGCTGATGCGCGAGCGCCGGGCCCTCCACGGATGCAAGCGCGTCCGGCAGCGCGGCCATCAGGTGCTGCATATCGCGGTCGCCGCTCATTGCCGCACGCCCTGCGAAGCGCTCGCCTGGAACGGAAACCGCTGCGCGATCGCCACGCCGACGAGCGCCACGCCGCCGCCGATCAGGTGATACAGCTTCAGCGATTCGCCGAGCAGCACGATCGCGCCGCCGGCGGTCATCACCGGCAGCAGGTTCATGAACATCGCGCAACGGCTCGGGCCGAGCAGCCGCACGCCCTGCATCCACAGATACGGCAGCACGACCGACGCCAGCACGCCGGCATACAGGATCAGCGGCACGCTCGCACGCGTCGGCCACGCCGCCTGCGCGGGCAAGCGCAGCAGCATCGGCACCATGAAGACGAGCGCGGCAAGCGCCTGCACGTAGGTGGACTGCCACGCCGGCAGCGCACCGATGCGCCAGCGCTTGAGCAGCACACCGTACAGCGCATAGGCGGCCGACGCGGCCAGCATCAGCAGGTCGCCCGTATGCACGCCGCGCGCGGCGATCGTCGTCGGGTGCCCCTCGGCAATCAGGTAGACGACGCCCGCGAGCGACAGCACCCCGCCGCCGATCATGCCCACGCTGGGCGGATCACCGAGCAGCAGCGAGCTGAGCGCCATCGTCATCAGCGGCACGAGCGCCGTAATGATCGCCATGTTGGTCGCGCTGGTCGATTTCGCGGCCTCGTAGGACAGGCTCTGGAACAGCGCCATCGCGAGAAAGCCGAGCACCGCGAGCTTCGGCAGGTGCGCGACGAGCGCCGCGCGATTGCGCCACGCGGGGCGCAGCGTGAACACGCTCATCAGCGCGACGGCGAGCAGCAGCCGGTAGAAGGTGATCGCCGACGGGTCGATCGTCGACGCCGACAGCTTCGACACGACCACGTTGCCGGCCCACAGCGCGATCGCGCAGAAGGGAAACAGAAAAGGAGACTTGTTCATCGCATTCGACGGATTAATATCCTGGCAGGGGGTTGGCGTGGATGGGAACGCCATCGTGCCCGCCCGTCCACCTGCCTGTCTCACGCCAAAATGTCACGACTTGTCGCCAATCGGACACTCGAGTCCACCCCGCCCGGTGCCCACCTGCGCTTCGAATCGACGCCGATGCCCGTCTCGGCGATGGCGGCGACGTACGCGCACGGCACGTCGATCGCGCCGCACCGGCATCGCCGCGCGCAGCTGCTCTATGCGATCGAGGGCGTGATGCACGTGCAGTCCGAAGGCGCGTCGTGGGTCGTGCCGCCGACGCGCGGCGTGTGGCTCGAAGCCGGTCTCGACCACACGGTGCAGATGAGCGGCGACGTGCAGATGCGCACCGTGTTCGTCGAGCCGGGCGCGGTCGAGCACCTGCCTGCGCGGAGCTGCGTCGTGGAAGTGCATCCGCTGCTGCGCGAGCTGATCCTCGCCGCGGTGGACGTGCCGCTCGACTATGCGCCGGGCTCGCGCCACGATCACCTGATGCACCTGCTGCTCGCCGAGGTGACGGTCGCGCCGCTGCTGCCGCTGTACCTGCCGTGGCCGCACGACCCGCGCCTGCGCACGATCTGCGACGCGCTCGTCGCCGCGCCCGACGACCTGCGCACGATCGCCGAATGGGCCGACCGGCTCGGGCTGTCGGTCCGCACGCTCCATCGCGCGTTCCGCCGCGAGACGGGGCTCAGCTTCCGCCGCTGGCGCGAACAGGCGCGGCTGCTGCTCGCGCTCAAGCGCCTCGCGCACGGCGAGAAGGTGCTGACCGTCGCGATGGATCACGGCTACAGCAGCCAGAGCGCGTTCTCCGCGATGTTCAAGCGGCATTTCGGCGTGTCGCCGTCGGCGTTTTATGCGTAGGGCGGGTTCTTGTGCGGCACGCTCGACGAATGCCGGTTGCCCGCACAGGCCGCGCCCACCGCATGACGCCCCCCGCTAGCGCGCCGCGATCCCCGCGATGAAAAACACGCACGCGGCGGCCGACGCCACCGTGCGCACGTGATTCCACATCGTCCAGTCGTGCAGGTAACGCGTCCACAGCGCCGCGCCCTGCGCGGTCGACGGATCGGCCGCGGCGAGCGCATCGTTGAGCGGCACGTTGACGGCCATCGTCACCGCGAACATCCCGAACACGTACAGCACGCCGCCCGCGACCGCCAGCATCGCGCCCGGCTGCTCGCGATCGAACAGCGCGAGCACGACTAGGGCAAGCGCCATCAGCGTCGTGACGAGGAACAGCGGCATGAACGGCGAGCGCACGATGTCGACGTTGATCGCGTTCATCGCGGCCACGCCGGCCTGCGGCGCGATCCGTCCGAGCGACGTCATCACGAACGTCGAGAACGCGAAATACACGCCGGCCATCATCCCGCAGCCGATGGCCGAGCCCCACAGCAACGCGGCGGTCGCGAACGCGATCATGATCGTGCGCGCCACACGCCGGTGGCGGCCGTCGCGCGCGCATAGTCGGCGAAATCGCGCGCCGGCCGCCCGAGCGTCGCTTCGATACCGTGTGTCACCGCGCTGTTGCGCCCGTCGAGCACCACGCTGAACAGATCGTCGAGCAACGCGACGACCGGCTCCGGCACGCCCGCCTCGCGCAATCCGGCGACGAACGCATCGGCCGGAATCTCGCGATAGACGACCGGCCGGCCGGCAGCCCGTGCGATTTCGCCGACCGCTTCGGCGAACGTCAGCGCGCGCGGCCCCGTGACCTCGATCACGCGGTTCGCAAAGCGCTCATCGGTGAGCGCGGCCACCGCTACATCGGCGATGTCGTCCGCATCGACGAACGGCTCGCGCACCGCGCCGGCCGGCAGCGCGACCTCACCGGCCAGCACGCCGTCGATCAGGTAGCCCTCGGAGAAGTTCTGGTTGAACCAGCTCGCGCGCACCACGCCCCAACCCACGCCCGACGCCTGCAGCGCGGCCTCGGCGGCCTGCGCGCGGGGCTCTCCGCGCCCGGACAGCAGCACGACCCGCTCGACACCGCTTTCCCGCGCAAGGCGTGCAAATGCGGCGATCGCATCCACCGCGCCTTCGACAGCCAGGTCGGGCTGATAGGTCACGTACGCGGCCGATACGCCGTCGAGCGCGGCCGGCCACGTGTCGGGCGCCGTCCAGTCGAAGCGGACGGCCGACGTACGCGACACGGGCCGGGTCGCGATGCCGCGCGCACGCAGCCGGGCATCGACGCGGGCGCCCGTCTTGCCCGAACCGCCGACGATGAGGATGGGAAGTGCCGACATGACCGTCTCCTTTGACTAAAATACGAGAGCGTCTCGCGTTTCGAAAACACGATAGACTCTCGCATTAGCAACGTCAAGTTTTTCCGGAGGCGGCATGGGCCGACAAAAATCGGGGCAGAACGACGGGCCTGCAACAACGGCGGACACGGCGGATACACCGGCGCGCGCACGGCTGGTGCCGACGCAGCAGCGCAGCCGCGAGCGGTTCGAGCGCATCCTCGCGTGCGCGTCGGAAGTGATGATCGAGAAAGGCTGCGATGCGTTCCGGATGAGCGACATCGTCGAACGCACGGGCATCTCGTTCGGCTCGCTGTACCAGTACTTCCCTGACAAGGCGGCCGTGATCGGCACGCTCGCGGAGCGCTACAACGAAGCCGGCCACGTCTGCGTGCGGCGCGACCTCGCGACGATGAAGACGCTCGACGACCTGCACGCCACGCTCGCCCGCATCACGGACAGCTACTACCGGATGTTCGTCGACGAGCCGCTGATGCGCGACATCTGGCGCGCCACGCAGGCCGACCGCGCATTGCAGGCGCTCGACCGGGCGGACGGGGAATTCCTGGCGGGGTTGTTCGCGGATGCGCTGGGCGAAGTGGCGCCCGATATTCCGCATGCGCAACGGAGCACATTCGCCGAGCTGATGATGATCCAGATCGCGGCGGCCGTGCGCCATGCGATCACGCTGCCGCCGAAGGCGGCGCAGCAGATTCTCGCGATGTTCAAGCGTGCGCTGCCGCGGGATCTGTCGGTGCTGGGCGCGTAGTCGTGTCCAACGCAGTACGCGGCCCGCACCGACTTCACACCACGCCTGCCGGACACGCAATCCGCCGGCGGCAAGCAAGCCCGACCTTCGTCACGGCATGACGGGCGGATGGTGCTGAGCGTGCTCGCAAGCGCCCAGAGCATGACGATCACCAGCGGCAAATGCACCACCAGCTGCGTGAACGTGAACCCGACGATGGAAGAAAGGCGCGCGATAGACGCGCGCGATGCCGACGGCGCGTGACTGACATCCGGGAAGCGCAACCGTTCGTGCAGGCCGGCGCGTCACACCCGGGCAGAGCGGGGGTGACGATCGAAGGCCGGCGTCCGATCACGCGGCGCCGGCCCGTGCCGGTCAGCGCTTCGCCGGCACCGGTGGCTCGCCCGCCGTCGTCGCGCTGCGCGCCCAGTCGGCGAACTCGGTGTCGTAGCGATTGCCGATGTAAGCGACATGGTTTGCGTACCCGTCGTAATCGCCCACCCGGAAGCGTGACACGATCGTGTCGACGTCCGCGCGATGGCGCTCGAACATGAAGCGCGTCGCCATGTAGCCCCACCGGTACGCGCGCGTGACGTAGTCGCTCGACGTGTAGCGCGTGCCGAGCACGTCAGAGAACCGGTACGTGCCCGTGCGCACCGCGTCGATCGACTCCGGGTTGTCGTTCTTTCTCGACAGATACTCGGCGACGCCTTCGATCCACCACACGGTCGGCTTCGCGGTGCTCACCGAGAAGTCGCCCGCCATGTCGTAGCGGCCGTCGAGATAGTGCGTGAACTCGTGCTCGAGATTCCACACCTTGAACTCGGGCCGCAGCCACGATGCCTCGTGCGCGATGAAGCGCGCCTGATTGCCCGGCGCGGACGGATCGCCCTCGAGGTACATGCCGCCGTTGTCGGTGCTGATGCCGTAGATCACCGACGCGTATTTTCGATAGTTCGCGTAGTCATCGAAAATGACGAGTTCGATCGTGTCGTTGCGGTCGCCCGCGACCGGCTTGCGCCCGGTCTTCATCATCCGGTGGAAGTAGTCGTCCTGCCGCGCGACTGCCGTGCAGACCGACTGCAGCTGTTGCGGCGTCATGTCCTGCGCCAGAATGCGCACGCCCGCATTGCATGCGTAGCGATGCGAGAGCACCGCGTCGGTCAGCCGCTTCTTGTAGTCGCAGGTGCCGTAGTCCGCGCAGTTGCCCGGATCGCCGTAGTCGACCGCTTCCGCCGCCGCGAGCCACAGGTCGCTGTCCGCGCCCGTCATGCTCGTCGACGCGAGCATGTCCTGGATCATTTTCTTCACGCGCGGCTTCTGCGCCGGATAACGGAGGAAGCGAAACGTCTCGCGCGCCGCGTCGGCCAGCTGATAGGCGGCGCTCGTGTTCGACAGGCTCGCGCGGTTCGCGGTGACGAAGCGGTTGAGCGTCTCCGGGAGCGTCGCATCGCTGTCGAGCATCGGTTGCGCGCCGCTGCGCTGGTGCGCGTAGAAGAACACCGTGAGCAAGCCGGTGAAGCCGCCCGCCGCACTGCGCAGCAGCAGCGGCGCCGCTGCCTGCGGATTCGACGCGCTCACGGTGTAGGACGCGATGCGGTTCTTCAGCGTCGGCAGGTAGTACGCTTCGTCCCGCATGTTCGTGATGAGCTTCATCAGCTCGTTCGCGGTGCTCGGCGCACGCGAATTGTCGCGATAGAGCGCATCGCCCTCCAGGCTTTGCCTGATATACGGGCGCAGCGACACCGCGAGATTCGGAATCGGGTTTGCAATGCCCGATACATCATATTGGTAATAAGCGGCACGCAGATAAATCAGCAAATTGACCAGGATCAAATTGCTCGCGTCGTATTGATAAATTTCCTGCACGAAACGACCCGCGACAGCGTGCACGTTTTCGGCATTGAATATCTGCGTAGCCTGCGCTTTATCGACCGAGAACAGGCCGTAATGGCATTCGTAATCGGGAAGATTCGCGATGTAATCGGCGAGTGCCGCGCCGCGATACTGGGTCATCACCGACATGTCGCGGCAATCGGCGCCCGACGTGCTGCGCTTGCTGCGCGTGGCCGGCTGCTTGAGCGGCGAGGGCCGGGTCAGCGCCGCGCGATCCTGCTCGCTGAGCGGCAGGTTGTACTGCGCCTGCTCGGGCGACACCGGCAGATTCTGCGGCACGCGAGGCATGCGCGCCTGCCTGGGTTGCGTCTGCTGCGCCGGCTCGGTATTGGCCGATGCGGCGCCTGCCAGTCCGGCGAATACCGACCACGCGACGATGGCCGACCAGCGGCATTTTTTTTGAAACCCCTCGTTTATTGCCACTTTATTTTCTCTCGGTTGTTTTTGGGCAATCACGATATAACATTACATATTGAAACGTCAATTTAATCGATATGAAAGATAACTCCAAGTTAACTGACTTAACTATTTAACGATTAAAATCGATTTTCGAAATAATTCAACCAGCGGACAGTATTCGGCGAGCCGCTTCCATCAATGAAAAACGCGGATGGCGAACCGCACCGGATGAATTACACCATCCGGCACGACTCACCACCCGCGTTGAAGACTTTCCGGCCTTCTGCTTACTTGCTGTAGTCGTACACCCCACGCCCGGTCTTCCGCCCGAGCCTGCCGGCCGTCACCATCTCGCGCAGCAGCGGGCATGCACGATACTTCGGATCGCCGAAGTCCTTCACGAACACGTCCATCACCGCGAGGCACACGTCGAGGCCGACGAGGTCGGCCAGCGCGAGCGGCCCGATCGGGTGGTTCGCGCCGAGCTTCATCCCCGCATCGATCTCCTCGGCCGACGCGATGCCCTCCGCCAGCACGAAGAACGCCTCGTTGATCATCGGCACGAGAATCCGGTTCACGACGAAGCCCGGCGAATTGCGCACGCCGATCGGCGACTTGTCGAAACGCTCGGTCAGCTCGCGCACCGCCGACGCGGTCGCGTCGCTCGTCTGCAGCCCGCGGATGATCTCGACGAGCGGCATCAGCGGCACCGGGTTGAAGAAGTGCATGCCGACGAAGCGCGCCGGATCGGCGAGCGGCGCCGCGAGCGCGGTGATCGAGATCGACGACGTGTTGGTCGCGATGATCGCTTCAGGCCGCGCGACGGCCTCGATCTGCTTCAGAATGCGGCCCTTCAGCTCGACGTTCTCGGTCGCGGCTTCGATCACGATATCGGCCGCTGCGAGCTTCGCGTAGTCGGTCGACGTCGTGATGCGCGCGAGCGCCGCATCGCGCGTGGCGGCGTCGAGCTTGTCCTTCGACACGAGCCGCTCGAGGCTGCCCTTCAGCGTCGCGATGCCCTTCTCGAGCGCCGCGTCGCTGACGTCGATCATCACGACGTTGAGACCCGCAACGGCGGCGGTCTGCGCAATGCCGTTGCCCATGGTTCCGGCGCCCACGACGCCGACGATTTCGATGGCCATGAAATTTCCTGTGTGTTCCGGTGCTGAGCGTTCGATTATCAGATGTTCTCGAAGATCGCAGCAATCCCCTGGCCGCCGCCGATACACATCGTCACGAGCGCGTAACGGCCGCCGATGCGCTTCAGTTCGTACAGCGCCTTGACCGTGATCAGCGCGCCGGTCGCACCGATCGGGTGGCCGAGCGAGATGCCCGAGCCGTTCGGGTTGACCTTCGCCGGATCGAGGCCGAGCTCCTGCGTGACCGCGCATGCCTGGGCCGCGAACGCCTCGTTCGCCTCGATCACGTCGAGATCGCTGATCTTCAGGCCCGCGCGTTCGAGCGCCTTCTGCGTGGCCGGCACCGGGCCGATGCCCATGTACGCCGGATCGACGCCTGCGTGCGCATACGCGACGAGGCGCGCGAGCGGCTTCACGCCCTGCGCGCGCGCGGCGTCCGCGCTCATCATCAGCACGGCCGCGGCCGCATCGTTGATGCCCGACGCGTTGCCGGCCGTCACGGTGCCGTTCTCCTTCTGGAACACCGGCTTCAGCTTCGTGAAATCATCCGCGCTGGCTTCGAGGCGGACGTGCTCGTCGGTGTCGAACGCAACTTCGCCCTTCTTCGTGCGGATCGAGATCGGCAGGATCTGATCCTTGAAGCGCCCTTCCGCGATCGCGCGCGCCGCGCGACGATGCGATTCGAGCGCCAGCGCATCCTGCGCGTCGCGCGAGATGCCGTACTTCGCCGCGACGTTCTCGGCCGTCACGCCCATGTGGATCGTCTGGAACGGGTCGTGCAGCGCGCCGAGCATCATGTCGACGAGCTTGCCGTCACCCATGCGCTGGCCGAAGCGCGCGGCCGGCACGGTGTACGGGGCGCGGCTCATGCTTTCCGAGCCGCCGCCGATCGCGATGTCGGCGTCGCCGAGCATGATCGTCTGCGCGGCCGACACGATCGCCTGCAGGCCCGAACCGCACAGGCGGTTCACGGTCAGCGCGGGCGTGTGCTGCGCCACGCCGCCATTGATCGCAGCGACGCGCGCGAGATACATGTCCTTCGGCTCGGTGTTCACGACGTGGCCGAACACGACATGCCCGACTGCGTCGCCCGACACGTTCGCACGCGACAGCACTTCGGCGACCACCTTCGCACCGAGGTCGGTCGGCGAGAAATCCTTCAGGCTGCCGCCGAAATCACCGATCGCGGTACGGACACCGCTCACCACCACGACTTCTTTCGCTGCATTGCTCATCGTCTCACTCCGGTTCGTTCGCGCCCGCAGGCGCGGGGATGCGTTGTGTTACATGTTCGGGTAATTCGGCCCGCCACCGCCTTCCGGCGTGACCCACACGATGTTCTGCGTCGGGTCCTTGATGTCGCAGGTCTTGCAGTGCACGCAGTTCTGCGCGTTGATCACCAGGCGATCGCTGCCGTCGTCGTTCTTCACGAACTCGTACACGGCCGCCGGGCAGAAGCGCCCCTCCGGCCCCGCGTACGTGCGCAGGTTCACGTTCACCGGCACGTTCGCATCCTTCAGCGTCAGGTGCGCCGGCTGGTTCTCCTCGTGGTTCGTGTTCGAGATGAACACCGACGAGAGGCGATCGAACGTCAGCTTGCCGTCCGGCTTCGGATACTCGATCGGCTGGCATTGCGACGCCGGCTTCAGCATCTCGTGGTCCGCGTGCTTGTGGTGCAGCGTCCACGGTACGTTGCCGCCCATCACCTTCTGCTCCAGCCCGACCATCAGCGTGCCGAGGTACAGCCCCTTGGCCATCCACTGCTTGAAGTTGCGCGCGCGGTACAGCTCCGTGTACAGCCACGATTGCTTGAAGGCGTCCGGGTATGCGTTGAGCTCGTCCGACTGGCGGCCGGCCTGCACCGCGTCGAACGCGGCGTCGGCCGCCAGCATGCCGGTCTTGATCGCCGCGTGGCTGCCCTTGATCCGCGACGCGTTCAGGAAGCCCGCGTCGTCGCCGATCAGCGCGCCGCCCGGGAACACCGTCTTCGGCAGCGACAGCAGCCCGCCGGCCGTGATCGCGCGCGCGCCGTACGACACGCGCTTGCCGCCTTCCAGGAACGCGCGGATCGACGGGTGCGTCTTGTAGCGCTGGAATTCCTCGAACGGCGACAGGTACGGGTTCGTGTAGCCGAGGCCCACCACGAAGCCGACCACGACCTGGTTGTTGTCCATGTGATACAGGAACGAGCCGCCGTACGTATCCGACTTCAGCGGCCAGCCGGCCGTGTGGATCACGAGGCCCGGCTTGTGCTTGGCCGGGTCGATCTCCCACAGCTCCTTGATGCCGATCCCGTAGGCCTGCGGATCCGCATTCGCGTCGAGCTTGAACTTCGAGATCAACTGGCGGCCCAGATGGCCGCGGCAGCCTTCGGCGAACAGCGTGTATTTCGCGTGCAGCTCCATGCCGAGCTGGAAGTTTTCGGTCGGCTCGCCGTCCTTGCCCACGCCCATGTTGCCGGTCGCGACGCCTTTGACCGAGCCGTCGTCGTTATAGAGAATCTCCGCAGCGGGGAAGCCCGGGAAGATCTCGACGCCCAGCGCTTCGGCCTGTGCCCCAAGCCAGCGCGTGACGTTGCCCAGCGAAATCACGTAGTTGCCGTGATTCTGGAAGTTGGCGGGCAGCGCCCAGTTCGGCGTGGTGACCGCGCTCTTCTCGGACAGGAACAGGAAGCGGTCTTCCGTCACCTCGACGTCGAGCGGTGCACCGCGTTCCTTCCAGTCGGGGAACAGTTCGTTGATCGCGCGCGGGTCCATCACCGCGCCCGACAGGATGTGCGCGCCGATCTCGGAACCTTTCTCGAGCACGCACACGCCGATCTCGGTGCCTTTCTCGGCGGCCAGCTGCTTGAGCCGGATCGCCGCCGACAGCCCGGCGGGGCCGCCGCCGACGATCACGACGTCGTATTCCATCGATTCGCGCGGGCCGTATTGCGCGAGCAAGTCCTGTGTGGTCAAAATCCTGTCTCCTCCTGTGTCCCGACCGTCAGCCGGTCAGAACTGATCTTCCGTCAACGCGAGCACGCCCTCGTTGCCCTTCGTGCCGACGATCGACGCTTCGAATGCGCCTGCCTGCACCAGCACGTGCTCCGCATAGCATTGCGCGATCGCGATCTTCGCATCGAAGAAGGCCGGGTCGCTCGCGCGGTTCGCGTGCGCCGCCACCAGCGCGCGGCCCATCTGCCACCCGCACAGCACCACGCCCGCCAGCTTCAGGTACGGCACGCTGCCCGCGAACACCGCGTTCGGGTCCTGCTTCGCGTTCGCCACCACGTAATCGACCACCGACGACAGCGCCTTCGCGCCCTTCTCCAGCTGCGCCTTCACCGACGCAGCCGCCGCGCCGTCCAGCTTGCCCAGCGCCGCGACCGTGTCGCCGATCTCCGCGATCAGCGCCTTCGCCACCGCGCCGCCGTCGCGCATCGTCTTGCGGCCCACCAGGTCGTTCGCCTGGATCGCCGTCGTGCCTTCGTAGATCGCCAGGATACGGGCATCGCGGTAATACTGCGCCGCGCCCGTCTCCTCGATGAAGCCCATCCCGCCGTGCACCTGCACGCCCAGGCTCGCCACGTCGTTCACCATCTCCGTGCTCCAGCCCTTCACCACCGGCACCAGATACTCGTAGATTGCCTGATGACGGGCCCGCGTCGCCTCGTCCGAATGGCGGTGGGCAATGTCGCTGTGCGCGGCGGCCACGTAGGCCAGCGCCCGCGCGCCTTCGGTCAGCGCACGCATCGTGCCGAGCATGCGGCGCACGTCCGGGTGATGGATGATCGTCACCGACTGCTTGGCCGAACCGTCGACCGGGCGGCTCTGCACGCGTTCCTTCGCGAATTCCGCGGCCTTCTGGTAGGCGCGGTCGGCCACGCCGATCCCCTGCATCCCGACGCCGAAGCGCGCCGCGTTCATCATGATGAACATGTATTCGAGGCCGCGGTTTTCCTCGCCGACCAGGTAGCCGATCGCGCCGCCGTGGTCGCCGTACTGCAGCACCGCCGTCGGGCTCGCCTTGATCCCGAGCTTGTGCTCGATCGACACGCAGTGCACGTCGTTGCGTGCGCCGAGCGAGCCGTCGTCGTTGACCATGAACTTCGGCACGATGAACAGCGAGATGCCCTTCACGCCTTCCGGCGCGTTCGGCGTGCGCGCCAGCACCAGGTGGACGATGTTGTCCGCCATGTCGTGCTCGCCCCACGTGATGAAGATCTTCGTGCCGAACACCTTGTACGTGCCGTCGCCCTGCGGCTCGGCGCGCGAGCGCACCAGTGCGAGGTCGGAGCCGGCCTGCGGCTCGGTCAGGTTCATCGTGCCGGTCCATTCGCCCGAGATCAGCTTCGGCACGTAGCGTTGCTTCTGCTCGTCGGTGCCGGCCGTCAGCAGCGCTTCGATCGCGCCGTCGGTCAGCAGCGGACAGAGCGCGAACGACAGGTTCGATGCGTTCAGCATCTCGATGCACGGCGTCGCGATCAGCTTCGGCAGCCCCTGGCCGTCGTATTCGGACGGGTGCTGCAGCCCCTGCCAGCCGCCTTCGACGAACTGGCGGAATGCTTCGCCGAAACCCGGCGTCGCGGTCACGACGCCGTCCTTCCAGCTGCTCGGGTTGCGGTCGCCTTCGACGTTCAGCGGGGCCAGCACCTCGCCGCAGAACTTCGCGGATTCGTCGAGCACGGCCTGCGCCGTGTCGTAACCGGCATCCTCGAAGCCCGGCAACTGCGCAACGGCGTCGATGCCGGCCAGTTCCTTCAGCACGAACAGCATGTCCTTGACGGGGGCGTGATAGCTCATGGTCGATGTTCCAATCAGACGTTTTATGAGGGGCGCTATCGGGCGAGACGCGGGAAAACCGGCTCAGGCCCGGGCGACGACGTGAGGCATCGTAATCCTAGGCCGGGCGATTCTTATTGTCATATCCGGCCCATGTGGTGACAAAATCGGCCACGGGATTTGGGGGTTGGGCGGGGAAAGGCCGGATGGGTGGGGGTTTGGGCGAGGGTGGGTTTGGCTATTTCGGGAATTTGGCGTGCGATCGGCCCGCCCCGCCCGTGCCGTCTGGATCGCCAGGGACGTCTGGCTGAAACTCAACGCGTATCGGTCACCTGTCCTTTTTGGACGTCCGCTACCTTTGAGACACTCTCTTGGGTCGAGAGCTCAGCAAGTTGATTATCGTAATCCCTAATTAGGCAGTTCTTTCCGCCGGGATAGGTTCCTCATCATAAGTCTCGCAATCATTGCCGCCATCCTCCTCTTTCAGAAGGAAGTCAGCCATGCGTTACGGCCTTCTCCTCCCCACTGCTTTGCTTTCAGGCTGTAGCGTTTTTTCCCCACCTCCGCCTACAGTCAATCTCGAAGACGTCTTATCCCGCGTCAAAATCGAGCTCGGGATGTACGCGCAATACGAAGTACAACATGCAAATGACGCTCCACTGCACAATGCATGCCGTGGTTACGTCAACTTTCATGTCACCAGCGCGCAGGTGACGCTATCAGTCGTCCACACTTCGAAAACTGAGGTGGATCCCAAGCTCGCATTACCCGTGCCGTTGCCAGCGACGCTAAGCGTCAGCGCAACCGGAAGTTTGACCAGAAAGGGGACTCAGACGCTGGTTCTCAGTGTTTACCCCGCAGCCGACACAGGAATCACGCCGCTCAACCCTACAACGGATACCCCCTCGCCGATGCATTGATTGGCTTACGGGAAGCGATGCTTAAAGAGTCGGCCCGCAAGCCGTGTGTTTACCTCAGGCAGGATAACAACGCGGTGAAGAATACCCTGTCGTACGCCATGGAGATCGACACGTCAGTAGGCGAAGGTATCAATTTTGGTTACACGATCTTCGGTCTCACCGGGTCACACTCGAACGAGACGGATCGAACGAACAAAATCGAGATCACTTTCGAGCCATATCTCGACCCTGACATCGCGCCGAAAGCTCCTGTCGCGCCGCCGGGCAAGGGAAGAGAAACATTTACGCACCCACCCCCTTGCCGATAGAGTTGCCGGGTTCAGCACCGCGCAAGACGCAATAACTGCGGGACATGCCGATATAGCGAGAGGCAACGCACGTGACAAATTGCCTCTCACTCCCCCACCGAAAGCCGCGAACGGTTCAACCTAGTCCAACAGGTGGAAAGGAACTGAGCGCAGTTCCTTCAAACGTTTCAACGGTGGTCCGCTTTCCAAACTGGAGCCAACATGCGCCGATTGACGATCATCGACCGGTTGAATCCACCATCGGATGCGGTCTTCGACATGGGTCGGCTTCAGGCCATGAGCTGTCGCTGGCTGACAAGCGCTTTGGAGACGAACAAATGCCGATAGTTTTACCATTCCTCGCCAGCCAACCAGTGTTCGACACGTTCAACTAACCGCTCGGCCTTGAGCACACTAGTCTCGGTCTCATCACTACACAGGATTTTGTGCATTCCGTACGGCCCCCAATCATCCGTTGCAATGGGTGTATTGCCATTTACATAAATGTCCGCCCCGAGAATACGTTCGACATCGAAACTGAGCCCAGTGATCGGAGCCTTGCGCAGATAGGCACTCAGACGTGTCCAGAACAGGCCGGATTGCGGGGCGAGGTCGGTCAAACTCTTAACAGACTGTACGACTGGTCGCACTTTTTTTTCATTATTTCGCCGGTACGAAGTGAAAAGGTATGCTGATTCATGCACGCATAGTGACGTCAGATGCGAGTACGGATTTCCTATTTCGTGGAATTCCAAAAGATCTGCTTCGTCGGTGGGAATATAGAAATCTGCAACCTCGGTGCGCAACTGCTCATCGCTCATGCTACTTGCGAATGCGAATATGCCTTTAAACATCGGCGGCCCAGATCCAAACACGTGTGCGTCTGGAACATCATTTAGCAAATCCAGTGATTCGCGAAGCGACTTTTTCGTCAAACGCGACTTCACCTCTATCACCGCGCGGACTGATTCAAGCGGGACCACCACCATCGAGCCTTGACGAAATATCGGCGCAAAATCTTGCTGGTCGTAGATCAACACGTCTAACTGACGTGAACATCCGAAGATGAAACCGGTCGCTATGTCGTACCGAGTAGGTAGGTGATTGCGCAGTAGTTCCTTAAGCAAAACCTCTCGATAGGTGCCTATACTAGGACCATGCTGAACAATCGAAGCAACGCGATTGCTGAGAGCGGTCAGTTCGCTGCCGAAGCTCGCTACAAACTTCCGCACACTCTCATGCTCCTGGCCGTCCTGAGTCAATTCGAGCTTGACAGAGCTACGCGCGTCAACGTGTACCCGAAAAACGCCACCTGCGACCGCTGCCTTCAAGTGCGACTCTAGCAATCCTTCGTTCAAGGACGAGAGCCGCGGATCATTGCGTAGCGCTGCGATCAATTCCGAAGAGGTTGCCGCTCCCTGCCTTGCACCGATGATAGATCGCGCCAAATCTCTGATGTGAACGGCAACCTTGGCTTGCTTGCCCCACTTCGGCGTAGCGGATCCTATGTGTAGGATAGGGAACAGATGCTTTCCCTCGACCAAGGTGCCGACACCTTGGGGATTGAGCATTTCGAAGCGATTTCCGTCTGAGCTATTACACGTCAGTCTCTCTAAACTGTTCCATGGCACGTCCATACGGCACCAAGACTCGTTGAACGAGTGAGGGGACGGTAATGGCATTTCTGCTGTCAAAGGAACCCCTTCGGTAATTTTTTGGTTATCGGAAAATTGTCGGCCCATAATATACAGGACCATCGCTAGTGAATATGACCCATCACATTATGTTTTTTGGAGCATGCTAAACGATGGCTAGCGTGAAGCGCTGCCGTAGTCTGTCCACGAATGACGGCTTCGGGCAGCGGCCGCCCCCCTACTTCACCGCCACCAACGGCCCCACAAACGCCTCAAAGTGCGGCAACCAAATCGGAATCGCCTCCTTAACCGCAAACATCCCGTGCCCGTTCTTGCCAAACGGCGGTTCAACAATCATCTGCCCGCGCCCACCCGCCCCCTGAAACGCGGCAAACCACGTCGCCACCACCTCCGGCGCGAAATACTTGTCGTTCTGCACGTAATGCCACAGCACCGGCACCTGTGTCGTGCTCGCGAAATGCCCGATCGTGTCGGCCATCTGCTTCGGATCGCACGGCATGCCGGGATGAGTCGTCGGGTTCCCCCCACGCCCACCAGAAAAGTTCACCACCGCAACCACCCCCTGCGGCGCGTAGCTCGCCGCCGCCAGCGACGCAAAACCACCCGCCGATTGCCCGACCAATACAACGCGGTTTCGATCCACTTGCGGCAACGTCTGCGCATACCGCACGGCCGCGAGCACATCGCGCGCGGCCTGCTGCCCCGCAGCAAGGTAATCCGGATGCCGGCACGAACCCGCATCCTCTTCATCGACCCCGCCCGTCGCTCCGTACCCGCGGCGGATCGGCACGATGACCGCGAAGCCGAGCTTCACGAACGTCCGGATCTGCGGCAACGCGCGATAGCGGCGCACCTTCGGCCGGTCGCGCGGATCGGGCGGGCTGCCGTGGCTCAGCACGATCAACGGAAAGGGTCCGGGGCCATCCGGCATGTAGGTGGTGGCGACGATGTCGCGCGTGCTCGCCCCCTCATCGACCGGGACCTTGACGATGGTTTCATGCAGATCCGGCGCGATGGACGTGTCGTCGACCGCCGTCGCCGCACAGCCGACGACGGAAGCGATCAACGCGCCCGAGATGAGCACCCGGCACAAGCAGATGGCGATCCGGTTTCGACGAACGACGATGCTCATGGGTGATCTCTCCACGAATCCGCAGCCGACGGCCTACGCAGCCGCGATGCCTACGGCGAAGGCGTCAGTGTATCCGGGCGGCGGCACGGCCGGGCCAGTCGCACGTGCACAGCCCGCACCAGCATCGCAACACCCCCACCCACCGTCCGATCACCACCGATAACTAACATCCCCCGTCACCATCAACCGCGTGCCATAGAAACACCCACCCGCTGAAAAGCACGACGACACATAAGTCCGGTCGAACAGGTTGTTCACATGCGCCGCAACGCGCCATCCCTTCCACGCGGACCGTTCGACTCCAAGGTCATACGACAGCCCGAGATCAAAAAGCACGACAGCCGGCACATCGAACGTATTGACGTTGTCACCCGCGCTGCGCCCCACATAACGCACACCACCACCGACCCTCAACCCGCGCAACCCCGGCCGCTCAACCGCATAGTCCAGCCAAAGCGACGCGAGATGGCGCGGCACCGCCGCCACGCGCTTGCCGACCACGGTCGAATCCGTATCGGCCTGCACCGTCGTATCAAGATAGGTGTACGCAGCAATTACATCCAGTTGCTTCCACACACGCGCCCGCCCTTCCAGCTCGATCCCGCGCGATCGCACTTCCCCCGTCTGCACGCTGAAGAACGGATGCTCCGGATCGGCGGTCAGGACATTGCGCTGGCGAATATCGAACGCCGCGATCGACGCGTTCTGCAGCCGGTCCGGCGACTGATAACGCAACCCGACCTCGAACTGCTTCGCCTTCGTCGGCGTGAACGGCTGACCATCGAAACGCGTGCCGAGCGCCGGCTCGAATGAAGTCGAATAGCTCATGTACGGCGCAAAACCGCTATCGAACAGATAGACCGCCCCAGCACGCCCCGTGAACGCCCGCGTACTCTGCCGCACGCTCGCGGACCGCAGCATGTCATCGGTGGTCGTGCGTGACCACTCCTCGCGCCCGCCGAGCGTGAACACCCACCGATCCCAACGCACCTGATCCTGCAGATAGACGCCGATCCGGTCAGGCGTCTGGCGCGTCTGCTGCGCGACCGGCGGCACCGCATACGGCTGCCCGTAATCGGGCGCCCGCGTATCGAGCGGCGGCGCCGCACCGAAGCCCGAGCCGACGAGATTCGCCACCGCATGCTCATACGACAGCCCGGCCAGCACCGTATGCTCGACCGGCCCCGTCATCACGCGCATCTCGGCCTGGTTGTCGAGCGCGAGATGGTTCACGTGCTCGCGCGACCACGACAGCGAACGGTTCAGCACGCCCGGCGCCAGATACGGCGCGATGAAATTGACCGCCGCGCCCGCGAAGTCGACATCGAGATGCGTATAGCGCACGTTCTGCCGAACCTTCCACGTCGAATTGAAACGATGCTCGAACGCATAGCCGATCATCGCCTGCGTGCGGTCGTACGTATCGAACCCCGGCAGCCCCGGAAAGAAGTGCGTCGGAATCCGCCGTCCCGAATCCGGCCAAAGCGTACCGACTGCCGGCAGCCAGCCCGCGAAGTTGTTGTGCGGATCGCGCTGGAACGACCCCAGCAGCGTGAAACGCGTATCGGCGTTCGGCTGCCACATCAGCGACGGCGCGACGACGATCCGCTGCTGCCGAGAATAATCGATCTGCTCGTCGGCGCGGCGCGCGAGGCCGTCGATCCGGTAGCGCCATGTTCCATCTTTCGTCACGGGCCCGCTGAAGTCGAATGCAAGCTGCCCGCGATCGCGGTTGCCGGTCTGCACGGCGAGCAGGTGCTGCGCATCGCGCGTGGGCCGCTTGCTGACCATGTCGACGATGCCGCCCGGGCTCGCCTGCCCGTACAGCACCGACGCCGGGCCGCGCAGCACGTCGATGCGTTCGAGCGTCCACGGATCGACGACGCTCGCGGCCCAGTTCACGCCTTTCGGCAGCGGCAGGCCGTCGAGCATCTGCGGATTGATCGCCGCCGCCGCGAAGCCGCCGAAGCCGCGCAGGAACACGCTCTCGAGCACACCGCCGGGGCGTGAATCCGCGTAGGCGCCCGGCGTATAGCGCAGGCTGTCGCCGACGCTGTGCACGTCCTGCCGGTCCATCTGTTCGCGCGTGACGACCGACAGGCCCTGCGGCACCTCGACGATCGCCGTGTCGGTCTTGGTGCCCGCGCGCGACACGTCGGCCGCGATGCCTTGCACGGGGCCGACACCTGTCTCGCGTCGCCCGTCAACGACGATCGGCGCGAGCAACGAGGCATCCGCCGCGGGTTCGCCCGCCTCCCGCGCATCCTGCGCCGAAGCAACAACCGGCATCGCGGTCGCACAGGCCAGTGCGGCCGCCCAGCCCGGTACGCGCCGCCACGCCGCGCGCGGCAACGGAAATCCTGGCCGCGCACGGCGGCCGGTGTGTGATCGATTCATCTCGGGTTATCCGGAAAGCGGAGACGGACGTCGGCGGATATGCCGCGCCCTCGAGTCGGAAGACGGGCCGCTCGTGCAACGGCGACCTCGACTGAACAGCGAATGGGAATCATTTACGCCGACGCAGCGCCGGTAAATGCCGGCGGAAGCAATCAACGAATGCGCGGCACGCAACTGACGGCCGCAGGTTTATTCGTCTGACGTTAACAAAATGTCACGTTTGAATATCGTTATCCTGAACGACTAAACGATTGATCGGATGATAGGATAGCGACACCCTCAAGCTTCAAGCGAAACACGCAATGTCAAGCCTGCCCCCGGCCACCCGACACTCGCTCGTCGATTCGGCGATCGATATCCTCAAATCCAATATCACTTCCGGCATCTGGCGCGTCGGTCAGCGCATTCCGACCGAGCTCGATCTCGCGAAACAGCTCGAGGTCGGGCGCAACACGGTGCGCGAGGCGGTTCGCACGCTGGCGTATTCCGGCGTGCTCGAAGTGCGCCAGGGTGACGGCACCTACGTGCGCCGCAATGTCGATCCGGCCGAGACGATGCGCGACGTCGATCGCGCCGCGCGCAGCGACCATCTCGAGCTGCAGTGCATGCTCGAAACGGAATGCGCGCGCTACGCGGCGCGCCGGCGCACGGACGAGGATCTCGCGACGCTGCGCAAGCTGCTGAAGGCGCGAGGCGAGCGCGAAGCGTCGCGCGACGTGAAGAAGTTCGTCGAGCGCGACCGCGCGTTTCACATCGCCGTGGCCGCCGCATCGCACAATCACGCGCTCGAAGCGCTGTATCGCTACTTCTCGGGCTCGATCCTCGCGAACGTCGAGGACATCCTCGTCGAACTCGACGAGGCCGAGATTCCCGAGCCGGACATGCGGGCGCACCAGGCGGTGCTCGACGCGATCGAACAGCGCGACGAGAACAAGGCGGTTCGCGCGACGCTCGCGATCCTCAAGCCGCAAATGACCTGGCTCGAAACCCGCGAGACGCCCGCCGCCTGACGCGCCCGTCGCACCCAGCGTGCGCTACGCCGCGACGGCCTCGATCACGTCGATCTGCCCGTCCGGCGCGGAGCGGACTCCGGCGGGCCGCCAGCCGGCGGCGCCGAGCAGCGCGTCGTATTCGTCCCGCGTGCGCTCGCGGCCGCTGCCCCAGCACATCATGTGGATGTCGTAGAGCTTCGAGAAATGCGCGACGCCCGGCGCCGGCACGACCCGTTCGATCACGAACACGCGTGCGCCGTCCCGGGCGCTTTCGCGTGCCCGCTTGAGGATCGCCACGCACTCGTCGTCGTTCCAGTCGTGCAGGATCAGCTTCAGCAGGTAGACGTCGGCCACCGGCACCGCGTCGAACATGTTGCCGCCCGCCTTGCTGCAGCGTGCGCTCACACCCATGCGCTGCGCCCAGTCGTCCGCATCACCGTCGATCACTTCGGGCAGGTCGAACACGACGCCGGTCAGCGACGGGAATCGCCGCAGCAGGCTGCACAGCATGTGCCCCTGGCCGCCGCCGATGTCGCACGCATGCGTGCCCGGCGCGAACGTGACGTCGCGCAGCGCGTCGACCACCTGCTCCGACTGCACGGTCGAGAAGCTCGACATCGCGCGCTTGAAATCGGTCCGGTAGCGGTCGTGGTCCTTCGCATAGTCGAACGCCATCGCGCCGAACTCGCGGACGAAACCGTTCTGCTGCCCCTCGCGCACCATGTCGGGCAGATGCGCCCAGATCGCGTAATGCTCCGGCCCTTCCTGCAGCAGCACGAAATCACGCAGCGTGCTCGGGGCGTCCGCATGCAGCAGCGCCCCCGACGCGGTGGCCCGGAAGCCGCGGCGCGTATCCTCGTCGAGCAGGCCGAGCGACGCGAGCGCGCGCAGCAGCCGGTACAGCAGCGGCTCGTCGACATCGAGCTTCGCCGCGAGCGCGGCCGACGACACCGGCGCATCCGTCGTGACCGCATCAAACACGCCGAGCCGCGTGCCCGCATACAGGATCCGGCTGCGCCACCGTCCGAACAGCGTATCCAGCACCTGTTTTGCCGCATTTTCCATAAAGTACTCCTGAACATGAGCCGACCGCGCCGGCACGTGACGCACCGGGCGATCGCATCGTCAATGAAGCATGCGGATCACTGCTCGTGCAGGAATTCCCGGATCGGGTAGCCGACGTGGCGCTGCGCATCGAGCGTGTAGCCGAGGATGCGGTCGCCGCGCTTGAGCTCCGTGATGTTGTGCACGCTGCCTTTCGGCCCGAGCACGCGCACGTGCCAGTCGTCCTGCGCGATGATGTTGATCGCGCGATTGGCGGCATTCTTCGCCTCGATCAGCAGCAGCGGCCGCGTCTCGACCTTCGCGCGCCCGACCACGACGCGGCGCGCCTTGCCCTGCACGTTGACGGCGAGGATCTCCGCGCCCGATTCGAGCTCGGCGAGATAGCGCGTGCGGTTGTCCGGCGCGACGACGTACGAATGGAGCGCGGCCGCGTTCACGCGGAACGGGCGCGTCGGCATGTACGGCAGCGGGTGCGTCTCGCTGCTGATGAGGATCATGCCGGTCGAATACGAGCCGACGAGGATGCCCTCGTCCTGCTCGAAGCGCGAGCAGGTGTCGACGCACACGCGTTCGCCCGGCCCGAGGTGCGTGAGCCCGACGATCTCGATTTCCTCGAGCTGCAGATCCTCGACCGTGTCGCTGCAGATCGACACGAGCTGCGTGGCCTGCCCGACCTGCGTCGGCGTGAGCAGCACGCCTTCGGGGCCGCGCTGCAGCACGTTCAGCGTGACCTCCGCATCCTCCAGGTCGGCGACGACCGTGATCAGCTCGCCCGACGCCTGATCGGCAGCGGCCAGCAGGATCTCGAGCGGGATCTTGCTCGGGTCCTGCAGGAATTCGACGAGCAGCCACGGCGTCGTGGTCGACAGCTCGCAGGCGCGCGTGAGCGTCGCCTCGCCCGTCACCTCGATGAACACGCCGAGTTCGGCACCATCCGGCACCGCGAAATCGACCGGCAGGCCATCCTTCACGAGGATGATCTGCACCTGCTCGAGCAGCGCGGCATCGGCCGTCTGCCGATCGACGACCGCGACCTTGCACGCGCTCGGCGGCAGCCGCCCGGCCTGCGCCGCATCCTTCACGACGAATGCGGACACGCCGACATGCAGCGCTTCCTCGGTGATCTCGTCCGCGAGCTCGCCGATGTTGCGCAGGTCAATCCAGGAAAGCTTCTTCAAGGCCAATCTCCTTCGAAGGGGATAACGCAGGTTGAGTGACAGGATGAAACTAGCGGCTGACGGAAACGACCGAGCGCGACGCGGCGGCCCTCATCCGGCAATCCACCCAGCCGGCGCCCGGTTCGTAGCCGGCAAGCCGGACGCCGGGCGCGACATCGGCGAGACCGACGCGCGCGCCGTCGTCGGTCCGGAACCGTACTGCGCGGTCGCCGCGCATCACGACGCGCGTGTTCGCGCCGGACGCGCTGCGCGTGTGCAGTGCGACGAGCGGCGCGGATTCGATCCGCACGCGGCCGACCACGATCGCGCGCGTGTCGCCGGCCGCGCCGACCGTCAGGATCCGCTCGCCGGAACGCAGCAGCGAAAGCTGGCGCGCGCGGTCGCCGCCGCAGAACACGAACGATTCGGCCGAGCCCGCGTCGATGCCGAATGTGAGCGGCCGGCCCGGCGGGTGCGCGGCGCCGGCCGCGACGACGAGCAGCATGCTGGTCGCGCTCGCGCCGGCCAGCACGCACTCTTCGCCGTCCAGCTGCGAACAGCCGTCGATCACCGCATGCAGCCCGGTGCCGAGCGGCTCGACGCGCTGCACCTCGAATATCTTCAGCTTCAGCGGCTCGCGGGCGCGCAGCTCGCCGCATGCGGCCAGCACGCCACGCAACGCGGCCGCATCGCGCGGGGCGAACGCGATGTCGACCGGCGACTGCGCATGCTTGCGCGCGAGGTAGGCCGCGCCGTGCGGATCGGCCAGCGACACGACGATGCGGCACGCGGCCTCGCGGACACCCGCGAGCAGGCGCTCGAGCGGCACCGTGGTCACGAGCGCGTAGTCGATCAGGACGAGCGCGTGCCGCGCGATCGCGGTGCGCACGGCACCGAAATCGGCCGCGCCGTCGATCCTCACGCGAACGCCTGCGAGCGGCGCATGCACGTCGTCGACCAGCGTTGCGACGCCCGGCGTCGATACGGACAGTTGCGCCGCCGCGCCAGGCGCGCACGTGTCGCGCTCGGCTTCGGCCACCACGAAACGGCACGCGCCGGCCCTCGCTGCGTCGGCCGCGACGGCGCCTGCCTGCGCGCCGAGCGCGCGCAGGTCGATCCACGGATAGCGATGCATGGAAATCCTCTACGGTCGAAATGAACCGGGCGCGACGGCCCGGCGCACCGGCTCAGGCGGCCAGGTGCGCGGCACGCCGCTCGACACCGTGCACGGCATCGGACAGGCGGCGGATCAGCGGGGCGGCCTTCGGCGCGGCGAACACGTTGCGACCGGCCGCGATGCCGAGCGCACCCGCGTTCATCACGCGCGACGTGAACGCGACGAACTCGTCTTCCGGCAGCTTCGCGCCGCCCGCGACCAGCACCGGCAGCGACGAGCCGGCGATGATGTCGGCCATGCTCGCGGCGTCGCCGCTGTACGGCAGCTTGACGATGTCGGCGCCGAGATCCGCCGCGACGTTCGCCGCGTGGGCAATCAGTTCGGTCTGCGGACGATCGCCGAGGCCCGGGCCGCGCGGATAGATCATCGCGAGCAGCGGCAACGACCAGCGCGCGCACTCGGTCGCGATGCGGCTCAGGTCGAGCAGCTGCTGGTTCTCCGTCTTCGAGCCGAGATTCACGTGCACGCTGACCGCGTCCGCGCCGCATGCGAGTGCATCCTCGACGCTCGCGAACAGCGTCTTCGCGTTCGCGTCCTCCGCGTAGCGCGTGCAGCCGTTCAGGTGCACGACGAGCGCGAGATCGCTCAGCACGTCGGGAGACAGGAAGCGTGCGCGGCCGCGATGCACGACGATCGCGTCGCCGCCGTGCGCGGCAATGTCGCCCACCAGTTGCCGCAACTGCTGCGGAGGGGCGATGGGCCCGTCCGCGAGCGAATGGTCGAGCGGCACCATCAGACACTTGCCCGACGCGGCACGCACCACCCGCCGCATCCTGAGCGCCTTGCCAGAAACCGATAGAAGAGCGTCCATCCTTGATTCCTCGCCAGAAATGGAGAGGCCGGCCCGTGCGACTTCAGCCTGCCCCCGGAGTGCCCGCTTGCGGGCGGAACTGGAGCAACAACCGAGCAACGCTTGCAGCAAATCTTGCGTCGTGTAAGACTTGCATAGACCCAATCATCCTATGATTGGATCATCCTTGCAAGTACATTGCGAGCGATCCTGTTTCCCGACCGGGGGACGCATTCGACGCGGCATCGGTTCCCCTTTGCAGACAACGGCAGCACATCAACCTGTGAGGTGTCTATGAAGTTCGGCGTGTCCTTTTTGCCCGATACCGGCCCGGCCGACCGCCCGGCGGCCGATTACTACGCGAACGCGCTGAAGCTCAGCGCGCTGGGGGACCGGCTCGGCTACACGTACGTGAAGATGACCGAGCACTACCTGAAGCCGTATGGCGGCTACAGCCCGTCGCCGCTGATGTTCCTCGCGGCCGCGGCCGCGCAGACGAAGTCGATCCGCCTGATGACGGGGGGCATCCAGGCGTCGTTCCATCATCCGATCCAGCTCGCGGCCGAGGCCGCGCAGCTCGACGCGATCTCGAACGGGCGGCTCGAGCTCGGCTTCGCGCGCGCGTTCCTGCCGTACGAATTCGAGGCGTTCGGCATCGATCTCGATTCGAGCAAGGCGCGCTTCCAGCAGACGATCGACGCGACGGTACGCCTGCTCGCCGAGGAATCGGTCAGCGAGGACACGCCGTTCTTCCGCTACCGCAACGCGCAATCGCTGCCGCGCCCGACGCAGCAGCCGCGTCCGCCGGTCTGGGTCGCGGCGCTGCTCACGCCGTCCAGCTTCGAGTGGATCGGCGAACGCGGCTTCAATCTGCTGATGGCCGCGCCGCCGCGCAAGGACGCGCTCGCGAAGACGCAGGACATGGTGGCCCTCTATCGCGAGACGTTCGAGCGCCATCACGGCCACACCGGCCGCCGGCCGCAGGTCGCGATCAGCATCCCGCTGATGATCGGCACGTCGGACGCGCACGCGCTGGCGCTCGCGGAGCCGCGCCTGCGCCATCACTGGCGCT
Organism: Burkholderia sp. HI2500; assembly: GCF_002223055.1. NCBI lineage: Bacteria > Pseudomonadati > Pseudomonadota > Betaproteobacteria > Burkholderiales > Burkholderiaceae > Burkholderia > Burkholderia sp. HI2500. The sequence continues at coordinate 348,549 of NZ_NKFL01000007.1, read as the reverse complement.
ATTTCGCGGACGCCGCGAAGTCGTGGGAGCAGGTGCAGTCGTCGGCGTACCAGGGCTACAACGAGGCGATGAAGAACAAGATGGGCGGCATGGACACGGCCGACCTCGACGCGACCGCCGTGCTCGGCACGCCCGACACCGTGCGCCAGCGCATTCGCGCGCTGGAAGCCGACCTCGGGCTCGACGCGATCCTGTGGCACATCGACTACGGCGCGCAGCCGTACGAGCTGATGAGCAACAACCTGGAAGTGTTCGCCCGCGACGTGCTGCCGGGGCTATGACGCCATGCCGATCTCTTCCGGACCCACGGCGGACTCGCCCATGACACCGTCCCTGTCACTCGACACGATCGTCGTCGGCGCCGGCATCGGCGGCCTGGCCGCCGCGCTCGCGCTGCGCCGCGCCGGCCATCGCGTCACCGTCCTCGAGCAAAGCCGGGCGTTCCGGGAAGTCGGCGCGGGGCTGCAGGTCGTGCCGAACGCCACGCGCGCGCTGCGTGCGCTCGGCGTGCTCGACCGGCAGCGGCTGGCCGCCGTCGCCCCGACCGCGACGATCCGCCGCCGCTGGCAGGACGGCAGCCTGCTCGGTTCCTTCCCGCTCGGCGACGACGTCGAGGCCGCCTTCAACGCGCCGTACTGGAACGCGCATCGCGCCGACCTGCATGCCGCGCTGCTCGACGCCGTACGCGACCCGGACACGGCCGGCCCGCCCGTCGCCGTGCTCGGCGGCATCGCGGTGCGCGGGCTCGACGCGTGCGGGCCGGACGGCGCGACCGTCGTCGACGCGGCGGGCACGCGCTGGCGCGCGGATCTCGTCGTCGCGGCCGACGGCATTCACTCGACGCTGCGCCACGCGCTGCTCGGCGACGATGCGCCGCACTACAGCGGCGACGACGCGTATCGCGCGCTGATCGACGTCGACGCGATCGATCCGCACTCGCCCGTGTTCGAGATCGTCAAGGAGCCGCAGGTGACGATCTGGCTCGGGCCCGGCCGGCACGCGATCCATTACTGGGTGCGCGAGCGCCGGCTGCTGAACCTCGTCGTGATCGTGCCGGGCGACGGCAGCACGCGCGAATCGTGGAGCAGCAAGGGCGACCGCGCGACGCTCGAGGCCGAGCTCGATGGCTGGGACCCGCGCCTCGTCGGGCTGATCCGCTGCGCGTCGGACCTGAGCCGCTGGTCGCTGCACGACCGCCAGCCGCTCACGCGCTGGGTGTGGGACAGCGTATGCCTGCTCGGCGACGCGTGCCATCCGATGCTGCCGTACCAGTCGCAGGGCGCCGCGCAGGCGCTCGAGGACGCGGTCGTGCTCGGCCGGTGCGTGACCGGGCTCGCGTCGAAGGACGCCCTCGGCGCCGCGCTGGTCGAGTACCAGCGCTTGCGGATCGACCGCAGCGCGCGGATCCAGCTCGCGTCGGCCGGCAACGGCGGCGTGTTCCACCTGCCCGACGGCCCCGAGCAACAGGCGCGCGACGCCGAGCTCAAGTCGCGCCGCGCCGACTTCAAGTCCTACCACTGGACCTGGGCCGACGCGTATCAGCTTTGACGCCCGCCCCGGCGCCGCGTGGTACGACCCGCGGCACCGGGGCTCCTCGTGACAGGACCGCATCATGACGAACACCGTGGACATTGCGCAGCAACTGAAACAGGCGATGCGCGGCGTGGCCGCCACCGTCACGATCGTCACGACCGGTGGCGACGGCGAAACGGCCGCCCCGTGTGCGCTGACCGCCAGCTCGTTCACCTCCGTCGCGCTCGATCCGCCGACCGTGCTGGTGTGCATCAACCGGCGCGCCAGCATTCACGCGTCGATCACCGGCCGCCGGCGCTTCTGCGTGAACGCGCTGCGCAGTTGCCACGTGCCGCTCGCGCTCGCGTGCAGCACGACGGGCTCCGACACGCGCTTCGCGCACGACGCATGGCGCACCGACGCGGCGACCGGCCTGCCCTACCTCGAGAACGCGCAGACGTCGTTCTTCTGCGACACGCTCGAACAGGTCGAGGTGGGTTCGCATTCGATCCTGGTCGGACGGGTCACGCGCGTCGCGATGTCCGACGACGTGAACCCGCTGATGTACGTGAACGGCGCATTCGCCGCCGTCCGCTCGCTGCCGCCCGATGCCGGCGCCGGCCAATGACACCCCGATGCGTGCGTCACGCGTGATGCCGCGCGCAATCGTTGCGTGCGCTGCAGTCACGCTGCGCGCGCGTATCCCGCACTACCATTGCGCCGCATGCACGCGATGACACGGAGAAGCCGATGGCACCCGACCTGAACCTGCTGATTTCACTCGACGCGCTGCTCGAAGAGGGTAGCGTCGTCGGCGCCGCACGCCGCATGAACCTGAGCCCGCCCGCGATGAGCCGCACGCTCGCGCGCATCCGCGAAACGGTCGGCGACCCGATCTTCGTGCAGGCCGGCCGCAAGATGGTGCCGACGCCGCGCGCGCTCGAACTGCGCGGCGCCGTCCGCGAAACCGTGGAGCGCGCGTCGCAGTTGCTCGCCCCGTCCGCGGAAATCGATCTCGGCACGCTCGACAAGCAGTTCAACGTGCGCGCGAACGACATCTTCGTCGGCCTGCACAGCAGCCGCCTGCTCGAGGAGATGGCGCGCGGGATGCCGCGCGCGATGCTGCGCTTCATGCCCGAGGAAGACGACATCGACGACGACGCGTTGCGCAGCGGCCGCATCGACCTGTTCATCAGCGCGTCGCGCCGCCTCGGGCCGGAGATTCGCGTCCAGCCGCTGTTCACGACGACCTTCGTCGGCCTCGCGCGCGACGACCACCCGATCTTCGACGACGACATCACGCCCGAGCGCTTCGCGCGCTGGCCGCACATCGGCGTGTCGCGGCGCGGCAAGTCGGCGGGGCCGATCGACGACGCGCTCGCCGCGCGCGGCCTCGCGCGGCAGGTGCTGCTCGTCGTGCCGACGCCGTATGCGGCGATCTTCGCGCTGCAGGCATCGGACCTGATCCTGCCGCTGCCCGAGCATCTCGCGCGCGGCGCGGTGCGGGCCGGGCTCGGCGTGCGCGCGTTCGAGCTGCCGGTGCCGCTCGAAACCGTGCTGATCACGCAGGCGTGGCATCCGCGCTTCCAGAGCGACCCCGCGCACCAGTGGCTGCGGCGTGTCGTGCGCGGGCTGTGTACCGGCCAGCCGGCGCTGCATCCGGCGCACGCATGACGCATGCGTCGTACGCACTCGTCGAGTGCAAAGACGTCACTGTTCCGCATGCATCGCTCGACCGTAGACTGGCTGCGTCCTTTCTCATGGAGCAAGCGCAGTGCATGACGCAGCCGATCAGACGCGCGCCGTCGCGGCGCCGCCCCGCCGCCTGAATCGCGCGGCCGCGGCGCTGATCGCGCGCATCGACATCTTCACGCCACGCGGTGCGTATGTCGCGCGCTCGGTCGTCGCCGCCGCGCTCGCGCTCGGCGTCGCGTACCTGCTCGAACTGGAAACGCCGTACTCGGCGGCATCGACGGTGCTGCTCGTGATCAATCCCGTGCAGGGCGCGGTGATCGGCAAGGGCGTGTGGCGCGTGGTCGGCACGATCGCGGGGATGGTCGTCGCGTTCGTGCTGATGGGCTGCTTCGCGCAGCAGCCGCTGCTGTTCATTCTCGGCTTCGCGTTCTGGCTCGGCGTCTGCGTCGCCGGCATGACGCTGCTGCGGCACTTCCGCGCGTCGGGCACCGTGGTGGCCGGCTACACGATCGGCCTCGCGACCTACGGCGCGATGCAGCATCCCGAGCTGACCTTCGAGCACGTGATCGGGCGCGGCTCGACGGTCGCGATCGGCGTGCTGTGCCTGAGCCTCGTGTCGATGCAGCTCGGCACGCGCGATGTCCACGCAAAACTCGAAGCGCTGGTGACACGCGTCACGGCCGACGTCGCGCGGGTTATCGCCGCGCAGCGCAACGGCCTCGCGGCGGCGCCCGCCGACGACAAGCGGCACGCGCTGTTCGCCGGCATCTACGGCATCGACGATCTGCTCGCGCTCGGCAAGGCCGAATCGGAAGATCTCGCGCAGCGCGCGGCCGCCGTGCGGCACGGGATGGCGTCGCTGTTCGGCGCGCTCGTGGGCGGCACACCGCCGCTGCCGGCCGACAGCCCCGGCGCGCAAGCGGTCGCGTCGCTGCAGCCGCGTCTCGCGGCCGCGTGGCAGGCCGCCGCCGACGCGTTGGGTGAAGGCCCCGGCGGCGCGGCGCACGCGCTTGCGCGGCTGGTCGATGCGCGCGAAAGCCTGCGTGTGGCGCTCGACGGTATCGCGCTCGGCGATCCGCGCGACGAAGCGGCGTTATTGATCGCCGGCGAGCGATTGATCGAACAGATCGACGACTATTGCGCGGCGCTCGACGGGCTCGTCGAATTGCGGCGCCCGCGGCCGGGCTATCGGCCCGCACGGGTGCGCTTTCACCGCGACACGGGGGCGGCCCTGCGCAACGGCGTGCGCTCGGCCTGCGCGATCGCGATCTCCGGTGCGTTCTGGCTCGTCACCGGCTGGAACCAGGGCGACATGATGCTGCTCGTCGTCGCGCCGTACTGTGCGCTGCTCGCGACCGCCGGCAACCCGGCCGCCGGCGCGCAGGCGTTCATCAAGGGCACGGTGCTGGCCGTGCCGGCCGCGTTCGTGTGCGCGTTCGGCATCCTGCCGCGCATCGAAGGCTTTCCGCTGCTGGTCGTCGCGCTCGCGCTGTTCTGGATGCCCGGCATCTATGCGACGAGCGTGCCGAAGACCGCGCTCGCGGGGCTCGCGTATCTCGTCGCGTTCAACACGCTGACCGGCGCGACCAATCCGTTCCGCCCCGACGTCGCGCTGTTCCTGAACCAGTCGGTCGCGTGGGTGCTCGCCACCTTCCTCACGCTGCTCACGTTCCGCTTGATCCTGCCGCGCAACCTGGCCACCGACGCCACGCGGCTGCGCCGCACGATCCGCGACGACACGCTCGCAGTCGTGGCGGGGAAGCGCGTCGTGGCGGCGGCCTGGCAGCAGCGCCAGCAGCACCGCATCGCGCAGCTCGGCGCGCTGCTCGCCGGCCAGCCGGCCGCGATGACGCAGGCGAGCATCGAAGCGCTCGCGGCGCTGCACGTCGGCAAGGAGTTGCTGCGAATTCGTCGCGGCGCCGAGCGTGACGGCCTGCCCGACATCGCGCGGCGCCGCGTGCGCGCCGGGCTCGCCGGCCTCGCGCGGCACGCGGCCGCCCCGGCTCGTGCGGCCCGGCATGCGCGGCGCGCCGCGCACGCGCTCGCCGGCCTCGCCGCCGCGCAGCCGGGCAACACCGAACTGAAGTGGCTGATGGCCGCGTTCGCCGACGTCCACGTGCTGCTGCACACGTACGCCGCCTATTTCACCGCCGTTCCGGAGCGCACCCGCGATGCTCAGTGAATTCCCGCTGGCCGGCATCTACCTGCCGCCCTTTTTCGTCTATGCGTGCGCGACCGTGCCGCTCTACATGGCCGTGCGCGCGCTGCTCGCCCGGCTCGGCGTGCTGCGCCGCGTGTGGCATCCGGCGCTGTTCGAGTTCGCGATTTCGCTCGTGCTGGTCGCCACGCTGATCCTCTATTTCTAGTCTCTCGTCGGAACGTATCGCGTCATGTCGCTCAACCCCCTCACCCGAACCCTGCTGACGCTCGCCACGGTGGCCGTCGCGATCGTGCTGGTCGCCGCGCTCTGGCATGCGTACGTCCTCGCGCCGTGGACGCGCGACGCGCGTGTCAGCGCGCACGTCGTGCGGATCGCGCCCGAAGTGTCGGGCACCGTCGTCGACGTCGCGGTGGTCGACAACCAGCGCGTCGCGAAAGGCGACGTGCTGTACCGGATCGATCCGCAACGCTTCGCGCTGGCAGTGGAACAGGCGGAAGCGCAGGTCGCCGCGACCGCCGAGTCGATGCGCCAGAAACGCGACGAAGCGCAGCGGCGCACCGGCCTCGACGATCTCGTGCCGCGCGAGGACATCCAGCGCTCGAGCCGCGCGGTGTCGATCGCGCAGGCCGAGCACCGCAAGGCGCTGGCCGCGCTCGAGGTCGCGAAGCTCGACCTCGAGCGCACGACGCTGCGCTCGCCGGTCGACGGCTACGTGACGCAGCTGCGCCTGCGTCACGGCGACTACGCGGTCGAGGGCAAGCCCGGTATTTCGGTGCTCGACGCACACAGCTTCTGGATCACCGGCTATTTCGAGGAAACCAAGCTGCGCCGCATCACGACGGGTGCGCCCGCAACGATCCGGCTGATGGGCTTCGATCCGCTGCTGAGCGGGCACGTGACGAGCATCGGCCGCGGCATCGCGGACGAGAACGGCACGCTCGACGAACTCGGCCTGCCGGCCGTCAATCCGACCTTCAGCTGGGTGCGGCTCGCGCAGCGCATTCCGGTGCGCATCGAGATCGACCAGGTGCCGGCCGGCGTGCTGCTGGCGGCCGGCATGACGTGCAGCGTCGAAGTCGGCGAACGCGGGCGCGAACGCACGCCGCGCGGCCGGCTCGCGTCGTGGCTGCACGCGTGGATGTGAAGGGGGCGACGATGCGATGCCCGCTTCCCCCACTGCGTCCGACACGCTACGCGCGCACCTTCATCGCGGCCTGCACGTGCGCGCTGGCCGCATGCACGACGGTCGGCCCCGATTACGTGGCGCCGCAGCCCGTGCATCCGTCCAGCTGGATCGCGTCGCGCGACACGGTAGGCGCCGATCCCGCGCAGTTGCAGGACTGGTGGCACACGTTCGGTAACGCGCAGCTCGATGCGCTGGTCGCGCAAGCGATCGCGCACAACCAGGATCTCGCGATCGCGCGCCAGCGGTTGCTGCAGGCGCGCGCCGAACGCGACCAGATCGCGAGCCGCCTCGGCCCGACCGTGACGGCGGGCGGGAACGCCGATGCGATCCGTTCGTCGCGGGCGCTCGACTGGCCGCCCGGCATCGGCCAGTCGCGCACCTACCGGCTCGGCTTCGATGCGTCGTGGGAACTCGACCTGTTCGGCGGCACGCGGCGCGCGGTCGAATCGGCCGATGCGCAGATCGAGGCGCTCGACGACGATCGCCACGCGATCCTCGTGAGCCTGCTGGCCGAGCTCGCGTCGGATTACGCGGAACTGCGCGCGACCCAGGAGCGGCTGCGGATCGCGACGGACAACGTCGCGAGCCTCGACGCCACGCGGCGGCTGACCGAGCAGTCGAACCGGCGCGGTCTCGGCACGTCGTTCGCGGTCGCGCAGGCGCGGGCCGAGCTGCAGCTCGCGCAGGCGACGTTGCCGCCGCTGCATCAGGACGTCGCGCGGCTCGCGCATGCGATCGGCGTGCTCGTCGGCGGCTTTCCGGAAACGCTGCGCGACACGCTGAGCGCGCCCGGCGCGACGCTGCCGGTCGCGCCCGCGCTGCCCGTCACGTTGCCGTCGGACGTGATCCGCGAGCGCCCCGACGTCCGCGCCGCCGAACGGCGGCTGGCCGCCGCGACCGCGCAGATCGGCGTCGCGCGCGCCGAGCAGTTTCCGCATTTCGCGATTCCGTTGAGCCTCGGCACGACGGCCAGCCTCGTGCAGGACCTGTTCTCGGGCGCGAGCGTCGCGTGGTCGGTCGCACTCGACGGCACGCAGACGCTGTACGACGGCGGCCGCGCGAAAGCCGGCGTCGACGCCGCACGCGCGGCCGCCGAAGCCGCGCGGCTCGCGTACGAGCAGCGCATCCGCGGCGCGTTTCGCGATGTCGAGGACGCGCTGGTGGCGATCGGCGCCGCGCGCGACCAGCAGGCCATGCTCGCCGCGGCGGTCGACAGCAGCCAGGATGCGCAGTCGCGCGCGACGCGGCTGTACCGCAACGGCCTCGGCGAATACCTGTCGGTGCTGACCGCGCAGCGCGCGACGTACCGCGCGCGCGATGCGCTCGCACTCAGCCGGCTCGCGCAGGTGCAAGGCGCGATCGCGCTCTACAAGTCGCTCGGCGTCGGCTGGCGCGACGCGCCGCCGGTCGCGCAGGCCGGCGCGCCGCAAGCGAATGCGCAGTGAACGCCGCCACCCGGCGCCCCGACGCTTCGGCGTCGCTCATCCACCGGAGAAATCCCGATGCCCGCTCTCAATCCGAATGATTTCGCGTTACACGACATCCATCTCTTTCCGGTCTGCGTGTTTCGCGCCGAACACGCGACGCCGGGCTACGCGCCCCGCTGGGAAGGCGAGATCGACACGCTGATGCGTCACGGCGAGCCGTTCGTGATCGTCTACGTCGAACTCGATACCGACGAAAGCCACGACGACCGCAAGCATCGCGCGGTCTGGCTCAAGCAGAACAAGGCAGCGCTGGGCGCCGTCTGCAAGGCGCTCATCAGCGTCGAACCCGATCCCGACCGGCGCGCGGAAGTGGCCGCGCAGGGTGAAGTCGCCGTCAAGGCATTCGGGATTCCGCATCATGCGGTGGCGTCGTTCGGGCAGGCCGTCTCGCTCGCCGCGCAGCTCACGCGGCAGCCTTCGGGGAAGGATGCGCGGCAGGCCGGACAACCGGCATGACGCATGCCGGTGCGCCCCGCCGCGTTGCATTCACCCCCGACACGAGGGCCGGCATGCGCTATCCAAACCTGACGATCACGGGCTCGCACGCGCTGGCGTCTTGTCCGTCGCGGCTCCCCGAACCCGGCGAAATCCTGTTGTGGCGACTGCGCGGCGAATGGCAGCTCGTCACCAGCGAGCGCGGCCATCTCTACCTGTCGAAAGCGGAGCTGCGGCGTGCCCGCACGCATCCGAATCGCGTGCACGGCCGCCGCTTCGCGATCGGCCGGTCGGCGCTGCGCGCGATCCTGGGGACGCTGGCGGGTCAGGCAGCCGACGCGCTGACGCTGATCGACCGCGATGCCGACCATATCGCGGTCGCGGGCTGCGACTTGCTGGACGGGCTCGACGTGGTGATCGGCCATGCCGGCATCTGGATCGTCATCGCGATCGCCCGTGGCCCGATCGGGCTGGGCATCGCGCAGACCAGCGCGCTCGCCGATCCGGTATCGCGCGACCAGTTGCGGCTGGACAGCCTCTCGAATGCGTGCGGAACCGGACACGGCGCGACGCTCGATTCGCTGGCGCCGCTCGCGGGGGCTTTCCGCGAGGTCGATACGCCGCATGCCGGCCGCTGGCGCCTGCTCGATATCCCGCTCTCCGGCCTGGCCTGCGCGGCCACCGTGGCCGCTCGCCGGATGGACCGGATCCACGCGGTGGGCTGGCGTGGCGAGCGGAAAGACTGGCTGGCCGATCGCGATCGGCATCTGCGGGCGGCGAAGGGGCGTGGTGAGGCTGCTTGCGTCGCGGCCGGATAGACCGGGTCGACATTCTCGTGTCGCATGCTTGCGCCACTCCCGGCGTCGACATCATCGATGGCAGCCGTTCATGGGACCGCACAAAGGTTGTCGGTTATGGGAGCCGGCGGCGTTGGAGCAAGGTGACGGTTCAATGTGCGTACCGGGCATGCCCGTGATCGATGCCCAGCCGCGCCGCCATGTTGCCGTCGATCCGTTGTCCGGCGACCATCGGGCCCGTTTGCACGCGCTTGCCCGTACGCCCCGGCAATTACAGACCGATCACATCGTCCGCCACCGCAACACGCGGATGACGGCGGTCTTGCTTGCATTCGCCCAGACTTCGCGCTCCTGAACGAATTCCGGAACGAACACGACCGCAAAGAGCCGTGCGGCGATCGTCTCCAGGCGCCATCCGCGCCATTCGTTCCTTCGCGGAATGACGGGCGACCGCCATCGCCCTGAAGAACCCCAGCTGGACTGCCGACCATTCCCATCCGCTTTGCATACCGTTGGCGACCCGCCCCTGCCCCTGCGCCGAGGCGGCGGCCCCCCCTGCATGCATTGACGCAAGCGGGTTGCGCACCGACAGCCGAATTGCGATTCCGGCGATGTCAGGCCCTGCGTCCCCCTCTACCGGCGTGTACCGCGCGACGACATCACCACCGCCCACCTTCCGATGCATGCCGACCCGCCGTGTCATCGGGCAGCGCGTTTCGTGCGGTAACATTGCGACTCGATGGAGCCACTAGCAGAATCCAAAGCGGACACCATGACGCAAGCATCCCAACTGTCCCGCACTAATCGAGCTGTTCGGCCGCTGTCTCTGTCGGCCGGGAGCGATCCGGTCGACACCAGTGTGACCTTTTCCGCTCCTGGGCAACATGGCACCTCCGGCATCCGTGCCACCGGAACCCTCGACGCACCGACGCACGCAGCGACTTCCCGCACCGCTTCGGCCGCTCCTGACCGGCCCGCCGCTCACCCGCCCCGATCCCCCCTCTCCCCTGACACCACGGCAATCACGCTGCACAACCTTCCCGTCGTGAATCGACGCAACGCCACGCTTGGGAGCACGAAATGAAACTCGGTGGTCTGGGCCGCAAGATTGCGGTGTCGATGGCGGAGCTGGCGCTCGGCATCATGCTGATCGTCGTGCTGATGACCTATGTGTTCTACTACGTGATGCTCCGGCACTGGGGCGAGTTCTGCCACCAGGCAAGCTGGATTCCGTCCACCCCCGAGTGGATATGCCTGGGCATCACGCTGCTGATCGGCCTGATACTCGCCATTGTCGTGTCGACCCGGCTCGCGCATCGGATCCTCGTACCGCTCAACTCGGTCGCGGACGGCATTCGCCGCGTCGCCAGGGGCGACCTGACCGCGCGCGCCGTCGCCGGCGATCGATCGATTCGCGAAGCCGCGCTGATCGCGGACGACTTCAATGCGCTCGCCGCTCAGCTGCAGCGGATGACGGACGAGCAGGCATTCTGGAATGCCGCGATCGCGCACGAACTGCGTACGCCGGTCACGGTCCTGCGCGGGCGGTTGCAGGGGCTGGCCGAAGGCGTCTTCCAGCCGGGCGAGGCGCTGTTCCGAAGCCTGTTGACCCAGGCGGAAGGATTGACGCGCCTGATCGAGGATCTGCGCGTGATCAGCCTCGCCGAAAGCGGGCACCTGAGCGTCAGTATCCAGGAGACCGACCTGGCGACGCACGTCAAGGCGGTCGTCGAGATGTTCGAGGATTCACTGGCCGCGGCCGGTCAACACATGGTGCTCGATCTCGATACGCGGCCCGTGCGCTGCGACGCATTCCGGATGCGCCAGGCGCTGCTCGCGCTGCTGGAAAATGCACGGCGCTACGCGGTGCCCGGTGCGATCCGCATTCACACCCGCGTCGAAGACGGTACGTGCCAGCTGGTGGTCGAAGACGAAGGCCCAGGCATCCCCGCCGATTGCGCAGCCCGGATCTTCGATGCCTTCCGGCGCGTGGACGATACGCATTCCGACCAGAAGGGCGGCAGCGGCCTGGGGCTGGCCGTGGTGGCGGCCATCGCGCAGGCGCACGACGGAGAAGCATCGTGTCGCCCAACCGCGCGCGGCGGCACGTCGTTCGCGTTGCGCTGGCCCGACAGCCCCGCGTCGGGGCGCACGGCGGCATCGGATCGGAAGGATGCGGCGCTCGCCCCGCAACGCCCCCTCGATGCCGACCCGCGGTAAGCCTCGCCGCAAGCGGTCGACACGCCCCGTGCGCCGGTCTGCCGCCCTGCGGCGCGGCGCACACGCCCTCCACCGCTGAACAAGGGCGCCCGTGACCCGCACGAAGCGCACGCCGCTCCCGCCGAAGCGAACCTCTCAATAGCATCCCCCCGGGCACCGGCCCGTGCATGCCAATGGCACGCACGGCGACCGGCATTTCATCAGATGATTGCGGCATTCCGGGATGCCCACCCCGCATCCGGATAGCGCCAGGCCGCCCCGGCGCCCGTCCTCTTCCGGCTCGCCCCGCCTGCCGATCGCCCATCGGCCAATCTTTCACCCGCTCCATCAAACCTCCATCTTTCCGCACAAAAAACTCCATCGGGCGCACGCACACTTCGATCCGAAAATGCGGGCCACTGGGTGCCTGCGTCTATGGAGTCCACATGAAAAATCAGAAACGAGCCTGCTACGGCGCCGTGTGCGCGCTGGTGGCGGCGATGCTGGCGGGCTGCGGGCCCACCGAACAGCAGGCCGCCGCGCCGGCCACCCCGGTTGCGGCGATGACGCTGGCGGCCGCTCCCCTCGACCTGACCGAAGACCTGCCGGGCCGCGTCGCGGCCGTCCGGATCGCCGAGATCCGGCCGCAGGTCAGCGGCATCGTGCAGCGGCGGCTGTTCGAGCAGGGCACGGAAGTCCGTGCCGGCCAGCCGCTGTTCCAGATCAACCCGGCGCCGTTCAAGGCCGACATGGACACGGCCGCGGCGGCCCTGCAACGCGCGGAAGCCGCGCTCGCGCGGGCCAAGGTGCAGACCACCCGTCTCAAGCCGCTGGTCGAGGCCGACGCGATCAGCCGCCAGGTGTATGACGACTCGGTGTCGCAACGCGACCAGGCTGCCGCCGACGTCGCGCAGGCGCGCGCGACGCTCGCCCGCCGCCAGCTCGACCTGAAGTTCGCGACCGTCGAGGCGCCGATCACCGGCCGCATCGACCAGGCTCTCGTGACCGAGGGTGCGCTGGTCGCGAGCAGCGACAGCCAGCCGATGGCACGCATCCAGCAGATCGACCAGGTCTACGTGGACGTGCGCCAGCCGGCCGCGTCGCTCGAAGCGCTGCGCGGCGCGCTCGCGGCCCAGCCGGACACCGCGGGCAACGGGCTGCCGGTCGACGTGCTGCGCGACGACGACTCGCGCTACGACGTGAAGGGCCGCATGCTGTTCTCGGGCGTCAACGTCGACCCGGGCACCGGCGACGTGCTGCTGCGCGTGCTGGTCGACAACCCGAAGCGCGAGCTGCTGCCGGGCATGTACGTGCGTGCCCGCATCCCGCGTGGGCACTTCGAGAACGCGCTGACCGTGCCGCAACAGGCGATCGTCCGCGCGGGCGGCAAGCCGCAGGTCTGGGTGCTCGACGCGAAGAGCCAGGCGCACCTGAAGGCCATCGAGGTGGGCGAGCTGACGAACCGCAGCTATCGGATCAAGTCGGGTCTGCAGGCGGGCCAGAAGATCGTCGTCGAAGGCATGGAGCGCCTGAGCGACGGTGCGCCCGTGACGGCGACCGCCTGGAAGGCGCCTGAAGCGGTCAAGACCGCTTCGTCGCACTGAGTCACGGGGAGCATCCAGTCATGTCCCAATTCTTCATCCGGCGCCCGGTCTTCGCGTGGGTGATCGCCCTCTTCATCATCCTGCTGGGCCTGATCGCCATCCCCGAACTGCCGGTTGCGCGCTATCCGTCGGTCGCGCCGCCGACCGTCACCATTACCGCCACCTACCCGGGCGCCACGCCGCAGACGATGACCGACAGCGTGCTGAGCCTCATCGAGCGCGAGCTGTCCGGCGTCCGCAACCTGCTGTACTTCGAATCGGCGTCGGATACGTCCGGCCAGGCGAAGATCACCGCGACCTTCAAGCCCGGCACCGATTCGGCGATGGCGCAGGTCGAGGTGCAGAACAAGCTCAAGTCGGTCGAGCCTCGCCTGCCGCCCGTCGTGCGGCAAAACGGCGTGATCGTCGAGTCCGCCTCCACCGGCTTCCTGTTGTTCGTCGGCCTGAAGTCGGACAGCGGCCGCTATGACGAAAACGCGCTGGCCGACTACATGGCGCGCAACGTCGTCGAGGACCTGCGCCGTGTCGAAGGCGTCGGCAAGGTGCAGCTGTTCGGCTCCGAACAGGCGATGCGCATCTGGGTCGATCCGCAGAAGCTGATCACCTACGGCCTGTCGATGAACGACCTGACGACGGCCGTCGCCCAGCAGAACGTGCAGATCGCCCCGGGCAGCCTCGGTGCGGCGCCCGCGCTGCCGGGCCAGCGCGTCACGGTTCCGCTCACCGCGCAAGGCCAGCTCACGTCGCCCGAGCAGTTCGCGAAGATCGTGCTGCGCGCGAACGCGAACGGCTCGAAGGTCGTGCTCGGCGACGTCGCGCGGGTCGAGCTCGGCCCGCAGTCGTTCACCTTCGTCAACAGCGAGAACGGCAAACCCGCGACCTTCGCCGGCGTGCAGCTGGCGCCGGGCGCCAACGCGGTGAAGACGGCCGAGGCCGTGCGCGAGCAACTGGACATGATCGCCAAGACGATGCCGTCCGGCATGACCTACTCGATCCCGTTCGATACCGCGCCGTTCGTGAAGATCTCGATCGAGAAGGTGATTCACACGCTGATCGAAGCGATGGTGCTCGTGTTCCTGGTGATGTACCTGTTCCTGCAGAACGTGCGCTACACGCTGATCCCGGCGATCGTCGCGCCGGTGGCGATGCTCGGCACCTTCACGGTCATGCTGATGACAGGCTTCTCGATCAACGTGCTGACGATGTTCGGCATGGTGCTCGCGATCGGCATCATCGTCGACGATGCGATCGTCGTCGTGGAGAACGTCGAACGCCTGATGGTGGAAGAAGGCCTGTCGCCGAAGGACGCGACGATCAAGGCCATGAAGGAAATCACCGGCGCCATCATCGGCATCACGCTGGTGCTGACGGCCGTGTTCCTGCCGATGGCGATGTCGAGCGGTTCGGTCGGCGTGATCTATCAGCAGTTCACGATGTCGATGGCCGTGTCGATCATGTTCTCGGCCCTGCTCGCGCTGACGCTGACGCCGGCCCTGTGCGCGACGATGCTCAAGCCGGTCGAGCACGGCCACCACGAGAAGCGCGGCTTCTTCGGCTGGTTCAACCGCCGCTTCGACCGCATGACGAGCTGGTACGAAACGCGCGTCGGCAAGCTGGTCGGCCGCACGGGCCGCGTGATGCTGCTGTTCGTCGCGATCTCCACCGCGCTGGTGTTCGGCTTCCGCATGCTGCCGTCGTCGTTCCTGCCCGAGGAAGACCAGGGCTACTTCATGACCGGCTTCCTGCTCCCGTCGGATTCGACCGTCGAGCGCACCGGCGACGTGGTCAAGACCCTCGAGAAGCATCTCGCGTCGCGTCCGGGCATCGAGTCGAGCATCTCCATCATCGGCTACGGCTTCTCGGGCCTCGGCTCCAACGCGGCACTGAACTACGCGGTGCTCAAGGACTGGGACAAGCGCGAAGGGGCAAACGCGATGGACGAAGCGATGCGCGCGCAGGCCGCGATGGGCGGCGTGACGGAAGGCACGGTCATGAGCCTGTTGCCGCCGGCGATCGACGGGCTCGGCACCAGCTCGGGCTTCACGATGCGCCTGCAGGATCGCGCGAACCAGGGCTACGCGGCACTCAAGGCGGCTGAAGCCAAGCTGCTCGAACTGGCCGCGCAAAGCAAGGTGGTGACCGGCGTCTATCCGGACAGCCTGCCGGCCGGCACGAGCGTGAAGCTGGACATCGACCGCGACAAGGCCGAAGCGCTCGGCGTGTCGTTCACGACCATCAGCGACACGCTGTCGGCCGCGATGGGTTCGACCTACGTGAACGACTTCCCGAACGCGGGCCGCATGCAGCAGGTGATCATCCAGGCGGATGCGCCGGCCCGCATGCAGATCGAGAACGTGATGAAGCTCTACGTGCGCAACGCGACCGGCGGCATGGTGCCGCTGTCCGAAGTGGTGCGCCCGGTCTGGTCGGAAACCCCGCTGCAGCTGGTGCGCTTCCAGGGTTACCCGTCCGCACGGATCTCCGGCGGCTCGGCCCCCGGCTACTCCAGCGGCGCGGCGATGGCCGAGATGGAGCATCTGGCCGCGCAGTTGCCGCCGGGCTTCACGGTCGCGTGGACCGGCCAGTCGCTGCAGGAGCGTGAGTCGGCTTCGCAGGCGCCGATGCTGATGGCGCTGTCGATGGTCGTCGTGTTCCTGGTGCTCGCGGCGCTCTACGAGAGCTGGGCGATTCCGCTGTCGGTGATGCTGGTGGTGCCGCTCGGCCTGATCGGCGCGCTCGCCGCGGTGATGTTGCGCGGGATGCCGAACGACGTGTTCTTCAAGGTCGGGATGATCACCGTGATCGGCCTGTCGGCGAAGAACGCGATCCTGATCGTGGAAGTCGCGAAGCAGTTGCGCGAGGAAGGCATGGGGCTGATCGAGTCGGCCGTGCAGGCGTCCAAGCTGCGTCTGCGCCCGATCCTGATGACCTCGCTCGCATTCGGCCTCGGCGTCGTCCCGCTGATGATCGCGACCGGCGCCAGCGCCGAGACGCAGCACGCGATCGGCACCGGCGTGTTCGGCGGCATGGTGACCGCCACCGTGCTGGCCATTTTCTTCGTTCCGGTTTTCTACGTGTTCGTGATGAGCATCCAGGAACGCATCTCGGCCTGGCGCGCATCCGGCAAGAAGCCCGCCGCCGTGACCCACGAACATGAAGGTTGATGCCATGCGATTACTCATTCTTTCCGCAGCGGTTTCCGCCGCGCTCGCGCTGT
This sequence comes from Burkholderia sp. HI2500, assembly GCF_002223055.1. Lineage (NCBI taxonomy): Bacteria > Pseudomonadati > Pseudomonadota > Betaproteobacteria > Burkholderiales > Burkholderiaceae > Burkholderia > Burkholderia sp. HI2500. Next base: position 332,256 of record NZ_NKFL01000007.1, on the reverse strand, counting down.
CGGCGTGCTCGATGGCGCCGAAGCTGGTCAAGCCCGAGCTGCCGGTGCCGACCGCCTATACGACCGCGGTCGCGGCCGACCAGCACGCGAACGCGGCCGATCTCGGCTGGCGCTCGATGTTCGGCGACCGTCGCCTGCAGCGCCTGATCGAGCTCGCACTCGAGAACAACCGCGACCTGCGCCTGGCCGCGCTGAACGTCCAGGCCGCCGAAGCGCAGTACGGCATCCAGCGTTCCGCGCGCCTGCCGTCGATCGGTGCCGGCGCGAGCTTCACGCGCCAACGCACGGCCGCCGACTCGCAATCGAACCCGCCGCTGCTCGAAAACACGCAGAACCAGTACGGCGTGAACATCGGTCTCAGCGCGTTCGAGATCGACCTGTTCGGCCGCGTGAAGTCGCTGTCGGATGCCGCGTTCGCGCGCTACCTCGCGACCGATCACGGCCGCCGGGCGGTGCAGATCGCGCTCGTCGGCTCCGTGGCCAACGCGTATTTCGCCGAGCGTCTCGCGCAAGAGCAGCGCGCGCTGTCCGAACGCACGCTGAACGACTGGCGCCAGTCGCTCGACCTCGCGCGCCGCCTGAAGCTCGCCGACCAGGCGAGCGGCGTCGACATCGCGCAGGCCGAAGGCCAGGTCGCGAGCGCCAGCGCCGATCTCGAGGCGCGTTCGCGTGCCGTCGAGCAGGCGGGCAACGCGCTGCGGCTGCTGGTCGGCACCGACCTGCCGAAGAACCTGCCCGATCCGCTGTCGCTGGAGCGCCAGCCGGTGATGACCAAGCTGCCGGCCGGACTGCCGTCGGAATTGCTGTACCGCCGGCCGGACATCCAGCAGGCCGAGCAGAATCTCGTCGCCGCCAACGCCGACATCGGCGCGGCGCGCGCGGCATTCTTCCCGCGCCTGTCGCTGACGTCGTCGATCGGCTTCCTCAGCCCGGGGCTGGGCAGCCTGTTCGACGGCGGCCAGCGCGTGTGGAGCTTCGCGCCGCAGGTCACGCTGCCGATCTTCCAGGGCGGCCGGCTGCGTTCCGAGCTGAATCTCGCGGAAGTGCGCAAGTCCAGCGCGGTCGTCGAGTACGAACGCTCGATCCAGACCGCGTTCCGCGAAGTGGCCGACGGCCTCGCCGGGCGCGAGACCTTCAGCCGCCAGATCGACGCGCAGACCAAGGTCGTCAAGAGCGCCGAGCGCCGGACCGATCTCGTGAACCTGCGCTATCGCGCCGGCATCGAGGATCGGCTGGAACTGCTCGACTCGCAGCGCCAGCTGTACGCCGCGCGCCAGACGTTGCTGGATCTGCGCAACGCCGAACTGGGCAACGCGGTCGCGCTCTACAAGGCGCTCGGTGGCGGGCTGACCGACACCGACGTGCCTCCCGCCAACAGCGTGGCAAAAAACTGAGCAATGGGCCGTCGCCCATCCGTTCGCGACGACTGAAAGCACGGTGAAGTCCGGCGGCGCACGTGCCGCGCCGCCGGATCGCCCTAACGGTCACGCTCACTTCCAGTGAACCCGATGAACCCTCTGATACTCATTGCCGAAGACGATCCGGAGATCGCCGACATACTCGACGCGTACCTCGCCCACGACGGCTTTCGCACCTACCGCGTCGATCACGGCCAGGCCGTGCTCGACGTGGAGCCCGTCCTGAAGCCCGACCTGATCCTGCTCGACGTCAGGATGCCGAAGAAGGACGGCTGGGAAGTCCTGGTCGAACTGCGCCGCCGCAGCGACACGCCGATCGTCATCATCACGGCGCTCGACCGCGAGATCGATCGCTTGCAGGGGCTGCGTTTCGGCGCGGACGACTACATCACGAAGCCGTTCAATCCGGCCGAGGTGGTCGCGCGCATCCGCGCGATCCTGCGTCGTTTCGAAACGGCCACGTCCGGGCGCTTCATCAAGGTCGGCAACCTTGAAATCGACACGCAAAGCTATCTGACCACGGTCCGCACCGACACCGGAGAAACCGGCGTCTCGCTGACGCTGACCGAATTCCGGCTGCTTGCGCACCTGGCCGGCTCGCCGAACCGCGTGTTCACGCGCAGCGAACTGATCGACGCCTGCCTTGCCGACGTCGATGCGCTGGAGCGCACCGTCGACAGCCACATCAGCCGGCTGCGCAAGAAGCTTGAATGCGCGGGCGCGTCCGGGATGCCGGAGGTGATGCGCGGGGTCGGCTACCGGCTGCGCAGCAGCCATTGAACGCGCGCCATGGATCGCAGCGGCACAAGGCACATGGCGCGGATCGTCGGACTCCTGACGGTCGCGGTCGTGCTGACGATCGCGACCGGATGGTTCGTCGCCTACGGCCTGATCCTGGCCGTGTCGTCTCCCGCGACCGACAACCCGATCGCGGTGGTGATCCGGGAGACGCCGAGCTATCTGATGCTCGCAGCCGTCTTGCTGGCCGCGCTGGTCGCGACGATCGTCGATCTCGTCAGACTGGTGCGCGCAACGGGCTCATAGCAACAGGCCGACGCGCATTGCACGCCGGCGGCCACGCTGCGATTCCTTTGTTTTCGAGTCGTCCTCGGAAAGACGTCTTTTCCAGAGATCTGATCAACCGCATGCGCGCAGCGAGGGTCGAAATGAGCAATCAGGGCAATGTCTCTTCGTCGATCGATGGCGATGCTCGCGAACGGGAAAGCAGCGCCGATTCACGGCTCGGCCGCGTAACGTTGATTTCGATCGACGCAATCGAACCGGAGGAGCGCTGGCGCCACATGATGCACTCACTCAACGCATGCAGCGACGGCGCGCGAATCAACCGGCAGCGCAACGACGGCGCACTTGATTCACGCAGAAAAATGACTTCCGGCGATCGATCGAGGTGCAGCGCGACGATCGATATCCTGGATCAACCGACGTCCAGCACGGTGGTGCTTTCGTGGCGGGATTCGACGGGCGGACATTACGGCTATCAAAACTGGCACAAAGGATTCGCCAGACGGGCAGGGATATGCGCGATGAGCGGTAGGCCCATCACCCCCGGCGACGAGATATTTCGGCCAAGCGTGCGAAATGGTCGGCCGACGAACGCGTCCGCGATGATTCTCGCGATTCACATCGCCTGCATCGACTTTGCGCGGATCACGACATAGACGTGGCGCCCTTCCCGCTCCCGGCCGGGCGCTGAAGCTGCCCGGCTCCTGGAAACCGGGCCGCTCAGTGCGCCTTCCATCCCGCCGAAGCGCTCATGGGCCATTCACCACCGAAGCGCTGAAGCGCCGACTACAGAACCCTCACCATGGCCATTTTCGAATTGATGATCGCGCTGCTGCTGGCGATCCTTGTCTTGCACTACGTCGGGCACAAGCTCGGGCTGCCCCCTGCCGTCGCGCTGATCATCGGCGGCGGTTTCATCGCCTTCCTGCCCGGCCTGCCCGAGGTGCATATCGATCCGGAACTGGTGCTGGTGATTTTCCTGCCCCCGTTGCTGATGGACAGCGCCCTGGGCATCTCACTCGACCACCTGCGCCGGCACATGCTGGGCGTCGGGGCGTTGGCGATCGGGGCGGTGCTCTTCACCACGGTCGTGGTGGCCCTCGTCGCGCACTGGCTCGTGCCCGCCCTGCCCTGGGCCGCCTGCGCGGCCCTGGGCGCGCTGGTCGCGCCGCCGGATGCGGTGTCGGCCCGCGCCGCACTGCAGCGGGTGAAACTGCCGCGCCGCCTCCTGATCCTCCTGGAGGGCGAGAGCCTGTTCAACGACGCAACGGGCCTCGTGCTGTTCCGCTTCGCGGTGGCAGCGGGCGTGACGGGCCTGTTCAGTCCGGCCGAAGCCCTCGGCAGCTTCGCCCTGCTCGCGCTGGGCGGCGTACTGGTCGGCGCGCTCGTGGGGGGCGCGTGGGTCATCCTGATGCGCCATCTCGACGAAGACAGCCTGGTCATCGCCGCCGGCCCGCTGTGTGCGTGGGGTTCCTATCTGCTGGCCGAGCGCTTCCACGTGTCGGGGGTGATCGCCACGGTGACGACGGGCCTCATCTGCGCCTGGTTCCAGCACCGCGTGCTCGGCGCGTCGGCGCGACTGTACGGCACCGGCTTCTGGTCCGTCACGATCTTCATTCTCGAGGCGTTCGTGTTCCTGATCATCGGATCCTCGCTGCATGAGTTGATCCAGCGGGGCGACGGGCTCGACTCGATGCTCGCGGAGATGGGTATACCGGTGCTGATCGTCGTGCTGGCCGTCATCCTCGCGCGGTTTGCCTGGGTGTATGTGTCGGACGGCGCGCTCATCCTGCTGCGGAAGCTGGGCGTGACCCGCTTCCATCCGCTCGGGCTGGCCGACGCCACGGTATTGAGCTGGGCCGGCATGCGCGGGGTGATCACCCTGGCGCTCGCCGCCAGCCTCCCGGAGAGCTTTCCGGGGCGTGATTTCATCCTCGTCACCGCCATCGCCGTCATCCTCGCCACCGTGCTGGTGCAGGGGCAGTCGCTCGGCGCCCTGATCCGCTGGACCGGGCTCGCGGCGCCGGAAAGCGACCAGCCTCGCCTGAGCATGAGCGAGGCGCAGGCCGTGATTGCCAAGGTGCAGTACGAGTTGATGGCAAAACGGGCCTACAACGCGGCAGGCGAACTCGTTCACCCGATGCTCCTGGACATTCACCGGCACAAGGCCGAGGACATGGCCCGCTACGCGCGCCACGCCGACGAATACAAGCCCCACCTCGTTGCGCGTTCGGACACCGTGCTGGAATTGATCGCGGCGGGTCGGGCCGAGCTCATGCGCCTCTATCGCGCCGGCGACATCGACGAGCACACGCTGCACGAACTGACGCGCGACCTCGATCTCGAGGAACTCCGCGCCATTTCCGCGAAGGCGTGACGCGATCGCCATCGATGGAGACGCAACGCCTTCAAGCTCGTGACGGCTCCATCATTTCTCCATCAAACCGCACCAAAGCGTCCATCGACGCCAAGCACACTGCGAACCCCATCATCGAGACCGCATGCGCGAGCAACACGAACCCATGGACACGTTTCCGGCCCTGATCACCTGCGAGCATTGCGACAGCGTCTACCGACGCCGCGCGCTGGCGCCGCACGAGGTCGCGCGTTGCGAGCGCTGTTCGGCCGTGCTGTTTCGCGCGAGCTGGCTCGATATCGACCGGTGGCTCGCGCTGGCGATGGCGGCAGGCGTGGTGTTTGCCATCGCCAACCTCTGCCCGATCATGCGGATCAGCGTGCAGGGGCTGCACAGCGAAGCCACGCTGTGGCAATCCGCGCTCGCGCTGGCCAAAGGCTACGCCGCGCCGATCGCGATTCCGACGGCGCTCGCGATCGTGGTGGTGCCGTTCCTGCAGATCGCCACGCTGATCTGGTTGCTGGCCTTTGCCCGTGCAGGGCATCGTGCGCCCGCGTTCGGCCCGCTGATGCGGCTGCTCGTCGCGCTGCGGCCGTGGAGCATGATCGAGGTCGGATTGCTCGGCATCCTGATCGCCATCATCAAGCTGTCCAGCCTCATGCAGATCATTCCCGGCGCGGGCTTGTGGGCCACGGCCGTGCTGATGGTGCTGATCCCGCTGATCGCGGGCCACGATGCGCGCCAGCTGTGGGACTGGGTCGTGCCGGTGGAACCCGCCGGAGGCCGCTCGTGAGCCTGCCCGTGCGCGCCAGCCAGCTAGGCATGGTCGGGTGCCATGCGTGCGGCCTCGTCTGCCGGCCCCCCGCCTGCGCCGCACAGGATGCGCACGCGCATGCCGCAGAAGCGGCACGCTGCCCGCGCTGCGGGTCGGCGCTGCACGCGCGCCGCCCGGACAGCCTCGTGCGCGCGTGGGCGCTGCTGATCGCCAGCCTGATCTTCTATCTCCCGGCCAACCTGTTGCCGGTGATGCGCACCACGCTGCTCGGCAGCCACAGCGAATCGACGATTCTCAGCGGCGTCGTGGTGTTCTGGAAAGCCGGCTCGTACGGCATCGCGTCGGTGATCTTCATCGCGAGCGTCGTCGTGCCGTGCACGAAGTTTCTCGCGCTCGGCATGTTGCTCGTCACGACGGGCCGGCGCAGCGTGTCGGCCATGCGCGAGCGGGCCGTGCTGTATCGCGCGGTCGAGCTGGTCGGCTACTGGTCGATGCTCGACGTGCTGGTCGTCGCGATCATCTGTGCGCTGGTGAAGTTCGGTCCGCTGTCCGAGATCGAGCCGCGCGCCGGCATTTTGTTTTTCGGCATGGTCGTCATTCTCACGATGCTGTCTGCGATGAGTTTTGACCCACGCCTCATTTGGGACGCCGAAGAAGCATGAATCCTCCATCCGGCCCGCAAGGCCTCGAACCCCACGACCCGCCCGTGACGCGCAACCGCCTGCGGCTTTCGCTCGTCTGGCTCGTGCCGCTCGTCGCGGCATTGATCGGCCTGTCGATGGTGATCCACGCGTGGTTGTCCGTCGGACCGGAAATCACGATCACGTTCAACACCGCGCAAGGCCTCGAGGCCGGCAAGACGCCCGTCAAGTACAAGGACGTCGTGATCGGCACCGTGACCGCCATCTCGCTGAGCGACGACAGTTCGCACGTCGTCGCGACGGTGTCGTTCGTGAAGAATGCGCGCAACCTCATTCGCGACGACACGCGCTTCTGGGTCGTGCGGCCGCGTGTCGGCATGAGCGGCGTATCGGGCATCGATACGCTGTTCTCCGGCGCCTACATCGGCATGGACACGGGCGGCTCGACGCAATCGCGCAAGGCCTACACCGGGCTCGAGACGCCGCCCACCGTCATCAACGGCATGCCGGGGACGAGCTTCGCGCTGCGCGCCACCGATCTCGGCTCGCTCGATATCGGCTCGCCGGTCTATTACCGCCATCTGATGGTCGGCCACGTCGCGTCTTACAAGCTCGACATGCAGCGCCGCGACATGAACCTGCAGGTGTTCATCGATGCGCCGTACGATCGGCTGGTGACGACCGATACGCGCTTCTGGAACGCGAGCGGGATGGATCTGTCGCTCGACGCGAACGGCCTGAAGCTGAAGACCCAGTCGGTCGCGACGATCGTGGGCGGCGGCATCGCGTTCGCGACGCCGGAAGACAGCGATGCGGCGGCGGCCCGTGCAAACCACCTGTTTACGCTCGCCGACAACGAAACGTCCGCGATGGCGGCGCCGGACGGGCCATCCCAGCTCATTCGACTCCGCTTCGAGCAGCCGTTGCGGGGGCTCGCGGTCGGGGCGCCGGTGGAATTCTCCGGCGTCAACATGGGCAAGGTGGTCTCGACCCAGCTCGACTTCGACCGCACCACCCGGCGCTTCCAGTCCATCGTCATGGTCAAGGTCTATCCGTACCGGCTCGGCCCCGTCATCGAGAAGCTGCAGAAGACCGAAGGCAACGGCAATCCGCGCGCGGCCCAGTTTCTCGCCGGCCTGGTCGAGCATGGGCTCCGTGCGCAGGCACGTACCGGCAACCTGCTGACGGAGCAGCTCTACATTTCGTTCGATTTCGTGAAGAACGCGCCGAAGGTGCCGTTCGACGCGAACGCCACGCCGCTGACCTTGCCCACCGTGCCGAGTACCTTCGACAAGCTGCCGGAGCAGCTCGCCGACATCGTCGACAAGATCAACAAGCTGCCGCTGGAGTCGATCGGCAAGCATGTCGATTCGAGCCTGACGAACCTGGACGCGACGCTCAGGCAGGTCAACGGCCAGTTGCTGCCGTCGACGACGCGCGCGCTCGACCAGGCGAACCAGACGTTCGGCGCGTTGCGCCAGGGCATCGCCGAGGACGGCCCGCTTCAGGAAAACCTCACGAACACGCTGACCGAAGTCCAGCGTACCGCGCGCTCGCTGCGCACGCTCACCGACATGCTGGGCCGCCGTCCCGACGCGCTGCTCCGGGGCACCGGCGCCGATCATGCGCCGATCGCGCCGGTCGCCCCTTCCACCTCGCCTGTCCAGCAGGAGCCACGACAACCATGAGCTTCCCGATTCGCGCCAGGACGATCGCCCTGGGCACCGGCGCCGTCATCGCGCTGACCGCCTGCGCGTCGAACCCGGTGCATTACTACACCCTCGTCTCACCAGCCACGTCCGCGACGACAACGGCAACGTCGACCACCGCGCGCGCCGCCGCGCCGCTGGCGATCAACGTGTTGCCGGTCGGCATCCCTGCCCAGCTCGACCAGCAGCAGATGGTCGTGCGCAGCGGGACCGGCGCCGCGCGGATACTCGACAACGAACGCTGGGTCGCGCCGCTCGGCGACGAGCTGCGCGCGGCGCTTTCGTCGGCGCTCGTCGAGCAGCTGGGCGCGCGCAACGTCACCGGCCTGCCGCGTCCGTCGAACCAGACCGTCATGAGCATCCGCACGCAGGTGCGCCGCTTCGATGCGTGGCCCGGGAGCATGGCCCAGTTCGAAGCGGATTGGGTCGTCGGCGTGCAGCAGGACACGCCGGGCACGCCGGGCACGCGCATTTCGTGCAGCACGCGGCTCAGCGAAGCGGCACCCGGCGGCTACGCGGACATGGTGCGGGTGCAACAGCGCATGATCGAGCAGTTCGCCACGCGGATCGCGAGCACGGTGCGCAGCTTCGGCAACGGGCGCCCTGCCTGTCCCGCCGATTCGTAAACCGTTCCGCCAGGGGAGCCGTCCATGGGAGCGCGCGAAGGTATCCAGTTATGGGAACCGGCTACCTTGAAGCGATGCATGACGCGTGACGCGTTACGCGCGCCGCCGGTAAGTGCCCGGCGTGCTTCCTGTCCAGTGCCGGAACGCGCGATGGAACGCGCTCGGATCGTCGAAGCCGATGTCGGCGCCGATCGCCGCGATCGTATCGGGCGTATCGGTCAGCCGCTGGATCGCGATGTCGCGCCGCAGTTCGTCCTTGAGCGCCTGGAACGTCGTCCCTTCGGCGGCCAGGTGGCGGCTCAGCGTGCGCACCGAGCAATGCAGGTGCTCGGCCGCCTGGTCGATCACCGGCAGGTCGGGCAACGCTTCCGACAGGTACTGCCGCACGCGATGGCACACGAGCTGTTCGCTGAACGATTCGAAGATCCAGTCGCCCGGTGCGCGCGCGAGGAACTTGCGCAGGTTCCGCTTGCTCTGCCGGATCGGCGCGTCGAGGTAGTCCGCGCTGAAGCGCATCAGCGTGCGCTCGCAGTCGAACTGCACGGCGCCGGTGAAGAAGTACAGGTGCTCGACCGCATGGCGCGGCCGCGGGCACGCGAACTCGATCTGCAGCAGCGGGATCTTCTGCCCGATCAGCCAGGAGCACACGCCGTGCACGAGCTTGAGCATCAGCTCCTGGCCGAGCGCGCCGATCGGGCCGACGGCGTCGTTCGGGCGCAGCACCGTCTGCGCGACGAGACCGTCGCGCTTCGATTCGACGAAGAAATCGTCGAGCAGGATATGGAAGAATTGCCCGAAACGATGCAGCGCCGTTTCGAGGTTGCGCGCATCGAGCAGGCTCAGGCACAGGTACTTCAGCGTGCCGCCGCGCAGCGGGCGCGAGAAGATGCCGGGCATCTCGTCGTCGAGTTCGATCGCGAGCGTGCGGTACAGCGTCGAGAACTGCTCCTCCGTCACGCGCGCATGCGGTTCGCCGAGCAGCTCGATCGGGATGCCGGCCCCGCCCAGGTAGCGCTCGACCACGTCGCGCTGCACGGCCGCGCTCGCGAGGAAGCCGTTGACGAGCGAGATCGGCACCGTCGCGCTCGGCGACGGCAGCGCACGCCCGGGTGCGGGCCCGGGCTGGGCGGAAAGTGAATCTGAACCGGTCATCGCGTCCCCGTCGATCGAACCGCTCGCATTGTACTTGAGCGGCCCGCGCGGAGCCTTCCGGGCTATCGGCACGCCGGACACTGCGCGGCGCGGCGCGCCGACGCCATCAGTCGGTGCGGCTGAGTTCCCGGCGCAGGATCTTGCCGACGGTCGACTTCGGCAGCCGGTCGACGAAGCGAATCAGCTTCGGCACCTTGTAGGCCGCGAGGCTCTCGCGGCAATGCGCGACGAGTTGCTCCTCCGTCACGTCGGCATCCTGCGCCAGCACCACGAACAGCTTCACGGCCTCGCCCGTGCGCGCATCCGGCACGCCGATGCACGCGCATTCAGCCACGCCCGGCACGGCGGTCGCGACCGCTTCCACCTCGTTCGGGTACACGTTGAAGCCCGACACGATGATCATGTCCTTCTTGCGGTCGACGATCCGCAGGAACCCGGCTTCGTCGAACACGCCGACGTCGCCGGTGCGGAAATAGCCGTCGGCCGTGAACGCGGCCGCATTCGCGTCCGGTTTCTGCCAGTAGCCGCCCATCACCTGCGGCCCCTTCACGCAGATCTCGCCCGCGCCGCCGATCGCCACCTCGTTGTCCTGGTCGTCGAGCAGCTTCACGTCGGTCGACGGCAGCGGCAGGCCGGTGGTGCCCGTGAACGAGTCGATCGACTGCGGGTTGAACGACACGACCGGCGACGTTTCCGACAGCCCGTAGCCCTCGCGGATGAAGTTGCCCGTCACCGCCTTCCAGCGCGACGAGATCACGTCGATCACGGCCGCGCCGCCGCCGGCCGACAGCTTCAGCCGCGACCAGTCGACTTCCGTCAGGCGCGGATGGCCGGCGAGCCCCGCGTACAGCGTGTTCACGCCGACGAACACCGTCGGCCGCGCGGCCTTCAGCACGTCGATGAAGCCGTCCATGTCGCGCGGGTTCACGATCAGCCAGTTCTGCGCGCCGATCGCGAAGTAGGACAGGAAATTCACCGTCAGCGCGAAGATGTGATACATCGGGATCGCCGTGACGACGACCTCCTCGCCCGGCACGCGCGCGGCCGGCACGATCGCCCCGAACTGCTCGATGTTCGCGACGAGGTTGCGGTGCGACAGCGCCGCGCCCTTCGACAGGCCGGTCGTGCCGCCCGTGTACTGCAGCAGCAGCAGGTCCGCGCCGCCGAGCGCAACCGGTTCGAACGTGAGCGATTCGCCGGCGGCAATGGCGCGCGCGAGCGGGATCGAACCGGGCGGCAGCGCGTCGCATGTGCCGGCCGGCGCATCGACGACACCGAGATCACCGCGCCCGACGCTCAGCACGGTGCGCACGCGCGTGCCGCCGACCACTTCGGCGAACGTGCCCATCGACCCGCCGCACACCAGCGCGACCTCGACGCCCGCGTCGTTGAGCTGATGCTCGAGCTCGCGCGCCGTGTAGAGCGGGTTCACGTTGACCTGGATCGCGCCGATCTTCGCGACCGCGACGAACGCGACCGCAAACGCGAGCACGTTGGGCAGCATCACGGCCACGCGATCGCCCTTGCGCACGCCCACGACCTGCTGCAGATAGGCGGCCAGCGCGGTCGACAGGCGGTCGACGTCGCCATAGGTCAGCGTGCGGCCATATGAGTGGAACGCCGGGCGATCGGCGAATCGGCGCATTGCGTCGTCCAGCAACGCGCTTACGGAAGGAAAGCGATCGGGATCGATCTCGGCGGGGATCGAGCCATACGACCCGGTCCAGTGTCTCTTCGTCATGTCTCACTCCACGGGGGACGGCGCGCCGGCCGCGCCGTTCGCACGATGGCCTGCACGCCGGAGAAGCGCGGACCATCGCCTGATCGGCGACTATCGCCCGCGCGGCGCACTTTGAAAATGATCCGGGCGGCCGAAAAGATGATCGAAACGGACAGGCGAGCCGCACCTGTCCAGGTAACTTCGCCGGATACCGCCAACCTGGCAGGACGGCACGCGCCAGGCCGGCTGCGGCCCTACGGGCGCACCGAAGCCCGCTGCACCGGGTCGCACTGGCACGCGTATCAGGGTGAACCCTGTGGCGCATGGGACCGATCCCGAGCAGAATTGCGTGCCGTCAACGATATCGATTCGGACGCAGGATGCTCCCATGCCGCGCAGTGCGCTCTTGACCCCGACGACCGCCCGCGCAGCCCGCCTGCCGGACGTCGAGCCGACCCACGCGTTGCGCCAGCAGCGCTTCACGCCGGCCAAGCTGGCCGTGCTGCTCGACGTGGCCGCGCAAGCCGGCCTCGACCCGGTCGCGGTGCTCGACGGCACCGGTCTCACGCCGGCCGCCGTCGCGGACCCGTTCACGCTCACGTCGCCGCTGCAGTTCCTCACGGCCGCGCGCAATGCGATCGGCCGCTACGACGGCACCGACCTCGGCGTGCGTGTCGGCCACCGGCTGCACGTGTCGAGCTACGGGATGTACGGCTACGCGATGCTGTGTTCGGAATCGCTCGCGCATGCGTTCGAATCCGCCGTCAAGTATCACCGGCTCGCGAACGGCATGCTCGCGATCCGCTGGGTCGAACACGGCGACATCGTGTCGTGGCAGTTTCCCGACCGGCACGAAGTCGCGCTACCGGATCTCGACGAGCCGCTGTACCGTTTCCTGATCGACATGCAGTTCGCGCTGCACGTGACGATCATCAAGGACGTGATGGGGGCGTGGTGCGTGCCGGCGCGCGCGCAGTTCGCGCAGCCGCAGCCGGCGCACGCGGCAATGCTGGCCGATGCGCTCGAATGCCCGATCGCGTTCGACCAGCCGCATCACGTGCTCAGCTACCCGGCCGCGTGGCTCACGCGCGCGCCGCAGCTCGCGAACCCGATCACCGCCGCGCAGGTGTCGTCGCATTGCGCGAGCCTGCTCGATGAAATGCGCAGCCAGGCCGGCGTCACGCGGCGCGTGTACCAGGAACTCACGCGCACGCCCGGACAGTTTCCGGACATCGACGCGATCGCGGCGATCCTGTGCATCACGTCGCGCACGCTGCGCCGCAAGCTCGAAGCCGAGGGCACGTCGTACAGCGAACTGCTGGCCAGCGTACGCAAGGCGCTCGCGATCGACTATCTCAGCACGACCACGCTCAGCACCGAGGACATCGCATCGACGCTCGGCTTCAGCGACGCGGTGGGTTTCCGCCACGCGTTCAAGCGCTGGACCGGCATGACGCCGAGCGACGTGCGGCGCAAGCGCGGCGGTTGAACGCCGGCATTGCAGGGGCGACGATCAGCGCCCGTCGCCGGCCCCGGGCGTGGCCACCGCCAGTGCGAACTCAAACACCGCCCCGCGCCCGGCCCGGTCGACCAGCCGGATACGGCTGCCGTTGAGCGCCAGCATCCGGTGCACGATCAGCAGCCCGAGCCCGCCGCTCGTCACCGCGCCGCCGCTCATCGGCCGCTGCGGCCGCTGGAACAGCCCTTCGCGCCGCGCCGCCGGAATCCCTTCGCCGGTATCGGCCACGGTCACGAGCACGCGGTCGCCGCGCGGCTCCAGCGCGACCTCGACCTCGCCGTGCGCGGGCGTGTGCCGCAGCGCGTTGTCGAGCAGGTTGGTCAGCACGCGCTCGATCATCCCGAGATCGGCCGACACGACCGGCACCCGCGGCGGAATCCGCGCATGCAGCGCGACGCCGCGCGCCTGCGCGGTCAGCTCGAATTTCTGGAACACGTCCTGCACGAGATCGACGAGCGAGAACGGCTCGCGCTCGGCCTGCACGCCGCCCGATTCGAGCCGCGCGAGCTCGAACAGCGCCTGCGCGAGCCGGCCGACCTTCGCGCTCTGCGCGAGCGCGATCGACAGGTAGCGCCGCCGCTCGTTCTCGGCGAGCGTGTCCGACTTCAGCGACAGCGTCTCCAGATAGCCGTGCAGCGACGTGAGCGGCGTGCGCAGGTCGTGCGAGATGTTCGTGATCAATTCGCGCCGCTGCTGGTCCTGGTGCGTCAGCGCGCGCCACTGGTCGCCGATCCGGTCGGCCATCTGCGCGAACGCGGATTCGAGCACGACGATGTCATCGCCGCGCCGGCCCGGCCGCGAGCGCGGCACCGGCGGCTGCGTGTCGGGCGCGCCGTTCGCGTCGAAGCGGCGCATCGCGTCCGTCAGCCGGCGCAGCGGACGCGTGATGAAGCTGAACGCGGTGAGGCCCGCGAGCAGGCCGAGCAGCGCGACCAGCGCCATCGACCACAGCGTCGTGCGCAGCACATTGCCGGCGTCGACGCGCGCGGCCAGTTGGTCATGCGCCTCGCCGAGCAGCACCACGTAGATGTAGCCGGACGGCGGCTGGCCCGCCAGCTGCAGCGGCGCGGCGCTGAACACCTTGCGCGCATCGGGGCTGCGCGGGTCGTCGCCGAGGATCGGCAGCGGCTCGCCCGCGATGAAGCGCTGCACGGGCGCGAGATCGACACGATCGCGCTTCACGTGGCCGGGCGGCGCATCGTCGCCCTTGATCCGCCCCGCGTTGTCGAGCAGATAGACCTCGACGCTCGGGTTCACGCCCATCAACTGCCCGAACAACGTGCGCACCGCGTCCGGGCGCAGCCCGTTCGCGTCCATCAGCGGCGCGCTGTGGGTCACGCTGTTGACGATGTTGGCGGCCAGGTCGCGCGACAGCCCCTGCACGACTTCCTGCTCGCGCATGTCGTTCGCGCGGATCTGCAGCCACGCGGACGCGCCCGAGCACGCGAGCAGCAGCACCGAGAACACGAGCGACAGCCGCTGGGTAAGGGTGAGCTTCATCATGCGTCCCGCTGGCCCGGCGCGGCGAGCTTGTAGCCGCGGCCCCACACGGTGAGGATCCGCACGGGCTCGGCCGGATCGGCCTCGATCTTCGCGCGCAGCCGGTTGATGTGGGTGTTGACCGTGTGCTCGTAGCCTTCGTGCTGGTAGCCCCACACGGCATTGAGCAGGTCCATCCGCGAGAACACCTTGCCCGGATGCCGCGCGAAGAAATACAGCAGGTCGAATTCGCGCGGCGTGAGGTCGATGCGCGCGCCGTCCACGCTCGCCTCGCGCGCGATCGGGTCGATTGCCAGCCCCGCGACGTCGAGCGTGCCCGCGTCGATCCGCGAATCGCGTGCGAGCGCATCGACGCGCCGCAGCAGCGCCTTCACGCGCGCGACGAGTTCGAGCACCGAGAACGGTTTGGCCAGATAGTCGTCGGCGCCGAGCTCGAGGCCGAGGATCCGGTGCACCTCGCTCGAACGCGCACTGGTGATGATGATCGGCGTGTAGCGCGTCATCGCACGCGCGCGCCGGCAGATTTCGAGGCCGTCGACGCCCGGCAGCATCAGGTCGAGGATCAGCGCATCCCAGCCGCCCTGTTCGAGCAGGCGCAGCCCCTCGGCGCCGTCCGCGCTGTGCACGACCTCGTAGCGCTCGTCGCGCAGGTGCAGGCTCAAAACGTCGGCGATATCGGCGTCGTCCTCGACGATCAGGATGCGTTTCGGTTGGTCCATGGCGGCGGGCGGCGGCACGTCGGTGCCTGGTATCGGTTCGGGCCGGCCCCGGTCCGGCTGGCCGGGTTCTCCGGGGGGAATCGCGGCCATGGGCCGCGCTGCCGCCATTGTGCAAAATTTTTCGACGGGAAGGGATCACAAATCGTTTAGATTTGGATCGTGCTTGCGCCCGGTGCCGATGCCCGCAAGGTTTCGCGCTCCGGCCCTTGAACTGGATTTCCTGTAGCCCGGAAAACGCTCAGGTCGAATGTCGATGAGACTCGCCTGGCTTCGCTCAATCATCCAGAAGGGCTGATCGAAGACCCAGATGTTGAACGAATGGATCGAAGTCGCGATCGCTATACAGCAACGAGACCCCGTTCTCAATACAGTAAGTCGCAATCAGCGTGTCGATGGTCTTGCGGATCGTCACGCCTCGCGCTCTCAACGCACGATAATTTCGTGCAGCCTGGACAGCGTTGTCCGTTCCGACCAGCGACACGACATTCATGCGCCCCGTCATCAACTGGCGGGCGACATTGAATTCGGATTCAGCCGAGAAGCCCTGCAACACCTCCACGACGATCAGGTCGCCGGACAACAGCGCCTCGTGGCCGAGCAAAGCATCGAGCTTGTCGGTTTCCGGCGCAACCTTGCCGCGGAAATAGTCGATCCAGACGCTCGAATCCACGAGCGTCATCGATCCGTCCTCATGGCGTCGAGATCACCTTCCCAGTGGAGTTTTCCACGGAACTGGCGAATCTGCTCTTGCTGCTTGAGCCTGATGATCGTCTTCAGACCGAGCTCGACCGCTTCGCGCTTGGTTTTGATACCGGTTGCGGCAAGCGCCTCGGCCATCAGCTTGTCGTCGATTTCAATGTTGGTACGCATGGCATACCTCTCGATGTGTATGAATTTATGAATTATACACATCACTACCCAAAGCGTCTCGCCATGGACAGTATTCCATGCCGACCGTCCTCCATTTTTCACGTGGCTCGCACCCCGCAACGTGGAAGTCGCTCAATTCAAGTTGATACAGGCACGTCAGCGGTCTCTCCGGTTGCCCGATCCGTTTGGCCCTCCGCGTGCGGATTGAAGGAACCACGATGTCCGCACGTTCCTCCTTCCTTGAAAGAACCCTCTCCACCCGGTACGCCTGCGCCTGCCGGCAACTGACCGACGACGAACACCGTGCACGCCAAGAACGGCTCGGCGCCGGCATCACGGGTATATTCCTCGGCTGGGTGGGAGCGTTGATGATCGGGATCGGCCGCAGGCTGATGCACACATGATCGGTCCTGTTGCTGCGCAGAGGCACGACGGGCCGACGGCTTGCCGGACGTGACGCCATTCGCCTGCGTCCGGATGTGACCCGCCCCGTCGTGGATGACCGAAGTTGCACACACAAATAAACAAGAGAGATTCCGGGAAAATGCTTCGATATGCTTGCCTGTTTGCTCACGACCACCCGTCCACGCCCGAGACCGTATGGGATATCGACGACGGCCAGATGGACGGCTGGGCCGAATGGTTCGAACAGATTCCGCAACTGTTCCTCTACCTGATCGGCGATGCAGCGCATCTGCCACGGATCGCACCGTGCGCGATATTTGGCGATGTCGAGTCGCCCGCCTGCCTGATGGCGCCGATGGCCGAGGTGCGCGCGCGCTGGCATGCGCTGGACCGGCACATGCAGCCGCGGCTGCCGCAGTTGCCGGCCGATGCTCAGGCGCAATGGGCGCACATGCACACGACCGTCTCGACGACGACGCGCGAATGGCTGATCCTCGATTGCAGCCAGTGTTGCGACGCGGCCCTCGGCACGCCCGACATGAACGCGTTCCTGCAGCAGACGCGACAACGCTGCGCCGAATGGGGCCCGGCACCGGAGCCGGGCGCGGCCGACCTGCCGCCCGCCCTTCTACCGTTGCTGAGCGAGGCAACGGGGCAATGGGGATGGTGGAATCCGAACGTGATCGAGCGCATCTACGCGATCGAGGCGCAGCCGCATGCGGAATGGCCGGATGATCTGCGGGAAAGCTACGAGCCGGCAAGGGACTGGCAACCGTGGATCGACGAAGTGCAGGCGTACTACGTGCGGCGAATCGATCGGGTTGCCGGCGAATCGCCTTCGGCCGACGCCGATCGGCCACGCGCCCCCGCCGGGCTCGTCACGCCCTATGGCCGCTGGCTGGTGCACCCCGACGAAGGAGCGGAATGGATCGACATCGAGGCAGGCTATATCGTCATCAGGCAACACGGTGACTGGCATGCCGGCTCGCCGGGTGGCCTCAAGGATCTGAATGGCCGGTGGGTCGTGCCGGTTTCCGCCGGCTACGTCAATGTGTCTCCCCTCACGCGAACGCTGGCACTGGGGCGACGTGCGCCGCTGCCGGAAGGCACGAGCGGAATCGTCGAGCTGCTGCGTTGGCCCGATGGCGAGTCGCTGTTCGACGACCTGACCGGCGGGATGCTCCACGACGACGGTCGAGTTCGCCTCTTCCATGCGGACGATACGGTGTCCGCTGTCGATGCGACAACCGGCGAACCGCTATTCGACACGCGTTACAAGAACGTGTTCGCGTTCCACCGGAAGCTGCGCCTCGCCGTGGTCGAGTGGTGTCGGCCCGGCGAGCCTTCGCCGGACAATCCGGGCATCCTGCAGGGTGTCGTGCACGAGAGCGGACGGCTGGTCATTCCCTGCGAATACGCACACGTCCATCACGCTTACAAGCAGCCGCCGAAGCTCCTGCACGGGCGCCAGTTGCTGGCGATTACCGCGGACGGGCGGCCCCATTTCTATAGTCCCGACGGCACGCTGCTGGCGGCGCTGGAGTGCGACATGAAGCCATGGATCTGGACGCCGACGGTGAAGGAAAATCAGCTGTTGGCGTTCGACGGCGAAGGCATGGACGCACGCGTGATCTGGATAGCGTTGAGCGACTACAGCTTCATCGAGACCGGCGAAACACGCGCCGATTGCGTGAACATGTTGACGGAAAGCCTGAAAGGCTGGCTCCCGAAGTAACGGCGTTCGCGGATCGTGCGTCTGCACGGTACCGTTCGGTGCGTCATGCCGGACGAGCCGTGCGCGCGTGGGCGCAGGAAAAAAACCTTCAATTTGTCGCCGTCGTGCCGTGATACAGGGCGACACGAAAACTACAACACGCAATGGACATTCACGACTACACGTTACTGAGCGCCATCCTGATGCGCCATGGTCAGCCCGAAGGACACGCGATCAACGCTTACGGTACGCCGGAAGACCGCGAGGACTTCATCTATTTCACGGTCTTTCCGGATCGGTTGCAGTTTGACCTGCAGCGAATCCTGACCGGTGTCGCGAGCCTGCGCTTTCGCTTCACGCTGTACGCACGAGAAGGGGCAGTCCGGATAGAACGTACCCTGCTCGATGCCGAGGGCGCCAACCGCCGCATTCGCGGCGCACTGGGCGATCACTACACGAAGGACAAGATCGGTGTGCCGTTCGACGATGTGTCGGACGATGAGCGTGAGTGGGTCGCGTCCGCGCTGCAGGCGTTCCATGTCTATTTCATGAAACCCGCGACCTCGACTTGATCGCTCGACGACCATGACGATGACACGCCGCGTGTTCCACCGCGGCGTCGCGCTTCCCCTCTCGCTACTCCGAATCCGCCTGCGCGAACCCGAGCGTCAGCCCGAACGCATCGAGGATCGTCGCCGCGGTGCGGGCCATGCGCTTCGCCATGGCCTCCGGCGTCTCGCGCATGGCGCCCTGGCGAAGCCAGTGCACCGCCGTCCAGACCAATCCCCCGCCGAGCACCGTCAGGCAATCCTGCTCGGCTTCCGTGCGGACGCCTTCATAAGGCGGAAGGAGCCGGCCGGAAACGAAGGTCACCAATTCATCGAAAAACGCCGATGTGGCCGCGTCGTTGAACACGGACAGATAGAAAGGCTGATGCGCATTCAGATGCTCGAGAATCAGCGCGGTTTCCACCTCCATTGACCTGAAGAAAGTGGCACTCGGCGGGTTCAGCCGTTTGCCTTGCTCCTCGACGAACGCAAAAGCGTCGTCGAGCCTCACCAGCGCCGCCCGCTGGGCGGCCGACTGAAGGTCGGGAAAGTGCTGATAGAACGTGGGACGCGCGACGCCGGCGCGCTGCACCAACTGAGCAATGCTGAGTTTGTTCAGCGGCGCCTCGTCGAGCAGTTCGGTCATGGCGCGAACGAGCGCGTCGTAACTCCGTTGAAAGCGAGGATCGGCGGTATTAGGGCTTACATCAGGTGACATAAAAAGCTCTGGACACGTGGTTTTGTCTATTTTACATTTGTTCAATAGATCGAGATGCGATGTGCTAACACACCTCTGAAAGGCTATTGAAATGAAGTCCTCATCCCTCGTCCCCCAGCCGCCCCTGAAACCCGTCATCGGTCATCTGATGGAGGTCCTCGGGCCGTCCCCCCTTGCCAAGATGATGGATCTCGCGCGCACTTACGGGCCGGTCTACTGGTTCGAGGTGTTCGGGCAAGGTTACTACGTTGTCAGCGGGCAAACACTGGTGAATGAGGTGTGCGATGAAAGCCGATTTCAGAAGTGTGTGCACCAGTCGCTGCTCGAACTGAGGCCCGCGATCGGCGACGGGTTATTTACGGCATTCGGTGACGAACCGAACTGGGCCAAGGCGCATCGTGTGCTGATGCAGGCGTTCGGCCCACTCAGTATCTGGTCGATGTTCGACAAGATGGTCGACATCGCCGACCAGATGTTTCTTCATTGGGAGCGGTTCGGCCCGGAGACACCGGTCGACGTGTCCGATCACATGACTCGACTGACGCTCGATACGATTGCCCTGTGTGCGTTTGATTGTCGTTTCAACAGCTTCTACCGTGAAGACCAGCATCCGTTTGTCGATGCCATGGTCAACACCCTCAGCGAGGCCGGCAAGCGCGAGCTGCGGCCCAAGCTTGTGTCGAAGCTGATGGTCAATCGCAGTCGAAAGTTCGACGCGGACATCGCAGTCATGCGATCGCTTGCGACCAAAATGATCGAAGACCGGCGCAAGCACCCACACGACAGCGAAGCGTCGATGGACCTGCTGGACCGCATGCTGAACGGCATCGATCCGGTGACGGGAGAAAAACTCGATGACGAGAACATCGTCTTCCAGATGATTACCTTTCTCATCGCCGGACATGAAACGACCAGCGGGCTCCTGTCCTTTGCCACCTATTTCCTCCTCAAGAACCCGGACATCCTGCAAAAAGCACGGGACATGGTCGACGAGGTGGTGGGCAGCGAGACACCGCGGATCGAGCATCTCGCACGACTGCGTTACATCGAACACATCCTCATGGAGACGTTGCGCATCTGGCCGACCGCGCCGGCATTCGCCGTGTCACCGCTCGCCGACACCACGTTCGGCGGCAAATATGCCGTTTCTCCCGACGACATCATCATGATCCTGACGCCCATGTTGCATCGGGATGTGAGCGTCTGGGGCGAGGACGTCGAGGCATTTCGTCCGGAGCGATTTGCGCCGGAGAATGCGGAGCAACTCCCGCCCAATGCATGGAAGCCCTTCGGCAACGGTGCACGCGCCTGTATCGGCCGCCCGTTTGCGATGCAGGAAGCCCATCTCGTCCTGATCATGCTGCTCCAGCGATTCGATTTCTCTTTCGCCGATCCGGACTACGAGCTGGATGTCGCCGAAACGCTTACGCTGAAGCCGACCGGTTTCCGGATCAACGTGAAACCTCGGGCCCGAGGCGCGCTCAAAGCGCCCGATACGGCCGTTCGCGCCCGCTCGAGTGCTCAAAGCCCGAGCGTCGCTCCGGTTCAGTCGACTACTTCCGGCGAAGACGTGTCGACCATGCTCGTCCTCTTCGGGGGAAACACGGGCTCCGCCGAATCCTTTGCAAGACGTATTGCAGGGGATGCGAGTCGTCACGGATTTCACGCGACGTGCGCTCCGCTCGACGATTTCGCAGGAAAACTCGACGGATATCCGGCCATCGTGATCGTCACCGCTTCCTATGAAGGACAGCCGCCCGACAACGCCCGATCATTCGTCCCGTATGTCGAAGCACTCGGCGAAGGTGCGCTGGACGGTGTCCATTTTTCGGTGCTCGGGTGCGGCAACAAGCAATGGGCCCGGACCTACCAGGCGATTCCCAAGCGAGTCGATGAGGCGCTCGAGAAGGCCGGTGCCACGAGAGTGCACGTCAGAGGCGAACTCGATTCCGGTGGCGACTTCTTCGGTGAATTTGACAATTGGTACACCGAAATGTGGGACCGATTTGCGATCAGCGCCGGGAAGGAAGTCTCGACCGTGCAACAAGGCGATACCGCGCTGAAGGTCAGCTTCGCCGAGAATACCCGTGAAAAACTGCTGAACTTCGGCGACATGGCGCATGCGTCCATCGTCGACAACAGGGAACTGGTCGATATCAGCGTGGCCGGCAGCCGCTCCAAAAAGCATATTGAACTGAAACTGCCGGAAGCGATGACGTATCAATCGGGAGATTACCTGGCCGTCCTGCCGCGCAACTCGAAAAACAACGTCGATCGCGTCTTGCGCCGGTTTCGCGTGAGCTGGGACACGCAGGTGGTGATTGAAGGCACGTCAAGTAATCCGCGCCTTCCGCTCGGCCAGCCCATCAGTTGTGGTGACCTGTTCTCGAGCTATGTCGAACTCGCCGTTCCTGCCACCCGATCACAAGTATCGACCCTGGCCGCCGCCACGCGTTGCCCTCCCGAGAAGGTCGAGCTCGAGCGCCTGAGCGCCGACGATTTCGAAGGCGAGATCCTGGGAAAACGGACCACCGTCATGGATCTGCTCGAACGCTTCGGGTCCGTCGACCTGTCGCTCGAAAAGTTCCTCGATATGCTTCCCGCGCTGAAAGCACGCCAGTATTCGATCTCGTCTTCCCCGCTTTGGAAAGCAGACCATGTCACGCTGACGGTCGCCGTGGTCGATGCACCGGCGCTCTCCGGCAATGGTCGCCATGAAGGGGTGGCGTCGTCGTATCTCGCACGGCTCAACACCGGGGACAGCCTGTCCGTTGCAGTCAGGCCATCGAATGCACACTTTCGGCCACCCGCCGAAACCGGTCTGCCGATGATCCTGATCTGTGCCGGTTCCGGTATCGCCCCGTTCCGCGGCTTCCTGCAAGAGCGCGCACTGCAGAAGCAGCAGGGGGAAAACATCGGCAAGTCGTTGCTCTTCTTCGGCATCGATGACCCCGACGTCGACTTTCTTTATCGCGACGAACTCGACGAATGGGCTCGATGCGGTGTGGTCGAAGTGATGCCGGCTTACTCGAACCGCCCGGAGGAAGGTGCCCGGTTCGTTCAAGACAAAGTCTGGCTGGAGCGCGAGAAGATCGCCGCCCTGTTTGCGCAAGGCGCCACCGTCTTCGTCTGCGGGGACGGAAAGAACATGGCGCCTGCCGTACGCGCCACGCTT
Organism: Burkholderia sp. HI2500; assembly: GCF_002223055.1. Taxonomy (NCBI): domain Bacteria; kingdom Pseudomonadati; phylum Pseudomonadota; class Betaproteobacteria; order Burkholderiales; family Burkholderiaceae; genus Burkholderia; species Burkholderia sp. HI2500. The sequence goes on along the minus strand of NZ_NKFL01000007.1, from coordinate 309,668 downwards.
GCCCGCATTTATCAGGAGGCAACGGGAGCGAACGATGAAAGCGCCAGCGCGTGGATCGACACGATGGAGCGGGAGCATGGCAGATATGTTGCCGACGTGTTTGCATGACGGGGACGGGATCCTGCCACGTCCGGTCGCTTCAGACATTTGACCTGCCCCGCCACCGCTTTCCGGAACGGATGCGACACGTGCCTCGATCCGGGCCTGCGCCCTGTTTTCCTTGCGTCCTTCACCCTGGTTCCGGTCGAGTTCCGACCGGAACCAGGGGTTGATCACGCGCCGCTCAACCGCTTCGAATCGCCCCACGTCTTTCAATGACGGCACAGTTCGGAAAGCGACGGGTTAACCACGATCGACCGTCGATGAACACCATGCTAATTTCATCGGCCACATGACTTGGTCGTTTGATCAACATTGATATGGACATGCCGTCCCACTGTAAACCACGCGAATCGCTCCATGCATACCGCCTCCGGATATGCACGACCGATCCCCCCGATGTCGTGGCGGAGTGGACGACGCCGATCACCCCATGATGTCCTTCAGTGTTTCCGAGCGCGATCGCTTCAAACCCATAATTTCGCATTCCAGAATTTATTGAAGACAGTCGAAATCGCGCCAAGACCCCCGACACTCACTCATTCGATTCCATGACTAGCGAACTCACCCTCTCCCGTCGCGACGTGGAGTTCATTCTTTTCGACTGGCTGCAGGTCGAATCGCTTACCGGTCGGCAACGATTTGCCGGGCAGGACCGCTTCGACTACACCTCCGTGCTGGATGTGTACGAATCGCTTGCCACGGATCTCTTCAAACCGCATAACAAGAAGAACGACAGCAACGAACCCGCATTCGACGGAGAACGCGTCACCATCAACCCGGAAGTGGGTGTTGCATTGCGTGCATTTGCGGCCGCCGGCCTGATCAGCGCGTCGTTCCCGAACGAGTGGAACGGCATGAGCCTGCCCAGCACCGTGGAGCGGGCCGGCATGGCGTATTTGCTGGCAGCCAATCCGGGAACCGCGGGCTACGCCTTTCTCACGATCGCCAACGCCAATTTGCTGATGGCCCACGGTGAGCGCGACCGGGTCGAGCACTACGTCAAGGCCATGGCGGAAGGGCGATGTTTTGGCACGATGTGCCTGTCGGAGCCGCAAGCCGGGTCGAGTCTTGCCGATATCCGCACGCGCGCGGTTCCAAGCCGGGACGGCCGCTACCGCCTGTTCGGCAACAAGATGTGGATCTCCGGTGGCGATCACGAGATTGCCGAGAACATCGTCCACCTGGTACTGGCCAAGATTCCCGATGAAAACGGCCAGCTTCCTCCGGGCGTTCAAGGGATATCGCTCTTCACCGTCCCGCGCAAGTTGATCAACGCCGACGGGCTGCCCGGCGAGCGAAACGATGTCGTCCTCGCAGGCATCAATCACAAGATGGGGTACCGCGGCACGGTCAATTGCCTGCTGAACTTTGGTGAGGGTCGCTACCGTCCGGGAGGCGAAGCGGGCGCGATCGGGGAGATCGTCGGCGAGCCCGGCAAAGGCCTGGCCTACATGTTCCACATGATGAACGAGGCGCGTATCTCGGTCGGCCTCGGCGCCGCCGCGATCGGCTATACCGGCTACCTTCACTCGCTGGATTATGCGAAGACGCGCCTGCAGGGCCGGACACGCGGTGACCGGTCGCCCGCCTCGGGACAGGCCCCCATCATCCGTCATGCCGACGTCCGGCGCATGCTGCTCGCGCAAAAGGCCTACGTGTCGGGTGCACTCGCGTTGTGCCTGTATGCGGCTCGACTGAGCGACGATATCCATTCGCAAGAAGACGCCGGCGCCCGCGAAGACGCGCATGGCCTGCTCGACCTGCTCACGCCCGTCGTCAAGAGCTGGTCGTCCCAATGGGGCCTCGTCGCCAACGATCTCGCCATTCAGGTGCATGGCGGCTACGGTTACACGCGCGAATACAACGTCGAGCAGTTCTATCGCGACAATCGGCTCAACCCGATACATGAAGGCACATTCGGTATCCAGGCGCTCGACCTGCTGGGCCGAAAGACGCGTGCAAACGGCGGCGCCGCGATGCATGCTCTCGACCGGAAAATCGCCGCGACGGTATTCAAGGCTCGGTCGATCCGTTCGCTCCATGACCATGCCGACACGCTCGAATGCGCGTGGGAGCGCATCCGACTCGTCACCCACGCGCTGCACCGGCTCGACGACCCGGAGCTCCAGCTGGCGAATGCGGCGGCCTACCTCGAAGCATTTGGCCATGTCGTCGTCGGCTGGCTCTGGCTCGATCAGGCGCTCGTGGCCAACACGCTCGAGAGCGGCCCCACCGGGAGCGACTTCCATCGCGGCAAGCTCGCCGCGTGCGACTACTTCTTCGGGTGGGAAATGCCCAAGGTGGCCGCATGGCTGGCGGTGCTCAATCCCGTGGAAACCACGCCCCTGACGATGCCGGAGCACTGGTTCTGACCCGTGCGCGCAGCCTCCATTTCGTTGCTTCCGTCTAATTCATGAGGATGTCATATGATTGATGCCGTCATCGTTTCCACCGCGCGCACGCCGATCGGCAAGGCCTATCGCGGCGCGTTCAACCTCACGCACTCGCCCACCCTGCTCGGTCACGCCATCCGGCATGCCGTGCTGCGCGCCGGGATCGAACCGGATCGCATCGAGGACGCCGTCATCGGTTCGGTGCTCAACGCGGGAACCGCCGGCAACAATGTCGCCCGACAAGGTGTGCTGGCGGCCGGGCTGCCTGCTTCGGTCGGCGCGCAAACGCTTGACCGCCAATGCGCATCGGGCCTGATGGCGATCGCCACGGCCGCCAAACAGATCATGTGCGACGGGATGCAGGTGGTGGTCGCGGGCGGCCAGGAAAACATCTCGGCGGTACAGACGCGCTACTTCGAGTGGACGCGTGCCGACCAGGATCCCAACGTGCTGGCCGTGCAACCCGCCGCCTACATGCCGATGCTCGAGACCGCCGAGTTCGTTTCCCGCAAGTACGGGATCGCTCGGGAGTTGCAGGATCAGTACGCGCTCGATTCCCAGCTGCGCACTGCCGCCGCACAAAAGGAAGGCCGCTTCTCGAACGAAATCGTCCCGATCACGACACAGATGCTGGTCGTCGACAAGGCGACCGGCGAAACGTGGCGGAGGGAGGTCACGCTCACGCAGGATGAGGGGAATCGTCCCGGCACGACGCTCGAATCGCTTGCCGGGCTCGCACCGGTGGTTGACGGTGGCGTGGTGACCGCCGGGAACGCAAGCCAGCTGTCGGACGGTGCAAGCGCCTGCGTCCTGATGAACGGCAAGACCGCCGAACAGATCGGCGCGACGCCCCTCGGCATCTATCGCGGCATGACCGTCGTCGGCAATGCGCCCGAGGAAATGGGCATCGGCCCCATCTACGCGATCCCCAAGCTCCTGAAGCTTCATGGCCTAAAAGTCGACGACATCGGACTGTGGGAGCTCAACGAGGCATTTGCCTGCCAGGTGCTGTACTGTCGCGACAAGCTGGGAATCGATCCGGCCCGATACAACGTCAACGGCGGCAGCATTTCGATCGGCCATCCGTACGGGATGACGGGCGCCCGTCTGGTCGGACACGCACTGATCGAAGGCAAACGACGCGGCGCGCGCTACGTCGTCGTGGCGATGTGCGTGGGGGGCGGCATGGGTGCGGCCGGCTTGTTCGAAGTCGCCTGACGGAACGCGCCTTTACCCGCGGCACGAATGGGGCGGCAGCCCCGCTCATGCGGGCCCTGCCTGCCTTTCCGGGGATGCTTGAGTGGACCTTGTGTCGCCAGCGCGCCGGATGCGCCGTCGCATCAGGCGCCGGCGTGCGGCGGACTTTTTCCGCGCTGCCATTCACGTGCCGGTTAGGAGACGGGTGATGCCGGCCACTCAATCTCCCGGCATCACCTCGGTCACCACGTCAATTGTTCGACACCCGCAACTCGCGCCGAAGGATCTTCCCGACGTTGCTCTTTGGCAGGCTGTCGCGAAACTCGATGCTTTTCGGGCGCTTGTAACCGGTCAGCTGGCCTTTACAGAACGCCATCAGGTCTTCGCACGTCAGCGCCGGATCCTTCCTGACCACGAACAGCTTGACGGCCTCTCCGGAATGCTCGTCGGGTACGCCGATCGCCGCGACCTCGAATACACCGGGATGGTTGGCGACGACGTCTTCGATCTCGTTCGGGTAGACGTTGAAACCGGACACGAGAATCATGTCCTTCTTGCGGTCGACGATTCGCACGAAGCCCGCCTCGGAGATCGACGCAATGTCACCCGACCTGAAGAAGCCGTCCTCGGTCATCACCTTCGCGGTCTCGTCCGGCCGCTGCCAGTAACCCGCCATCACCTGCGGACCACGAATGCACAGCTCTCCGGCTGCGCCGGGCGGCAATTCGTTGCCGTCGTCGTCCCGGATCGACACTTCCGTGGAGGGCAACGGCAGGCCGATGGTGCCGTTGAACTCACTCCCGGTCACGGGATTGACCGCGACGCAAGGTGATGTCTCGGACAGCCCGTATCCGTCGATGATCGGCGCGCCGGTCATCTCCTTCCAGCGCCTGGCGACGGCTTCCTGCGTGGCCATCCCGCCACCGCTGGCCAGCAGCAGATTGGAGAAATCGAGGCGCGAGAAGTCGGGGTGATGGAGCATCGCGTTGAAGAGCGTGTTGACACCCGGAAAATTCGTGACCTTGTATCCCGCGAGCGACTTGATCATCCCCCCGATGTCCCGCGGATTCGGCACCAGTACGGAAAGCGCCCCCGTGTGAATCGTCAACAGGCAGCAAACATTGAGCGCAAAGATGTGATAGAGCGGAAGTGCCGCCACCGTGATGAACTGCGTCACGTCAGGGCGCAAATCGCGCGCCGGGTTGAACCAGACGTCCGACTGCAATACATTCGCGACGATGTTCCGATGCAACAGCGTCGCGCCTTTCGACACCCCGGTTGTCCCGCCCGTATATTGGAGAAAAGCGACATCGTCCGGCGACTGGGAAGCCGGTACGAATGTGCCCCGACGCCCCTCCTCGATCGCGTCGTCAAATGCCGCATACGGGCTCGGCTTCCGTTCCGCGCCGGAAACGTTGCCCTGCGTGGCCACCAGAACATGCTTCACCTGAGTATGCGCAAGGATTGCATCCAGCGTTGCCGTGCAGCCGTCGAGAATGACGATCGCCTCCGCGCCGCTGTCATTCAGCTGGTGTTGCAGCTCGCGGGGCGTATAGAGCGGGTTGACGTTGACGACAACGTAGCCGGCGCGCAACACCGCACAAATCGAGATCGGGTACTGCAACACATTCGGCATCATGATGGCGACCCGCGCACCCCGCTCGAGGCCGCGTGACTGCAGCCACGCGGCCAGTGCTCGGGACATCACGTCGAGCTCACCATAGGTGATCTGCTTTCCATCGCACGCAAACGCCGGATTCGCGTGAAACCGGCTGAAGCTTTGTTCGATCAATGCAGTGATGTTTCGATACGCGCTGGAATCAAGCTCTGCCGGAACCCCCGGCGGATAGGCATCAAGCCAGATCTTTTCCATACCCAATCTCCTCTGTCCCATTTGAATAAGTGCGCGACGCCCATCCCCTCATCACGCGCGTGAACAAGCCGGGGCGCCTCGAATCACGCGAGACGCATCGCGCGTCGCAACGATAGGGCTGCGTGGTCGACCGACAGTCGGCGGCGCCGTGGATCACGTTGTCGGCAGACAGTTGACGGGCGACGGCCACCATCCTGTTTGTTTCACCGCCATCGCCCCCTGCTTGGCAGGCAAATTCTTGCTCCCCGAAACGCGACTTCCGAGTCAGGGGGCTACACCCAAACTGGTCAATTGATATGGTCATTTGACCATACGGGGAAACTTGCGGCAACTTGGTAGTTGCACGAGGCTGCGACGCGGGATTTATCGATGCCATACGTGCGGCTGCGGCCCTGGATTCGGTATGCAGTGCCATTGATCGAATCGACCGACGGGTTCACTGCGCCCGCCGCGAACAGACCGGCGTTGTTCGCTTGCGAGCAGGCAGCACCCCGCTTCAGGCCTTCAAACTGATACGTCACGCCGGCGCTATATGCGCGGTTGTTCGCAAGGTTCGTACTATTCGAGAGCGAGTACGTGCCACCGAATTGCGGGCCGCAGCGTCTTGTTCATTCGTGACGCTCCATTCAAAAAAATGAGGCAGGTCTCGCGACCTCGTTCATCAACAGCCGGCAAACACCGGGAGGACCTTGTCCTGTTGGTCACACCCGGGTTTCCAATGCGCCCGCATTGACGGGCGCTAAACGGCTGGGCGACCCGTTTCAACATTTCCCGGGCGCATCGACGGCTCCGGAACCGAAGAGCTTCCGGCTCCAGCCGGACAGCCTGTCGCTGAACAGCAGTTCATACAGCACCGGCACCATGCCGAGCGTAATCAACGTCCCGAGCAGCAGCCCGCCCATGATGGTGACGGCCATGCCGGTCCACAGCGTGCCGGCGAACAGCAGCAGCGGAATCAGGCCGGCGATGCAGGTCAGCTTGGTCATCACGATCGGCCGCAGGCGCGCCACGGCCGCCGCGACGACCGCTTCGCGGCGCGACTTGCCGGCCGCCAGCTCGACCTCGATACGCTCCAGCAGCAGCACCGCGTTGTTGACGATGATCCCGGCCAGCGACAGCAGGCCGAAGTTCGCCATGAAGCCCAACGGTTCGCGGGCGATGATCAGTGCGGGCCCGACGCCGATCATCGCGAACGGAATGATCCCGACGATCAGCAGCAGCTTGCGGAACGAGCCGAACTGCCAGATGAACAGCACCAGCATCGCGACCACCGCGTGCGGCAGATACTCGCCGAGCGCCACGTTGGCCTCGGCGGACTCCTCGATTTCGGCGCCCAGCTCGATCCGGTACCCCGGCGGCAACGCGATCCGGCCGACGGCCGGCGCGAGCTGATCGACCGCCTGCTGCGCGGTGCCGTGGGTATTGCGGCCCTTCACGGTGAGCGTGCGCATCAGGTCGCGGCGTCGAATCGTCGACGGCTCGGTATTCAACGTGACCGTCGCAACCGCGGACAGCGGAACCGGCGCGCCGCCCGCAGCCGGATGGATCAGCGTATTGGCGAGATCTTCCGGCCGCGCGCGCTCGGCTTGCGCGCCGCGCACGACCAACGGCACCAGCGTATCGCCGTCTCGCAACACCGACACGTTGACGCCGGTATACCGCGTGGCCAGCGCCGTCGAGATGTCCTCGCTGCTGACACCCAGACGCCGTGCCTTGTTCTGGTCGATCTCGACGTCGACACGCGGCACGCGCGGCCCCCAGTCGTCGTGAATCTGCACGATGCCCGGCTGGGTATGCAACGTTGCCTGGATCTTGCGGCCGATCTCGCGCAGCACGGCTTCGTCGGGACCGGACACGCGATACGCCACCGTGCCGGCGTCGTGGGCGCTGCGCGAGAAGCGTTTCGCATCGGTTCGCACCTCGGGATGGTGTTGCGTCATCCACGCCTGGGTTCGTGCGATCACGGCGTCGAGATCCTGCGGCTTCGCGACGCTGACCGTGACGTAGCCGATATGCGACGCAGGCAGCGGCGGATTGAGCACCAGGACGACACGCGGGCCGCCGTCGGCGACATAGCCGATGCTGGTCGTCACCTCGGGATTGCGCTTGCGATCGTCGAGCCAACGGCTCAGGTCGCGAACCACGTCGCGCGTGAGCCGCGCATCGCTCCCCGGCTGCAGCTCGAGCTCGACCTGGAACTGCGGCCGGTCGGAAGCGGGCAGGAACCCGGCCGGACGCGTGGCCAGGATCGCGAGCGCGCCGACCAGCAACGCAGTCATCACGACCAGGAACCGCCCCTTGTGGTCGAGCACGCGGCGAATCAGGCGCGCATAGGCACCGTAGAAGCGGCTTTGCTTGACCGTCGCGTCGGCATCGTGCTCGTGCGCATCGCCTTCGCCGTGATGGCCGGATTTCAGGAAGAAATAGCAAAGCAGCGGCGTCACCGTCAGACAGAGCAGCCACGACCCGAGCAGCGACAGCGTGAGCACGACCACGAGCGGGCGCAGGTATTCGTTGGTGGCGGTGTCGCCGAAGAAGAACGGCGAGAACGCGAAGATGATGACCAGCGATGACGTCAGCAACGGGATCGCCAGCGTACGGCCTGCTTCGATGCACGCGTGACGGCGCTCCTCGCCCGCGGCGAGGCGGCGTTCGACGTCCTCCGCGATCACGATGCCGTTGTCGACCAGCAAGCCCAGCGCGATGATGATCGCGGCCATCGACACGATGTGCAGCTCGATGCCCAGCGAGCGCATCACGAGCAGCGTGGCCAGGATGGTCAGGGGCACGATGCCGCCCACCACGACGCCGGCGCGCCAGCCGAGGAACAGCACGACGACGATCATCACGATCACGATCGTCTCGATCATCACCTGGTTCATGCGGCCCATTTCCCGCTCGACCACGTCCGCCTGGAAGGTCACGTAGTCGAGCGAAAAACCGGCGGGCAACTGCTGCTTCAATTCGTCCAGACGCGCGCGCAGCGCCTGGCCGACCGCCTTCACGTTCTGGCCTTTGCGCATCGAGATGCCGAGGACGACCGCGTCTTCGCCGCGGAAGATCGCCGCAGACTCGGGCGGATCGACGGGCCGAACCTGCACCTGGGCGATGTCGCCCAGACGCACGGTGCCCTGCGCGGCTTCCGCGCGCGCGCCGGCCGGCGGCACGGTGAGCGTGAAATCCTGCAGCGCCTGCAGCGAGCGGATTTCGCCGGAGCTGACGACCGCGCTGTTCAGGCCCGACAGCACGAGCCGGCCGCCGGACTGCACGACGTTCTGCTTCTGCAGCTGTTGCATGACCGACGCGGCGGACAAATGCAGCCCCGCCATTCTGGCGCGGTCGAATTCGATATAGACGCGCTCCTCCTGCAGCCCATGAAAGCTGACGCCCTGCACGCCGGGCACGCGGTACAGCCCTTCGCGCAGCAGCTTCAGCGGTTCGCGCATCTCGCTCATCGAAAACCCCGGCGCGGTCACCGCGATGGACGCGATCGCCACGCGACCGAAGTCGTCGTCGATCTGCGGAGGCAGCGTGCCGGCCGGGAACAGCGGCACCGCTTCGTCGACCTTGGCGCGCATGCGCTGCAACACCGGCATCAGTGCATGCACGTCTTCACGGAACGAAACCTGGAGGATCACGCTGCCGTCACGCACGGTGCTCGTGACGTGCTTCAGTTCGTTCAATTGGCGCAGGCGCTCCTCCACCGGTCGGGCGACGAGCTGCTCCATCCGCTCGGCCGGCACGCCGGGGTTCGCGACGAATACCAGCGCGTCGCGAACGGTCGTGGAAGGCTCTTCCTGGGACGGGAACGTGAGGAAGGTGAACGCGCCGGTCACGAGAATCAGCAGCGCGACAAAGAAGGTGAGCCGGCTGGAATTGAGTGCGCCCTGGGTCAGCTTCACGAGCGCGCTCCCTGCAGAACGGTCTGCGCCCGATACGTGACGACGGACTGGCCCTCGTTCAGGACGGCGGTCCCCGCGACCACGACCTGCTCGCCGGCGCGCAGGCCTTGCGTCACGGCGACCCGCCCATCCGGCAGCAGTTGCCCGCCCGTGCGGATCGCTCGGCGCTTCAGCGTCTGGCTGGCGCCGTCGATGACGAAG